>PMVZ01000367.1 GCA_003166375.1 Acidimicrobiaceae bacterium | reverse complement strand
ATTGAGCGCGTCGAGCCGCACCCACGGTTCCTCCCGATGGACTGCGGCGCTCCACCGGAGGTTTACCAAGTCGTGATCGCAGCGCGCCCCCAGCTCGATCTCGTGCATCTCGGGCTGGGACCAGATGGCCACACCGCCTCGCTGTTCCCGGGCTCAGCCGCACTCCAAGCGCCCCCTGATCGGCTGGTCCAGCGCAACGCGGACCCCTCGGGTTTCAATCGGCACGAGCGCCTCACATTGACCTTTGCCGGGATCGCCCGCGCCCGGCTCGTCGTGTTCACGGTCTCGGGAGCGGACAAGAACAAGGCCCTGTCGAGGGCGCTTCACCACGAGGACCTCCCCGCGACACGGGTCCACGCCGATCGCGTGGTCTGGCTCTGCGACCGGGGTGCGATCGGTTCGAAGACCCTTGCCGTAGGGTAAGGCCATGACCGAGCTCACCCGAACCTCTACCGGCGCCGCATGCAGTGCCCAAGGCAGCGTCGTGTCGAGTGGTCACCTGGACATCACTGACGACGAGCTGCTCGCCGCACCCCTGCAAGACCTGCTGACCAACGCGCGCCGAATTCGCGATCGCCGCTACGGCACTCGGGTCACCTTCTCCCCGAAGGTGTTCATCCCACTCACCATGCTCTGCCAGGACCGCTGCGGCTACTGCAGCTTCGCCAAGCCTCCAGCTCGTCTCACCGCCGCATACCTGAGTCCCGAGCAGGTCCTCGNNCGAATGGCTCGCGGACCACGGCTTCACCTCGACCATCGACTACCTCGCAGAGTGCTGCCGCCTCGTCCGAGCCGAGACGGGCCTGCTCGCGCACGCTAACGCGGGGGCGCTGTTCGCCAGCGAGCTCGCCCAGCTGCGCGAGGTGGCAGTGAGCCAGGGGATGATGCTCGAGTCCCTCGATGGGGCCTTGGCATGCCACCGAGCGTCACCGGACAAGACGCCGGAACGCCGTCTGGCGACCCTGGAAGCGGCCGGCCGCCTCCAGATCGCGTTCACGACAGGCATCCTCGTGGGCATAGGTGAGACCCGCGCGGACCGCCTCGCAGCTCTACGGGCGATCGCCTCCAGCCATGCGCGCCACGGTCACGTCCAGGAGGTGATCGTCCAGAACTTCCTCCCCAAGCCCGCGACGGCAATGCAAGCCGCGGAGAGCTGCCCCGCCGAGGAGCACCTGTGGTCGATCGCCGTCGCCCGGGTACTCCTCCCCCCCGACATCCATCTCCAGGCGCCCCCGAACCTGACTGAGGACTTCTCCAGCCTGCTGGACGCGGGCATCGACGACTGGGGCGGCGTGTCGCCGATCACAGCCGATCACGTGAACCCCGAGCGCGCCTGGCCGGCCCTCGACCACCTACGCGAAGTGACCGAACGGCACGGTCACGTGCTCGCTCCCCGTCTCGCGGTCCACCCCGAGTGGGCTGAAACGAGATTCGTGGCAGCGGACCTGCGTCATGCCGTCATGGACCGTGCCGACGCCGAAGGCCTCGCGCGGGACTCGAACTGGTGCTCCGGCGGTGAGGTTGCCCCGCCCCGCTTGCTGGCTGAGCGCATGTCGGTCCCGGCCCGCCGCTCCATCGCCTCGGCCGACACAGCCGCCTCGCGGCAGCCCGCGAGGAGCGCACCGTCCAGCGCCGGCGGAGCCGTGGGCGAAGTGCTGACGGGCGCGCTCGCTGGTCAGGAGGTAGGCGAAGACGAGATCGTCAAGCTGTTCGCCGCTCGCGGCGCGGAAGTGGTCGCGGTCGCCGAGGTCGCGGACGAGCTCCGGCGAAGAGCGGTCGGCGACGTCGTCACCTTCGTGGTCAACCGGAACATCAACTACACCAACGTCTGCACGTTCAAGTGCAAGTTCTGCGCGTTCTCCAAAGGCCCGTTGTCGCTGAACCTTCGTGGCAGCCCCTACCTGCTCCAGATCGACGAGATCACCCGGCGCGTCGTGGAGGCGGAGCAGGCCGGCGCCACCGAGGTCTGCCTTCAAGGTGGGATCCACCCGGACTTCGACGGCAACTACTACCTCGAGGTGCTCAAGGCGGTACGCGCCGGGTCCGACCGCATGCACATCCATGCCTTCACCGCGCTCGAGGTTCACGAGGGGGCACGGCGGCTCGGCGAGCCGCTGGACGCATATCTGGTCCGGCTCAAGGACGCCGGCCTGCGCACCTTGCCGGGCACCGCCGCCGAGATCCTCGACGACGAGGTNNCGGCATCTCGTCCGCACGCGGGCCCTGCAGAAAGAGACCGGCGGGTTCACCGAGTTCGTGCCGCTCCCGTTCGTCCACATGGCGTCCCCGATCTATCTTCAGAAGAAGGCCCGCCGGGGCCCGACATTCCGGGAGGCGCTCTTGATGCATGCCGTGGGGCGCATCGCCTATGACGGCTGGATCGAGAACATCCAGGCGAGCTGGGTGAAGATCGGCATCGACGGCACCAGGCAACTGCTCGCAGCCGGCTGCAACGATCTCGGTGGAACCCTCATGGACGAGAACATCTCCCGGGCGGCGGGCGCCGTGCACGGCCAGCAGATGCACGAAGCCGACTTCCGCGACCTTGCGGCCTCCGTCGGGCGCCAGCTCGAGCAGCGCACGACCTTGTACGGACGCGTCCTGCACGCGACCAGCTGAGCGATGACTCCCACACCGCCGGCCGGGCTCGGCGAGGACATCGAAAGCCGCGTTGCCGAGCTGTTGGAGCTTTCCGGTGCCAAGGCCAACCGCGACCTGCTCCGGGACATCCTCGTGACCGGACTCTCCCTCGCCCGCATCGATGCCAGCCGGCTCGACCTGAAGATCGCTGCCTCGGCACTCGCCGAGATGGAGCGGGCCTTCGAGCTGTTCGCGCACTATCGGGGCGTCCCGAAGCTGACCATGTTCGGCTCCGCGCGCACAGCGGTCTCCGACCCGCTCTACGCCCAGGCCACCGACCTCGCGGCGCGCATGGCGCGCGAGAAGTGGCTCGTGGTCACTGGCGCCGGTCCGGGCATCATGGCTGCGGGAGCAGACGGGGCCGGCACGGAAATGTCCCTCGGCGTCGAGATCCGCCTCCCCTTCGAGACCGCCTCTCACCCCCAGCTCGCCGCCGAGGGCCGGCTCGTCGAGATGAAGTACTTCTTCACGCGAAAGCTCATGTTGATGAAGGAATCGGCCGCCTTCGCTGTCCTGCCGGGCGGTTTCGGGACGCTGGACGAATGTTTCGAGCTGTTCACCTTGCTTCAGACAGGCAAGGCGGAGCCCGCACCGATCGTCTTGCTCGACCTTCCCGGTGACCCGTACTGGGAGGCGCTCGAAAGGTTCCTGAAAGGCGAGGTGACGCGCCGGGGCCTGGTGAACCGCGAGGACGCGGCCCTATACCGCATCACCGACGACGTCGGCGTGGCGGTCGAGGAGATCCTGGGCTTCTACCGCAATTACCACTCGAGGCGATTTGTCGGCACGACGATGGTCATACGCTGCCGGTTCGCGCCAAGCGACGAGGAGCTGGCGGCGCTCAACGAGGAATTCTCCGACATCTGCAGCTCCAAGGGGATCTGGCGGACCGGCCCCTTGCCGCCAGAGCGCGCGGGACGCGACCACCTCGAGCTGAAGCGTTTCGCGCTGGAGTTCGACCGGCGTTCGCACGGCCGGCTCCGCATGCTCATCGACACCATCAACCGGTGGCCGGCTTCGAGCTGAGCGCTCAGGCGCCCGCTTCGCCACCTTCTTCTCCGGCGGCACGTTCGGCCTGGGCCACGAGCAACGAAGCGCGTTCGATGGCATTGCGAGCGCGGGACAGCAATTTCTCGCGCACGAGGTCAGGGTCGCTTTTCGAGGGCTTGCCGCCCCGGTGCAGCTGGGCCCGCAGAAAGTCGTAGGCGGCATCTCCGAGCCGCTCGGCCAGAGTGTCGAGCTCCGCCCGGATTGCCTCTAAGGTCTCGTCGCCCACGGTGCCTCCGCTCGTCTCGGCAGCTCCTGGCACGGCCCGGCGCGTTCGATCGTGACGATCTGCCTCGCCCTGCGACTGCCCGGCGCGCAGCCTCGGCGAAGAACCCACGTGCGCCCGTGCCCCCTGGGTAATCTTGCCATACAGAGGGGGACCCTCGAGGAGGTCGCCGATGGGGCACCGCGAAGGCCCGGACTCGCCTCCCTTCGAGGCAGAGCGAGCCGTGATCCCAATTATCCCAGTTCTCGACTCGATCGCTGCCGCGCGCTCCGGACCGGTGCTGCTGTTCGCTTTCGGCAGCGACGGCGTCCTCACCTTCCTCGAAGGCGGCCTGCTGCCCGAGCTCTGCGAGCTGCCCGGTTCCTTGCTCGGGCGCAGCTTGTTCGACATCCTCGAGGACTGCCCGCAGCTGCTCGAGCTCGGTCGGCGCCTTCTCGGCGGCGAGCGGCTCGAGTTCGCGTCCGTCGCTCTGACCCGCCACCACCTCGAGGTCTGGGGCGTCCCGCTGCGAGGCCCGTCCGGCGAGAGAGACGGAGCTGCGGGGATCATCGTGGACATCTCGGCTCGCGTGGCTGCCGAACGGTCGGTGCTCGACGCCGCGCGCCGCGAGATGGCCCTCGTGGAACACGCGGCGGACGTCATCTTCGTCATGACACAAGACGGTCTGCTGCTGTCTGCCAACCCGGCTGCTCACCGTCTTCGCGGGCCTGTCTGGAGCGACGGCGAGGCGCTCCACATCGAGGCTCTCGTCCACCCGCAAGATCACGACCGCGTGCGACGCCACTTCGCCGAGGCGGCCGAGCACGAAGGCAGCACACCGCCAATCGAGTACCGGATCGCGCACACGGATGGAACCTGGCACACCGTCGAGTCGATCGCGAACAACATGATCGACGACCCGGCTGTCAATGGGTTCATCGTCACGCTCCGAGACGTCACCGCCCGCCGTGAGAGCGAGGAGCGCCTGGCCTCGAACGCCGCGCGCCAGGCGGCGATCGCGAACCTTGGCCGGTGGGCTCTCGTCGGCCTCGCCTACGCCGACCTCGTCGAGGACGCGGTGACCCTGCTCGCCGAGAAGCTCGAAGTGGACTTCGTCCACCTGTTCGAGGCGCTGCCGGACGCAGCCTTCGTGACGCTGACGGCCAGTCTCGGTCACAGTCCCGCCGAGCCGGAGCTGCTCTCGACGGACCCGACGTCCTCGCCCGTCAGCTTCGCTCTCGTCACTCAGGAACCGGTGGTCTGTGATGATCTGGCTCGCGAGGCCCGTTTCGAGATCCCTGAGCTTTGGACCCGCTCCGAGGCCATGAGCGTGATCGAGGTGCCGATCCCGGGCCAGGACTCCCCCGCCGGTGTGCTGGGTGTCGGTTGCCGGAGCCCACGCAGGTTCGCCGAAGAGGACGTGAACTTCGTCAAGGCTGTCGCGAACATCCTGGCAGCCGCGGCCGCCCGCAGTCGGGCCGAGGGCGCGATTCGGGACCAGGCGCTGCACGACCCGCTGACCGGCCTGCCCAACCGCCTGGTGCTCGCCGAGCACGGTCACACGGTCGCAGCGCCCAAGCAGTCGGAGATGAGCGGAGTGAAGCGCACGGTGCTCGTGCTCGACATCGACCGCTTCAAAGAGATAAACGACACCCTCGGGCACGGCCTCGGTGACCTCGTCCTCCTCGAGGTCGCGCGCCGGCTCCGCGAGCTCGGCGACCCGGTCGAGCTGGTAGCCCGCCTCGGCGCGGACGAGTTCGCCATCGTCGCGTCCAGCGTCGCGGAGCACGCCAATGCCGACGCCATAGCCTCTCGTGTCCTCGCTGGGCTTGCCGAGGCGATCGACGTCGGTGGCGTGCGGCTTCGCCTGCGTGGCAGCGTCGGCGTCGCCGAGGCCGATGTGGACGAGAAGGGCGCGAGCCTTGGCGTGCCAGCCCTGCTGCGACGCGCGGAAGTCGCTATGCACCTGGCGAAGGCAGAGCACCGCGGAGTACGTCACTACAGCGACGACCTCGAGCGTTCCAGCCTGTCGCGCCTCGCGCTAGCCAGCGAGCTGGCTGACGCCCTCGACAAGGACGAGTTCCGTCTCGACTACCAACCCAAGATCGACGCCCGGACCAAAGTGGTCACCGGTGTCGAGGCGCTCGTGCGGTGGCGCCACCCGACCCGTGGCCTCTTGCTCCCGGATGTCTTCATTCCTCTCACCGAGCAGACAGGCATGATCCGTGAGCTCACGAACTGGGTGCTTCAAAGGGCGTTGTCGGAATGCGCCAGCTGGCATCGCGCGGGACGCCTGATCCCAGTGGCCGTGAACTTGTCAGCTGCCACTGTGCACGACCCCGAGCTCATGGACGCGGTCACGACCGCCGTGAGCCGTTCTGGCCTGCCACCGGAGTCCATCGAGCTCGAGATCACCGAGAGCGCAGTCATGTTCGACCCCGACGGAGCGCTCCGGAGCCTCCAGTCCCTGGTCGACTTCGGCGTGCGTCTCTCGCTCGACGACTTTGGAACCGGCAACTCCTCGCTCTCGTACCTGCAGCGCCTTCCCGTCACTGCGGTCAAGATCGACAAGTCCTTCGTCGAGCCGCTCCTGAGCGACGACACGGCGAAGGCGATCGTCCGTGCAGTTGTGAACCTTGCCCACAGCCTGAGCCTGTCGGTCATTGCCGAGGGGGTCGACTCCGGACCGGTCATGGAGCAGCTGACCGCGCTCGGTTGCGACGCGCTCCAGGGCTTCTACGTGGCGAGCCCCATGAGCCCCGATCGTCTCGAGCAGTGGATCGCGACCAACTCGCCTACAGCCGCCAGAGGGACGCTCTAGCCCGGCGGCCCTGCGCGCCAGCAGGAACACCTTGATGACCTCGGAGCGACGGCGCTCTCATCTGAGAGCGAGCTGACCTGGCACGACGGGTGCGGGAAGGTGGTCGCGACCTGTCAGGTACCGGTCGACGCCGGCCGCAGCGGAGCGACCCTCGGCTATCGCCCAAACGATCAGGCTCTGGCCCCGCACCATGTCGCCGCAGGCGAACACGCCCGGGGCTGACGTCGCGAAGTACTGGTCGACGGCGACGTTGCCCCGGGGGTCGAGCCCGAGGCCGAGCTCCGCCACGCAGCCGTTGACCTCCGGCCCGAGAAAGCCCATGGCGAGAAGGACGAGATCGACCTCGATCTCGAAGGCGGTTCCCGGCACCGCCACCATGGCCGGCCGCCCGTCGAGCGTGCCGACCTCCACGGTCTCGCCACGAAGCGCGCGCACCGCGCCGGACCCGTCGTCGACAAGCTCGGTCGTAGCCACCGAGAAGACGCGCTCGCCCCCTTCCTCGTGTGCGGAGCTCGAACGAAGGAGCACCGGCCAGGTGGGCCACGGGTTGTCCGGCGCGCGCGCCGGGCCGGGCATCGGGAGGATCTCGAGCTGAGTCACCGAGGCCGCGCCCTGCCGGTGGACCGTCCCGAGGCAGTCGGCCCCGGTGTCGCCGCCCCCGATGATCGCGACGCGCTTGGCGCCGGCGCTGATCCGCGGCACCTCCAGCGTGCCCTCACAGACGAGGTTCGCCGATTTCAGGTACTCCATGGCGAAGTGCACGCCCCGCAGGTGACGCCCGGGCACGGTGAGGTCACGCGGGCGCGTGGCACCGCCCGCCAGCACGACGGCGTCGAATTCGCCTCGAAGGGCCTTGGCTGAGAGCACCGACACGTCCNNCTCGACGCGCGCACGGAACTCCGTCCCCTCTTCTTCCATCTGGGCCAGGCGCCGGTCCAGCACCGACTTCTCCAGCTTGAACGCGGGGATTCCGTAGCGCAGCAGGCCACCGATGCGCTCGGCACGCTCGAAGACCACCACTGCGTGCCCCGCCCGGGTGAGCTGCTGGGCCGCCGCGAGCCCGGCAGGGCCCGAACCGACGATCGCCACCTTCTTTCCGGTCCTCGTGCCGGCCCGGTGGGGCGCGAGCACTCCAGAGCTGGCCGCCCACTCGGCGGTCTCGAGCTCGACCTGCTTGATCAGCACCGGCTCGGCGATGATCCCGAGCACGCACGAGCCCTCGCACGGCGCCGGGCATAGCCTTCCGGTGAGCTCGGGGAAGTTGTTNNCCAGTCCCGGACGCGGGTCTCGACCGGCCGGCGCCGCGGACCGGTGCGCTCGTAACGAAGGAATCCGCGAGGATCAGCCATGGGCCGCCGCCATGATCTCCTCGTCCACCGACCCACCGGCCTCGACGGCGCGCCTGGTGGCCTCGAGAACGCGCCGGTAGTCACGGGGCATGACCTTCACGATCTCGGTCAAGGTGTCTTCCCATCGATCGACAAGCCGCGCCGCGAGCGCCGAGCCCGTCGATGCCAGGTGTGCGCTGCAGAGCTCGTGTACCGTGCGCCGGTCCTCCTCGTCGAGCTGTTCGAGCTCAACCATCTCGGGGTTCAGGCGCCTCGGCAGGATCATCTCCGGGTCGTGCACGAAGGCCACGCCGCCCGACATCCCGGCTGCGAAGTTGCGCCCCGTCGGGCCGAGCACGAGGACGGTTCCACCGGTCATGTACTCGCACGCGTGGTCGCCCACTCCTTCGACGACGGCAGCGGCACCAGAGTTCCGGACGCAGAATCGTTCGCCGACCTGCCCCCGGATGAACGCCCTGCCCGACGTCGCCCCGTAGAGCACGACGTTGCCGGCGATGATCTGGTCCTCGGCCCGGAACGGCGAGCTCTCCGGTGGCCGAACCACGATGATCCCGCCCGAGAGGCCCTTGCCCAGGTAGTCGTTCGCGTCGCCGAAGAGCCTCATCGTGATGCCACGAGGCACAAAGGCGCCGAAGCTCTGACCCGCGGAACCCCGGAAGGTGAGCGAGATGGTGCCGTCAGGCAGGCCTGCGCCGCCGTGGCGCTTGGTTATCTCCGAGCCGAGCATGGTCCCGACGGCACGATGGATGTTCCGGATGGGGAGCTCGAGCTCGGTCCTCCGACTGTCGGAGATCGCCGCGCCACAGGCCTCGATGAGCTCGCGGTCGAGGGCACCGTCGAGACCATGGTCCTGGTCGCGCGTGCGGTGGAGCGCGGTCGACGACGAGGTGCTGACCGGCTCCAGGATGGGACGGAGGTCCAGCTTGCCTGCCTTCCAGTAGTGGTCGATCGCGACCGCGGTGTCGAGGCTCTCGACATGGCCGACGGCTTCGGCCATCGTGCGGAAGCCGAGCGCAGCTAGAAGTTCGCGACACTCTTCGGCGATGTATTGGAAGAACGTCTCGATGAACTCCGGTCGCCCCGTGAAGTGCTTGCGAAGTTCGGGATTCTGCGTCGCGATGCCGACGGGGCACGTGTCGAGGTGGCAGACGCGCATCATCACACACCCGGAGACGACAAGCGGAGCGGTCGCAAAGCCGAACTCCTCCGCCCCGAGCAGCGTCGCCACGATCACGTCCCGTCCCGTCTTCATCTGGCCGTCGACCTGGACGGTGATGCGGTCCCTGAGACCGTTGCGGACCAGCGTCTGCTGTGTCTCAGCCAACCCGAGCTCCCACGGAGCGCCAGCGTGCTTGAGCGAGGTGAGCGGCGCGGCGCCCGTGCCGCCGTCCTGGCCGGAAATCAGGACGACGTCCGCGTGCGCCTTCGCCACACCTGCCGCAACGGTCCCGACACCGACCTCGGCCACCAGCTTCACGTGGATGCGGGCGGCAGGGTTCGCGTTCTTGAGGTCGTAGATGAGCTGGGCCAGGTCCTCGATCGAGTAGATGTCGTGGTGCGGCGGTGGAGAGATCAGCCCGACGCCGGCGGTCGAGTAGCGGGTCTTTGCTATCCACGGGTAGACCTTGTGGCCGGGGAGCTGACCGCCCTCGCCGGGCTTGGCGCCCTGGGCGATCTTGATCTGGAGGTCGTCCGCGTTCACCAGGTACTCGCTCGTGACCCCGAAACGGCCCGAGGCCACCTGCTTGACGGCGCTTCGCCGCAGGTCACCGTTCGCATCGGGCACGTACCGCTCGGGGTCCTCGCCTCCCTCGCCCGTGTTCGACCGGGCGCCGAGGCGGTTCATCGCGATCGCGAGAGTCTCGTGAGCCTCAGCGGAGATCGACCCGTACGACATTGCCCCGGTCGCGAACCGCCTCACGATGGCCTCGACCGGCTCGACCTCCTCGAGCGGGACCGGCGATCGCACCGAGGCGTCGCCGACGCGCAGCCGCAGCAGGCCGCGCAGGGTCGCCAGCCGTTCTGACTGCTCGTCGACCAGGCAGCTGTACTCCTTGAAGATGTCGAAGCGCTTGGAACGTGTCGCGTGCTGCAGCTTGAAGACGGTCTTCGGGTTGAACAAGTGGTACTCACCGTCCCGTCGCCACTTGTACTCGCCGCCGACCTCGATCTCGAGCTCGCCCGGGACGGCCCCCGGCCCTTCGTACGCGTAGCGGTGGCGCCGGGCCACCTCCTCGGCGAGCTCGGCCAGGCCGATGCCGCCGAGCCGGCTCGGTGTCGACCCGAAGTACCGGTCCACGAGCGCCCGATCGAGCCCGATCGCCTCGAAGACCTGGGCCCCCGTGTAGGAGGCGACCGTCGAGATGCCCATCTTCGACATCACCTTCAAGACGCCCTTGCTCGCGGCTTTCAGGTACTTGCGGAAGGCTTCCCGCTCCGAGGCCTCGCCCAGCAGGCCGTCGCGCACCATCTCTGCGACCGACTCGAGCGCGAGGTACGGGTTCACGGCCGCTGCGCCGTAGCCGATCAGCAGGGCGAAGTGGTGCACTTCCCTGGCGTCGCCGCTCTCGATGATGAGCCCCACCCGGGTCCGTTCCTTCTCCCGCACGAGATGGTTGTGCACAGCGGCGGTGAGAAGCAATGACGGGATCGGAGCGCTCGTCGAGCTCGCGTTGCGGTCCGACAGCACGATGATGTTCGCTCCGAGCGCGATCGCCTCCGATACCTGCCGGCAGACCTTGTCGATGGCGGCTTCGAGCCCCGGCCCGCCTTCGTTCACAGGGAACAGGCCGTCGACGGCAAAGCCACGGAAGCCCGGCGTCTCGCCGTGCTCGTTGACGTAGAGCAGCTTCGCCAGGTCGTCGTTGTCGATGACCGGGTAGGGCAGGCAGATCTGCCGGCACGAGGCCGGCTCAGGCTCGAGCAGGTTCCGTTCCGGTCCGACCGTGGCCTCGATGGAAGTCACGAGCTCTTCACGGATGGCGTCGAGCGGGGGGTTCGTCACCTGTGCAAAGAGCTGGGTGAAGTAGTCGTAGACAAGGCGCGGCCGCTCGGAGAGCACGGCGAGGGGCGTGTCGGAGCCCATCGAGCCGATGGGCTCGCTCCCCGAGTTGGCCATGGGCTCGACGATGAGGCGCAGCTCCTCGTTGGTCACCCCGAAGAGCCGCTGGTGCCGCACGACCGAGGCGTGCTGTGGGGTCAGCATCATCCTGGGAGGCAGGTCCCCCAGATGGACGAGGTTCTCGGCCAGCCAGTCCCCATAGGGGTGCTCTGCGGCCAGCGAGGCCTTTATCTCGTCATCGGAGACGATGCGCCCGGCTGCGGTGTCGACGAGGAACATCCGTCCCGGCTGCAGCCTGCCCTTGACCACGACCGAGGCCGGGTCGAGGTCGAGGACACCCACCTCAGATGCGAGCACCACAAGTCCGTCATCGGTCACCCAGTAGCGGGCGGGGCGCAGGCCGTTGCGGTCGAGCACGGCGCCCACCACTGTCCCGTCGGTGAAGGCGATGGCCGCGGGCCCGTCCCAGGGCTCCATCAGCGAAGCGTGGAAGCTGTAGAACGCTCGCCGGGCCGGGTCCATCTCGGCGTGGTTCTGCCAGGCCTCGGGGATCATCATGAGCACCGCATGGGCAAGCGTCCGACCGCCGAGATGGAGCAGCTCCAAGACCTCGTCGAAGGTGGCCGAATCGCTTGCTCCGGGCGTCACGATCGGGAAGATCCGCGCCAGGTCGCCGTCGAAGCGATCACTCGCCAAGAACGCCTCCCTGGCGCGCATCCAATTCCGGTTGCCTGCGAGTGTGTTGATCTCGCCGTTGTGCGCGATGAGGCGGTAGGGGTGAGCAAGCGGCCACGAGGGAAACGTGTTCGTCGAGAACCTGCTGTGCACCATCGCGATCCGGCTCTCGAGCCGCTCGTCGGTGAGGTCAGGGAAGAACCCTCGCAGCTGCTGGGGCGCCAGCATCCCCTTGTAGACGATCGTCCGTGTCGACAGCGACGGGAAGTAGACGCCCGAGCCTGTGTGCTCCACGCGCTTGCGCACGACAAAGCACTTGCGCTCGAGGGCGTCGCCAACCAGCGCGGGCCCGCCCGCGGAGGCGAGGAAGACCTGCGAGAACCTCGGGGCGACGGCCCTGGCTCCCTCGCCGGCGGCGGAGAGGTCGACCGGCATCTCGCGCCATCCGAGGACGACGAGACCTTCCTCGCAGGCGAGTCTCGAAACGAGATCGGTGGCCCGTTGAGCTGCTCGCGGCTCGCACGGAAGAAACGCCATCCCAGTGCCGTAGCTCCCCGGCGCCGGGAGATCGAAGCCTGCAACCTCCGAATAGAGCCGATGAGGCAGCTGTATCAGCGCACCCGCCCCGTCACCGGTGCCGGGGTCAGCCCCGAACGCGCCCCGGTGAGCGAGGTTCTCGAGCGCAGTGAGCCCGAGCGTCACGACGCGGTGGCTGGCCGGGCGCTCCAGGTCCACAACGAACGCGACCCCGCACGCATCGTGCTCGAACGCGGGGTCGTAGCAGCCCACCACGTCTTCGGTCCTGGTCATTGGCGTCCTCTTGGCGGTCGAAGCCGACCCGGCGACCACCTCGGTCCCCGGGTCGGACTGGTTTCCGGCTCAGCCGTTCGGCTGCTTTGCCGCCGGCTGATGGCCGGGACGCCCTTGGCCCAGCGGATGACGCGAGACAATACACGGAAATCCAACGGCCCCCAGTACCCGCCGGAGCACAGAGGTTGTCGGCCGCGCTCACGACGGCTCGTATCAGATCGGGTCGGTGCTGATCTTCCCGCCGTCGGCCACGTGCTCGGTGAACTTGGTTCCATCCCAGTAACGCAGCTCATGGCGTCCACCGGGATCCGGCAGCCACGACCGCGGAGGAGGTGGCGGCAGCGGCACGGGCGGCGCCGATCCTGTGGGCGCGCCGGGCACGCCCGGCGGTCCCAGCCGGGGAAAGACCCTTCCCTGAGGCGGAGCTGCGTCCCAACCTCCCGGTGGTGGCGCTCCGCTGTAGCCGGGCGGTGGCGCCTCCCATCCGCCGGGAGCCGGCGCGTCCCATCCCTGCGGCGCGCCCTGGCCCCACTGGCCCGGAGGAGGTGCGTTCCAGCCTTGCGGAGGACGGCCTTCGGCGTCGTGCGGGCCCGGGCCCCAGCGCGGGTCACCTCCGGCCCAGCCCGTGGGCCCCGTCTTGGGCCGTGTGGTGAAGCACGCGATCAGGTACATGACGACGCCGATGAGCGAGAGAAGGAAAAGAAGAACGGCCCACATGCCAGACGGCACTCTCCATGGAGTGACGCCGCGGGACCGCTTGTAGCGTTCCGAAAGGAAATAGCCCACGGATCCCAAGGCGACGCCCAGCACCAAACCGTCCACGAGGGTCGTGCTGGTGTAAACGACGGTCAAGCCGATGAGCTGCTCAACGTGCACACATCGAGCGTAACCGCCTATTGCACCGCCGCTGCGAACCTGTCCTCGACGACCGGATAGCGGACGTCAACCTGCCGCCCGCCTGAGCGGTTCCCGGCTCCGAGATCTCCGGCTCAGTTCCCCGGGAGGCTGGGTCCCTGAGCTGGTCATAGGATCGCCGGCGTGACCCATGACGCCCCAGCCGTCCCAGCAGAGTTGCGCGCGATGCCCAAGGTGGCCCTCACGATCGCCGGAAGCGACTCCGGCGGCGGAGCGGGCCTCGCTGCCGACCTGCGCACCTTCTGTGCGTTGGGGGTGTTCGGGACGCTCGTGGTGACTGCGGTCACCGCGCAGAACACTGTCGGCGTGCGTGACTTCCTCGCGATGACCCCCGCGATGGTGTCGGCGCAACTGGACGCCGTCCTTTCCGACATGCCTGTGCTCGCTGCCAAGACGGGGATGTTGGCGACCTCCGGCATCGTGAAGCTGCTGGCGGGCCGAGGTGCCGCCGGGAAGCTCCCGCCGCTCGTGATCGACCCCGTGCTCGTTTCGTCGAGCGGGAAGCCCATGTTCCCCGGTGACGACGTCGCCGGCGCCTATCGCGCCTTGTTCGCCCATGCCGCCGTCGTGACGCCGAACCTGCCGGAGGCCGCGCTGCTGACCGGCCGCGAGCTGGCCGATCTCCAAGCCATGGAGGCCGCCGCCCGCGAGCTGCACGCTCTCGGGCCACAGCTCGTGATCATCAAGGGTGGGCGCCGTCGTGGCGCCGAGGCCGTCGACGTGGCGTTCGACGGGCGTTGCGTGACGCTGCTCCGGGCGCCGTGGATCGACACCGTGAACGTCCATGGCACCGGTTGCACGTTCTCGGCAGCGATCGCCGCGAACCTAGCCCTCGGGCTCGAGCCGCTCGAGGCCGCGTTCGAGGCCAAGCAGTTCGTCACCCGGGCGATCCTCGGGGGCTCGCAGTGGCACCTTGGTGCCGGCCACGGGCCTCTCGATCAGCTCGGAGCCGCTGCGGTACAGGCCAGAACCGGCTGAGGCGGCCTCTGTCCTCAGAGGTCCCCAGAGCCGCTCAGGCGGGCTCGAACCAGCTCAGAGCTGCTCCGGCGCGCCGTAGGCGCGGAGCATCTCAGGTACGGCCACGTGGCCGTCCTTGTCCTGATTGGCCTCGATCAGCGCGATCAGGAACCTGGCCGTCATGGCGGTCCCGTTCAAGGTGTGCACGAACCGGAGCGATCCGTCCTCGTCACGGAAGCGGACGTTGAGTCGCCGAGCCTGATAGTCGGTCGTGTTCGAGCAGGACGTGATCTCCCGGTAGCGTTGCTGGCTCGGGATCCAAGCCTCGACGTCGTACTTCTTGGCCGCGGACGGCCCGAGGTCGCCGGCCGCTGTGACCACGACCCGGTAGGCGATGCCAAGGCCGCTCACAAGGTCCTCCTCGATCGCGAGGATCTCCTCATGATGTTCGCGGGAACGCTCGGGAACAGCGAAGAAGAACATCTCCACCTTGTCGAACTGGTGAACTCGGAAGATGCCCCGCGTGTCTCGCCCGGCTGCGCCCGCCTCGCGCCGAAAGCAGGTGGAGTAGCCCGCGTAGCGCAACGGGAGCTCCTCGGCGGGCAGGATCTCACCCTGGTGAAGCGCCGCAAGGGCGACCTCGGAGGTCCCGGTCAGGTAGAGAGCGTCACTGGCGACCTGGTACAGATTGACCTCGTCGGTTGGCAGGAAGCCTGTGCCGTACATCGCGGACTCCCGGACCAGCACCGGTGGGAGGACAGGTTCGAAGCCGAGTCCAACCAGCCGGTCGATGGCATATCTGTACAGGGCCAGCTCCACGAGCGCGACGGCGCCCCTCCGGTACGCAAAACGGGCACCTGCAACCCTCGCCCCTCGTTCCAGGTCGAAGCCGGGCCGGTCCGGGCCATTTCCACCGAAGGAGCCCGACGCAAGGCTGAGCTCGACGTGGTCGCGCGGGGTGAACGAGAACTCGGCCGGCGTCCCNNGGGTTCGGGAGGGCGCCAAGCAGCTCCGAACGGCGGTGACCGAGCTCTTCGAGCTTGCCCTCCGCTCGACGCAGCTCCTGGCTGACCAGCACAAGGGCTGCCCGCTCCTCTTCGGTCGGCTTGCCCTTTGGTCGGGTCCTTCTGCGGAGCTCGTCCACCTCGGTGGTCAGCTCTCGCCAAAGCCCGTCGACGGTCAACAAGGCCTCGAATTCCGCGGCAGCTCCCTTTCGGGCGAGGGCGCGTCGGAACTCGTCTGGGTGCTCGCGTGCCAGCCGGATGTCGATCATGGCCCGCCAGCCTAGGGGTAGTGCCGCACTCGGCTGGGGATTGCGCCCATGGCGGTATCGCCTTGCACGGCAGCTACCGGCGCTTGCCCTTCTTGCGGGGTCGTGGCGGTGGGCGGCGTGCCGGTGTGCCGGCGCGTGGTGCTCCCGCAGGAGACCTGACCGCTCTCCCGCCAGGCGTACCGGTCGCTCGCGGCTCTTGGGCGCTGTGCTCCCCGTTGCCCGTAGGCGCGCCGTCCTCGTCGAAGACTTCGTCCTTCACGACCGCCGCAGAGCTGCCCCGGGTCGCTCCGGGACGCAGTGTTGCCGGCTTGGCCGCAGCGGCGCTCGACGGGCGGCGGCGCTTGACCGACGTCGCCGCCTCGGCGGTGCTCAACGCGCCCGCGGCAACGGCCGCGGGCGAGATCAGCATCATGGCCGTCCCGCGCGATTCGAGGCGCTCGCGAATCCGGCGGTAGCGCTCTTCGTGCTCCTTCAGCATCGCGAGCAAAGGCGACGCGATGAAGATCGACGAGTAGGCCCCGCTTGTGAGTCCGATCAAGAGGGCAAGGCCGAAGTACTCGAGCGTGATGGCGCCGAGTATCTCGGCNNAGGAACGCCACGACGGTGTCCGGCGTCACGAGGAACGACAGCAGCGAGTAGATCCCCACGGTGACGAGGATGTCGTGAAGGACCGCGACGATCGCGGCGACGGCCATCTTCCACTCGAAGAAGATCGAGATGTAGGCCGAGATCACGATGAGGAACACGATCAGCGCCTCTACCGCCTTGTGGGTGATGTCGCTCCCCCAGGTCGGCCCGACGTTCTCGACCGACACCGACGATGCCGACTTGTGCGTCAGCGCGGCGAGGACTCCGGCCACCTTGGCGGCCTCCTGGGTGCTGACGCCGGTCGCGTTCTTGGCGAGCTTCGCCTCGACGTTCAGGCTCTGCTTGCTCCCGCTCCCGAGCACGGTGATAGTCGCGCCTCCGAAGCCGAGCGGGGTCAGCGCCTTCTGTGCCTGCGCCACCGTCACGCCCGGTGCCGCGACCTGCCATGAAGTGCCACCTACGAACTCGATGCTGTAGTTGAGGCCCTTGACACCGAGCGAGGCGAGACCGGCGATGATCACGAGCGAGGAGGCGGCGAACCACCATCTCCGTCTGCGGACGAAGTCGAAACGGGTCTGTCCGTGGTACAGGCGCAGGAGCACCATGGGCCTGCGCGCCTCGGCACCGCCCAGCTCGATCGAGGCGGTGCTCATGACCCGACCTCCGTGGCTGCAGCCAGGCCGCTCGCGACACCAAAGCCCCTGGCATTGGTGAATACCCGGTTGCGGCCGAGGAGGATCACGAGAGGACGCGTGAACGTGTAGGCGGTGATCACATCGACGATGGTGGACAGCCCGAGCATGAACGCGAAGCCGCGAACCGCGCCGATCGAGAGCAACCAGAGCACTAGTGCGCCGAGGAAGGACACCGCGTCAGCCGAAAGGATCGTGCGGTAGGCGCTCTTGAACCCTCTGTCCACCGAGGACCGGATCGACCGGCCGGCACGCACTTCGTCCTTTAATCGCTCGAAATAGACGACATACGAGTCGACAGTGATCCCGACTGAGACGATCAGACCTGTCATGCCCGACAGGTCCAGCGTCAGGCCTGCTGACGTCGCTCCGAGGAGGGAGATGATCGCGTAGATGAGAGCACCGGTGCTCACCAGGCCGAGCACGACCACGACGCCGAGAGCCCTGTAGTAAAAGATCGTGTAGAACATCACGAGCAGGAGCCCGAGAAGGCCGGCGAGCACGCCGGCTTGCAGCGACTTCTTCCCGAGGGTCGGCGACACCGTGGTGTAGGTGGCCTGTGTGAGCGCGATCGGGATCTGGCCGTACTTGAGGACAAGGGCGAGCGCCTGTGCCTGTGGCTGGGTGAAGTCCCCGCTGATCTCCCCGGAACCGCCGAAGCTCATAGCGTTGATCGTCGGCGCAGATTCCACTTGGCCACCGAGGTCGATCGCCAACGGGAGGTGGTAGTTCTTCTTCGCGACGGTGTCGAAGAAGGCCGAGTACTGCGACTTGATGGTGAAGTTCACGACCCAGCCCGCGGTCGTCTGCAGCTCGGCGTTGGCCGAGGCGAGGATCTCGCCGGTCGCCGGCACTGTCCCGTCATAGGGGGTCGTGCCCAGCTCGTAACGTGCCGGGCACGGGGTCAACGTGGACGCACAGATGAGGACGACCCGCGATGCCTTGTCCTGGCTCGGCGGCGTTGTCGGCGCCGAGTTGAGCGCCGGGTCGGGCGGCGAGCCGGGGTTCGACGACGAGGCTGTGCTGTAAGTGGCCGTCGTGTAACGGTAACTGGCGCCGCACGGGGGCGGCTTCACGTAAACGGCGGCCTTCTTAGTCTTGGGCACCGTAGTCGTGGTCGTCGGCGCAGCAGTGGTCGTAGTCGTCTTCGGCGCCGTCGTAGTGGTGTTGGCCGCTGTCGTCGCGGTCGTCTTCGGAGCCGTCGTAGTGGTGGTGGTCTTCTTGGTCGGGCTGGGGGCTGTGTACGCGTTGGCCGCGCAGAGGACCGGGCGGAAGAACAGCTGGGCCGTGCTGCCGATCTCCTTGATCACCGTGGAGAAGTTCTTCACGCCTGGGAGCTGCACGACGATGTTGCTGCCCTGGGTCCCGATGTTCGGGCTCGAGAGGCCGAGCCCGTTCGCACGTGCCTGCATGATGCCCACAACGGTCTGCAACTGTGCCGGCGTCGCCTTCTGGGCGGGCTGGAAGACCACCGAGAGGCCTCCCTCGAGGTCAAGGCCGAGCTTGGGCGACCATCCCGCGGCGATGACGCCTCCAAGCGCGCCGAAGCAGACGAGGCACACCAGGACAACACTCACGAGCAGGTTGCGTCTCAACGGTTGTCGCCTCCGCTCCCATCGCCGGCCGGATGGCTCCCATCCGCGTCGTCACCTGGATCGGGCGTCTTGTCGGCTTCTAGAGGCGGCACCGAGTACGGGTCGTTGTCGTCGTCGATCAGGTCGTCGTGACCGCGCCCGTCGAACGGAGCGTTGCCTACGAGATCGGTGACGCCGTCAGCTGTTTCGTCAATTCGCCGGGACACCGCAGCCCGAAGGACCTCGATGACAGTCCCGGGAGCGATCTCGATCCTCGCGTGATCGCCCACGAACCCCTCGACCCGGCCGAGGATGCCCGAGGAGAGCATCACCTTGTCCCCGACGGAGATCTGCTTACCGAGCTGGAGCTGGCGCTGCCGGCGCTGGCGCTGTGGNNGACCGCAAGATTGTGGATGCCGGAAGAGGCGAGCACGTGGACGAGAAACATGGGAAGCCTATCGATCAAGGAATGATGCGACGCATCACCTTAGTCGCCCGATCCGGGCTCCTCCGTGCAAGCGTCCTCGTCGGACGTCGCGGCGAACAGGACATCTTGCACGGCGCCGCTCCGGGGGCCCCCACGCGACGACATCGCGCCCGATTGATAGGAGTCGCCCACTGACAGCAAGCTCAACAACTGGGCCGGGATCGCAAGTCCGAGATGCTCGTAGGCCTTCGCTGCGGCAAGCCTTCCACGGGGCGTGCGCATGATGAGACCGGCCTGCAGGAGGAACGGCTCGTAGACGTCCTCGACCGTCTCGGGCTCCTCGCCGACGCTCACTGCCAAGGTCGAGAGCCCGACGGGCCGACCTTCGAAGCGGTCACAGAGGATCTCCAGGATCCTCCGGTCGAGGCTGTCCAGCCCGAGCTCGTCCACTCCGAACACCGTCAGGCCCTCACGCGCCGCCTCCTCTGTGATCACACCCTCACCGCGGACTTCGACGAAGTCCCGGACACGGCGGAGCAGGCGGATGGCCAGGCGCGGCGTGCCACGCGATCGACGCGCTATTTCACTGGCCCCCCCGGGGGTCAGCTCGACTCCGAACAGCACGCCGGTGCGGCGCACGATCTGCTCGAGCTCGGCGTCGCTGTAGAGCTCGAGACGCGCCACAATGCCGAACCGGTCGCGCAGGGGCCCGGTGATCAGGCCCGTGCGGGTCGTCGCGCCCACGAGTGTGAACCTCGGCAGGTCCAACCGGATCGAACGGGCCGTCGGTCCGCGACCGAGCACTATGTCGAGCTGGAAGTCCTCCATCGCCGGGTAGAGCAGCTCCTCGACCGCCCGGCCCATGCGGTGGATCTCATCGATGAAGAGCACGTCGCCGGGCTGAAGATCGGTCAAGATGGCCGCAACGTCGCCGCTTCGCACGAGCGCGGGCCCAGAAGTGATGCGCAGGCCCGCTCCCATCTCGCAGGCCATGATGCCCGCCAGCGTGGTCTTGCCGAGCCCCGGCGGCCCGGCAAACAGCACGTGGTCGACCGGTTGGTCACGTCGTCGCGCGGCCTCGAGGATGATCTCGAGCTTGTCTCGCAACAGGTGCTGGCCCACGAAGTCGGCGAGCCGCTTCGGACGTATCCCGACTTCGAGCCCGGTGTCGTTCTCGAACGAGCCGGGGTCGAGCTGCGATTCGGCCGCAACTTTGCCGGCGGCAGAATCGGCATCTGCGAGGATCTCTCGGCGAGGGCTCATCGCCAGGTCATCTCCGCGGCGCAAGGCTTCGCAGGGCCAGGCGCAGGAGCTCCTCGATGCTCCCCTCTTCCGGCAGCGCGCGGATGGCCGTTCTCACCTCGTCGGGCGCGTAGCCGAGCTGGGCGAGTGCCTCGCCGACTTCAGAAGTCACCGACGGCTGGCGGTTCGCCTGGTACGTGCCAGCCCCGAGCGTCCCGTCGGCGTTCAGGTAGTCAAATCGCGCCTGCAGCTCGAGGAGCAGCCGCGCCGCCGTCTTCTGCCCGACGCCGGACACCAGCTTCAAGGCATCGACGTTCCCGTTGGCGATGACCTGGGCAAGCTCGGCCGGATCGTGGACGCTCAGGATCGCGAGCGCCAGTCCAGGGCCGACGCCGTGAGCCCCCAAGAGCAGCTCGAAGGCCGTTCGCTCCTCGGCCGAGGAGAACCCGTACAACGTGATGGCACTCTCGCGGACGTGGGTGTGCACCGCGACACAAGCCTCGTGCCCGAGCTGCAAGCCGCTCGCTGTCCTTGGGGAGACGACCAGGCGGTAGCCCACGCCACCGACCTCCACGACGAGCTCGACCGCCGCGTCGCCGACCGCCCTCCTCTCGCTCACCAGGCCGCGCAGCGACGCGATCACGGCCGCGCCACCTGGGACTCTCGGCCTTTCGCCGTGTCGAGCCGGGAGGGCGTCGGCCAGGACGGTCGCGCCCACGGTGCCGTGCTGAGGTGGCAAAGCGCCAGTGCAAGCGCGTCGGCCGCATCGGCAGGCTTCGGCACGGCATCGAGATCGAGAAGGCGCGCCACCATTCTTTGCACTTGGTCCTTCGTTGCTCCACCGAAGCCGGTCACCGCGAGCTTGACCTCGTTCGAGGTGTACTCCACCACCTCACAGCCCAGCTCCACCGCGGTCAAGAGCGCGACTCCGCTTGCCTGCCCGACCGACATCGCGGTCCGGGCATTGGTCTGGAAGAACACGCGCTCTACGACGACCACGTCGGGGTGAAGCTCGCTGACAAGCTTGTGCAGCTCGGCACGAAGCGTCGCCAGCCGGGAGGGCACCGACTCGTCTATCGCTGTCGTGATCACACCGGCTGCGACGGCGTGCCTGCGCGGCCCGTCGGACCTCACGCAGCCGTAGCCGCACCTGGACAGGCCTGGATCGATGCCAAGGACAAACACTCGTTCGATCGTAACCCGTGCGACCCACGACCCGGCGGACCGTGTTCAAACTGCTCAGAGCTCGACGCGCTCCAGGATCTCGTCGGGGATGTCGAAGTTCGCCCACACGCTCTGCACGTCGTCGTGCTCCTCGAGAAGCTCGATTAGCTTGAGCACCCGCTTGGCAGTCGAATCGTCGGTGACCTCGACACGCGTGGTCGGCACCATCTCGAGATCGGCCGAGTCGACGGCGATCGAGGCCTTGTCCAGCGCGCTGTGCATCCCGGCAAGGTCCGCGGGCGCGCTCGTGACCATCCACTCATCGCCTTCGTCGCGCAAGTCCTCCCCGCCTGCTTCGAGCGCGGCGGCCATGAGCTCGTCCTCGCCGACGGACTTGGGGACCATCAGCACGCCCTTGCGCTCGAACTGCCAGGAGACCGCGCCCGGCTCGGCCATCGAGCCGCCGTTGCGGGAGAACAGCGACCGGACCTCCGACCCGGTCCGATTCCGGTTGTCCGTGAGGCACTCGACGATCATCGCGACGCCGGAGGGGGCATAGCCCTCGTAGGAGATCGCTTCATAACGGACGCCTTCGAGCTCGCCGGTGCCGCGTTTGATCGCGCGCTCGATCGTGTCCAGCGGGACGGACGCGTCCCGGGCCTTGGTGAACATCGTGCGGAGCGTGGCGTTGGCGGTCATGTCCCCCCCACCCTCCCGAGCAGCGACCTCGACCTGGCGGATCAGCTTGGCGAACAGCTTGCCTCGAGCCGCGTCGACGGCACCCTTGCGATGCTTGGTGGTTGCCCACTTGGAATGACCCGACATCGCCTCAGCCTCCCTCGATGCCCAATGACAGGCGCCGGCACGAACGTAGGTCTCCCGCCGGCTCAGGGTGGAACGATACCGGCGTGACCCGTCGGTGTCCCGAGGCCGCCAGCTCTTGGCGAACGGACCTCACCGCTTGACGCGTTCCTGGCGCACACGGCAATTCGACCACGGGTGGGCCGGCCCCGCCAGTCCGAGCTTCGAGATCCGAGCACATCTGTAAGGCCGCTCAGAGCTCCCTCAAGACGCCGACGCGTTCGGCGAGATCGAGGGCCCCGAGGCGTTCCGGCTCGTCGGACGGCAGGTCGAAGGGCGCCAACCAGAGCCGCGCTGTCGACTCGGTCACACTGCGCGGGAGGCAGGCGGGCCTTCTGTCCGGGGCGGCGCCGATCTTCTCGAGAGCAGCGATCAGGCCGGGCGGATAGCGCGTGACCGCCACAGCCGCAAGATCGGCGAGCGGCTCGCGGCCGTGGCCGGCAACCCTGTCGGCAATTGCCGCAAATGTCGGGACATAGCGTTTCAGCGGGTCGAAAGCGAGGACGGCGATTGCCCCAGAGACGGTGTCGCCACGCTTTATGTGCGCCAGCTCATGTGCCAGCACGGCCTCGAGCTCGATTCTGTCCAAGAGCAAGACGAGCCCACTTGTGACGAACACGACGCCGCGGTCGGGCGAGCGGCCCACCGACATCGCGTTCGGCGCCGGGTCGTCGAGAACCCGGATCTCCGCGTTCGGCAGACCGAACACGGCAAACAACCCCTCCGTGACGTCGACGAGACGGGCGGCCTCAGCAGCGCTGAGAATGCTCGGTCTCCGCTTGGCGGTGACCACAGTCCCGCCGAGCCGCTTGGTCAGCACATTGGCCGAGCGCGCCCACATCAACCACGAGACGAGCGTGATCGCACAGGCGATCGCAATCCCGGCGATCAAGAAGTCCATCGAGACAACTCCGAGGACGACAAGCACGATCGCGACAACGAGCGGTGCCACAAGGGCGACCGTGGCCCGCCGCCGGCTCGCACGAGCCGCGTGACGCCAGACCGCGTCCCGGCGCCGAGCAGCTGCGGCGAGCACTGCCCTCGAAGCTTCGTAGGCGGCCTGCTGTGCCTCGACGGCTCGGCGCGCCCTCCCGTCACCATCGGGGGCACGGCGCTGCCAGCGTGTTCGGTCCCTGGCCGCTGGAGTCATTTCCCCGAGGCTACCCGGACCGGGCGGCGCGCCCTAACCGGACGTAGGCATCCCGGTACATCGCGGCGATGGCCCCCATGTCACACTCGGACGCGCGCTCGCGTCCCCGATCGCTGAGCGCCTCGCGTTCAGCATCGTCGAGGAGGAGGGCGCGGACCGCTTGGGCGAGCGCGACCCGGTCGCCTGCAGGCACGAACCTGGCAGCTCGCCCGGCCGCAAGCTGATAACCGGGCAGGTCCGAAGCGACAACCGCTGTCCCTGCGGCCATCGCCTCGAGCAGCACGACGCCGAAAGACTCACCTCCTAGTGATGGCGCCACGAAGACGTCCGCGCCCGCCAGGCGCGACGCCCGTTCCTCGTCGTCTACAGGCCCGAGCCACTCGATACGTGCATCCGANNCCGTTGCGTATGATCCCGACCCGGTTCGAGAGCCCCCCGAGGCACGCCTGAGCGGTCGCACTGGCCTCTTCGGACACGGCGAAGGCCGCGTCGAGCCGGCGAGACCACGCTCCCACGACGTGGCCGTAGGCGCGGTAGGCCAAGTCGGCCCCGGAGCGATGAAAGGTGCCGACAATGGGTCGCGGCCCCGCTATGACCGCGGCAAGGGACGGGCCCGGTACGAACGGCTCGTGCACATGGACAACTTCGGGAGCGAAGTCGTGAAGGGCCGAGACCGTGCGCCACATCGTCGCCGGCCACGGCGAGACGGGGGCGCGCGAGCCGTTCACCGAGACAGCGGTGCCCGCCCCGACTTTGATGAAGGCCGCGCCGTCGAGCGCGATGGGATCGAGCCGGCCGGGCGTGCCTGTGCCCTCAGCGGGCGCCACGACCGCCACATCGTCTCCCCGTGACCTGAGCGCCCTGGCGAGGCCGAGGACCTGGCTCTGCACTCCTCCTGGCATCGTGCAGCTGTAGGGGCACACGATCGCAATCCTCATCGGCCGTGACGCTATCGGCAGTGGCCGGCTTGCACAGGGGTATTCCCCCGCCGCCCGTCCTCAGTGGCCGAGCTCGCGGTCCGAGGGCCAGTTCGGCTGGAAGAGGTGCCACTGCTCGGGTGCCAGGCGAATGAGCCCCTCGAGAGAGAGCGCCATCTCCTCGGTGAGACGCTGCACGTCCTGGCGCAGCCGCCCGGTGCGTGTCGAGTCGAGCGGGCCCTGCAACACGGCGTGGAACAGGCCACGCGGCCTTTGATAGATGGCGCAGGTCATCAGCGGGGCACCAGAGCGCAGGGCAAGAAGTGCCGGACCTCCGGGCAGCGTCGTCTTCTCACCGAAGAGCTCAACTTCAATGCCCTTTCCGCCAAGATCCCGGTCCGCCAACAGCCCCACGACGCGCCCTGCACGCAGGGTGTCCAAAAGCCGCACGGTGGTGTCGGGCCCTGGGGGCAACACTGTGAGGCCCAGGCTCGCTCGCTGCGAGGTGAACCAGTCGAACAGCTCGGGGGGCTCCAGCAACTCGCCGACGGTCGTCATGGGATAGCCCTGCTGGGCCAGCCAACGGCCCCCGTACTCCCACGAGCCGACATGGGGAAGCACGATCACGACACCACGGCCCCTCGCCATCTCCAGACGGAACCGCTCGAAGCCCTCGATGCTGAAGATCGACTCGATCTGGTCCGACCGCAGAGCCACTACCTGCGCAGACTCCACCCAGTAGTGCGCGTAGGAGCAAAACGCCTTCGTGACGAGCCGGCGGACGGCAGCCTCGTCGACCTCGGGTCCGAGCACTCGTCGCAGGTTGGAATGCACGAGTGGTCGCTTGTCGCGCCAGACCTCGGAGATCGTGAAGCCGGCGGCGCTCGCCAGGGCACCCGCCATAGGACGAGGAATGACCTGCAGGGCGGCCGCGAGGCCCCGATAGGTGAGGTAGCGGGCCCACTGGTCCGGCGTCGCCATCAGCGGCTGCCCGACTATCCCCGACCGGACTGCGGAGCTGTGCTCAGCTATCGGTCCCGCGGTGCCGGCGCCGCGCCGATCCGGCGACGAAGCTGTTGTGCTCGGGCCGAGGACCGACACGGCGACTACCGGAGCGCTCGCTGGCAAGCACGCGACGCAGCCTCACGGTCAGCGGTTCGCTCCGGCGTCGGGCGCGCACGCGGCTCGGCGTCGTCGCCCGGCGCCGCGTGCCGTTGACGCGCGGCTGGCGCCACGACTGCCAGCGCGACTCGACGCGTCCGCGCCGCCAGGCTCCGCGCATGGCTGCAGAGCTCGCCGCCTCTGGGCTCGCCTGGCGCCAGACCTTCACGAAGCGCTGCACAGCGGTGAAGACCGTGAGCGCCAGAAGCAACCCGAGCAGGGGTACAAAGATCACGTGGAGCAGCAGTGCGACGCCGAGCAGGATGAGCCGCTCGGCCCGTTCCATGAGGCCACCCTTGGCGTCGTAACCGAGGGATTCGGCCTTCGCTCGCTCGTAGGAGATGACCGCGCTGACACCGAGGATCGCGAACGGCAACACCGCCAGTCGCGGCTGGCTTCCGGAGGCGAAGTACCACGCCACGCCACCAAAGATGAGGGCATCGGACACCCGGTCAGCGACCGAGTCGAAGAAAGCGCCCTTCTTGGAAGCCGTGCCCGCGGCCTTTGCGACGACGCCATCGAGGGTATCCATGAGGCCACCGACGGTGAGCAGAACCACAGCGACCCAAAAGTGCCCGAGACCGATCGTGACACCGGTGACGCCAGCGAGAAGGATGCCGACGACAGTGACCTCGTTTGCGGTGACGCCATGCCGTGCGAGGCGGGCACCCACCCCGAAACCCGTGCGGATCCCGCGCCCGGGCGACTTGGGCGCCACCTCGGTCGGCGGGGTCGGCCCAGGGGTCAGCGCAGCCTGATCCTCGACTGGGGCATCCTCTGTGCCACTCGCCGCTGACTGGCCCCGGTGGCCGTCGATCATCTCGCTCCTGTCTGGCACTACTGCAGTCGAAAAGCCCTGTCACGCAAGCCTGCGTGCCATTGACCCTCTCCTCAAGACAATACCAGAGCCCCTCGCGGATCCTCCGGCCTCCTCCTGGCGTGCACGCGACCGATAGGCTCGCAACCTGTCCAGCGAGTTCGTCGACCAGTCACCCATGGTGGAGCCGGTCGCGGGAAGTGAGGTACCCACGTGAACGCCGTGCCGTCCGCGAAAATCCGTAACGTCGCGCTCATCGGCCATGGCGGTGCCGGCAAGACAACCCTTGCCGAAGCACTGCTCGTGGTCGGCGGCGTGCTGTCCCGAGCGGGACGGACAGAGGACGGGACGACTGTCTGCGATTTCGAGCCCGAGGAAGTCAAGAGGCAGATATCGGTCTCGTTGGCACTGGCTCCGTTTCTCTTCGAGGACTGCAAGATCAACGTCATCGACACCCCGGGGTACGCGGACTTCATCGCCGAGGTCGAAGCGGGCCTGTCGGTCGCCGACCTCGCCGTGCTCGTCGTCAGCGCGGTCGAGGGCGTCGAGGTTCAGTCCGAGGAGACCTGGCGCCTGGCGACCGAGCTCGGCATTCCGAGGCTCGTGTTCGTCAACAAGCTCGACCGCGAGCGCGCCGACTTCGAGAGAACGTTGGACCAGCTCCGCGAGCGCTTCGGCTCCGGCATCGCACCCTTGGAGCTGCCAATCGGCAGCGAAGCCGCCTTCAACGGGATCGCGGACCTCCTCACCGACTCAGCCATCACATACGGCGCAGGAAAGCCCACGACCGGGCCGATCCCCGAGGACATCTCCGCGCTTCAGCATCGTGTCCGCGAGACATTGATCGAAGGCATCGTCGTCGGCGACGACGAGATGATGGAACGGTACCTCGAAGGCGAGGTTCCCTCCACCAAGGACCTGGAGGCCACGCTCGCCCACGGCGTCGCCTCCGCGAGCGTGTTCCCCGTCGTGTGCGGGTCGGCACTCACGGGCGTGGGCGTCGATCGCCTGGCTTCGTTGATCTGCGCGATCGGGCCGAGCCCGCTCGCCCGCCGGTCGTTCACGGTCAGGGCGGGGAATGACACGATCCAGCTCCCCCGCGATCCCGACGGGCCGCCTTTGGCCCGCGTCTTCAAGACGATCGCCGACCCCTTTGTCGGACGGATCTCGCTGATGAACGTGCTCTCCGGAACGCTCCACCCCGACATGACCCTCTTCGACAGCCGCAGTCACTCCGAGGAGAAGCTGCACGCTCTCCAAGTCATGCGCGGCAAGGAGACCCAGCCCACCTCGTCCGCCCCCGCCGGCGACATCGTCGCCGTCGCGAAATTGAGCGGCGTGCTGACCGGCGACACCTTGGCACCGAAGAACCAGCCGGTGGTTGCAGAGGGACCCAGACTCCGTACCGCCGTGCTGTCCATCGCGGTCCACCCGAAGGCCAAAGGTGACGATGACAAGCTCATGACGGCGATCCACCGACTCCAGGAGGAGGACACTGCGCTCCTAGTCCGCCGCGATGACGAGACACACCAGACGGTGTTGTCCGGCATGGGTGACACGCACCTGCAGATCGTGTGCGAGAAGCTCAACCGCAAGTTCGGCGTGGCGGTCGAGACAGAGCCCGTCCAGGTTCCCTACCGCGAGACGATCACCAAGTCCGCCGAGGCCGAGGGCAAGTACAAGAAACAGACGGGTGGTCACGGCCAGTTCGGCGTTGCCAACCTTCGGGTCGAGCCGCTCGAGCGCGGTGAGGGCTTCGCCTTCGTGGACGCCATCGTCGGCGGCGCGATACCCCGACAGTTCATCCCCGCAGTGGAGAAGGGCGTGCAGGAGGCGATGACCACGGGGGGCCACTTCGGCTACCCCGTCGTCGACGTCCGGGTTACCTGCTACGACGGCAAGTACCACACCGTCGACTCTTCGGAGATGAGCTTCAAGATGGCGGCGTCGCTCGGCTTCAAGGAGGCCCTGGCTGCTGCCGGCCCTGTGATACTCGAACCTGTGTGCCGCCTCGAGGTCACGGTGCCTGCCGCCTATCAGGGCGACATCCTCGGTGATCTCAACTCGCGGCGGGGCCGGGTCCTTGGCACCGAGGCAGGAGAGCGCGGCGAACAGGTCGTGATCGCGCTGGTGCCGGCGTCGGAGATCCAGCGCTATGCCACCGACCTCCGCTCGCTGACCGGTGGCCGGGGCCGTTTCGTCGTGCGCCACGACCATCACGAAGTGGTGCCTGCGCCGATCGCCGAGAAGCTCGCCAAGCAGGCAGCTGACACATAGCGCCGCGTGGAGCTCAGAGCGTCAGAGAGCTCAACGCAACAGCGACCTCCCGGTTCCCCGTCAGCTCGAGCGCCTCGAGAGGTCTGCGGTTCCAGCAGTACAAGTACAGGTCCGAAGCCGAACCGACGAGGACCGCGTCGGCGGGGCCCCTGCCTTCGCGCCAGCGCAGCCGGCGGGCGGCGACTTCCACCGTCCAGGCTGCAGCGTCATCGGCGCAGGCCAGGCACAGCACCCCGCCGAGCGAGACGTCCGGTGACTCGGGCACCTCAGTCGCGAGGTGGACCCCGATCCACTCGTCGATCCCGTCGATGGCCAGACCCCGATGGATCGGCGTAGGCGAGCCGACCGAGAGCTCGACGTCGTAACGATGCACGGCCGCCTCGAGCGCCATGCGCCTGCAGACCCAGTCAGCGGTGAGATCCTCGCCTGACCAGTTCCAACAGGGTGCTTCAGGATCGCGACCGGCAAGCTCCAGCTGGAGACCCGCGCAGGTACCTCCGAACCAGTCCATGACGTCGGCCCCGGAGGGCACGCCGCGTGTCGCCGGCTCGACCGGAGAAGCGGGCGATGCCACTTCGAGCTGGGTGCCCCAGAAGCTGAAGACGTCACCGAGATGCCCGACCAGATCTGAGAGTCGCCATTGCGGGCAGGTGGGAACCGGGAGCTCGAGATCGTCGCCGCTCGCGTCGAAGATGAGCTCGCACTCGCGCTTGAGTGCCGTACGGTGAGATTCGTAGTCGAGGCGATGACCGGTCACGACGTCAACCCTCGCCTGTCGCGGGCCCGTTCTGATCGCGACGATCTCGCCGTCTCGGGCCGCGGGCCGGCACCGGTGGGCTCACCTGGAGACCCCCGGCACCGGCTCCGGTCTCCTTGCCCGCCGCGACCCGGATCTCTCGCACCGTGCGCTCGGCGTCCGCGACCTCGATGACCACATAACGCAAGCGCTCTCCCGAGCACTCGATGAGCACCGCGTTGCGACCGAGCCCGATCGACCAGAACGACCAGCCGTCGAGCCCGTGATAAGTGCCGACCCGCCAGACTCCCTGACCGTGCTTGCGCCACTGGTGAAAGCCGGTCGTCACGTGCGCGCGCGCCGACGGGTCGTGATCGATCCGGACGATCGACACGAGCGGAAACCTGATGGTGCCCCTCGTGGCAAGGGCTCTGCGCCACCCGCGCAAGCGGACCACAACCTGGTCGCCTTCCACGCTGCACTCCCCCCAGATCATGGGCGCCCGGCCCGGGCCGGACGGACCCTGCTCACCTCCAGGCGGCCCGTAACTTCGCCCAACTGTCGCTCAGGGCCTCTGGGAGGACCCGGACCCCGGCAACCGAGGTCATGAAGTTCGTGTCGCCGATCCATCTCGGAACGATGTGCACGTGCAGATGAGCGGGGATCCCCGCTCCTGCGGCCCGTCCGAGGTTGACACCGAGATTCATGCCCTCGGGCCGGTAAGCCGCCTTCACCGCCGCCACCGCCTCATAGACACCCCCGGACAGCTCGGCAGCTTCGTCTCGTTCCAGCTCGCAGGGATCGCTCACGTGCCGGATCGGGAGCAGCATCACATGGCCCGGGGAGTATGGGTAAGCATTCAGCAGCGCAACGGTGAACCTGCCCGTCCAGAGCACATGTCGCACCTCGTCGGGCTCGTCGGACCCCACGATCCCGCAGAAGACGCACGCGGACTCCGCCTCGGCTGCGGCCGTTGAGCCACCGCTCGAGCCGGCCAGGACACCCGCTTCCTCGAACGAGCTCACGTAGCCCGACCGCCAGCCCGCCCAAAGGTGATCAAGGCTCACGGGGCTCCCGCCGCATTGGTACCGAGCTCACGGCCGATCGGCGGTGCTGCCTCCACACGCAGCTGCTCGACGAACGACTCGAGGTCGACACCGCGCTCGGGCTCTTCGGAGCCCCGTGCGTTGACGCCGACGGTCCTGCCGGCGACATCGGAATCGCCCACGACCAGGACATACGGCACCTTCTCCAGTTTCGCGCGGCGGATCCTCGCTCCGAGGGGCTCCCCGGCGTCCTCCGCTTCGGCCCGCACGCCAGCTGCCGCAAGCAGTCCCCGAACCTGTTGCGCATAGGGCGTGTGGCCGTCGCG
>PMVZ01000086.1:2238-6292 GCA_003166375.1 Acidimicrobiaceae bacterium | reverse complement strand
AGGGACGACCTCCACCGCCACGCCGTCGGGGGGATCGTCGTAGGGGTCACCGCTCACCACGGTCCAGTCCACGTCGTTCAAGGATCGCAGTTGGTTGGCCAACAGCACTCGTGCCGTCAGCGCGGTCGTGACTACTCGGCAGCCCCGTGTTCGATGGGAAGGTGCTTGGTTTACCGCATTGGGAGTCGACTCCATCAGTGCCCGCAATCCCCTCCCGTGCGCCTTGTCGACACCGGCCCCGCCTGACGGTTGCCTTCATCGTCACGGACGCCCCAAGCGGTCCAAACTATAAGCACGGCGAGGGCGTTGGTGATCGACCGGACGGCGGGCCTGTGTCGTCCGGATCGACGGGACGCGCTTCGTGGTCGCACCGCCGACGCCGTCGAGGGAGTGCGTGCCATTTGACCAGCTAGCCGACAAGGTTCCGCGAGGTGCTCTCGGCGCCGCGAAGCGGTTGACTACCAGCGCCCTCCTTGAGGGTGCTCAGTGAAGTCTCCCGCGCCCTGGTGGCCGCCGGCCAGCTCACGAGGACCAACAGCAGCGGCAGTAGTGACGTCCGTTCTCTCACCAGGATCCCGAGGTTCCCGAGGCTCGCGAACAGGATGATCCACACCAGCGAATAGAGCGCAACGAGAAGAAGGTACGGGTGGCGTCGCATGGCCGTGAACGCCGAGGCGAGCCGCCGCCAAGACACGATGAGGAGGGCCACGAGGAACGTGTTCTCGAGCGAACTCGCGAGCTGCGTCAAGCCATGGGCCTGGAAGGGCAAAGGCCGGATGAGGACGTAATAGATGTCCTTAGGGATGCTGGTCGGAGACAGCGAGACAGACGCGGTTACTCTCGAGCCCTGCGTTCCAGCCCCGGCGCCTGTGTTGATCGCGTTCTGGTTGAGCACGTGCTGAATCGAGGCCACGCTGAGGCTTTGGAGTCCGAAGAAGTGCGCAGTCAACTTGGCCAGGATGAGGCCGCCCACGACGAGGACCACCGCGCCGAGCAACTTCGCCAGCGGGGTGAGCGGAGATGCTGTCTTGGACTTGCTGACTAGGTAAGCGACAGCAAGCGCTGCGAAGAGCATCAGGGCGACGTGAGGTCGGATCAGGGCCGTCAGGGCGAGGCCGATCCCTAGGAGCACGAAGCCGCCCCGTGCGCGGGCGAGGATCCTCGCAGCGCCGAGGGCGCCCAAACCGAGCCCGAGGGAGATCAGCGCGTCCTTTCCTATGGCGGAGGTCCAAAAGAGGAGCGACGGGAAGAAGAAGACCAGCTTGGCGTAGCGCCGGTGATCTCCGTCCGGCAATGCGACGCGGAAGGCGCGGTAGAACAACACGAGGCTCACGAACCCCAAGAACGCGAATACGAAGAAGCCGCCGAGGACGTTGGAGTCGATGACGGTGTAGATGCTCCCGGTGATGATCGAGGTCGCTCCATCNNCCCGCCCCACGTGGAACGAGAAGTCGCCGTTCCGAATCTGGGCGGCCACCTGGGCGCCGACTCTGCTGTAGCCGTTCGCGTCGGCAATGCCACTGTAGTAGTGGTCGTTAACGTAGATCCACACCGGTGCCGCGGCGAGCTTTAACGCACCTGAGGCCATGACGAGGCGGAAGGTTCTCGCGTCCTGATCCACACGGGCGACCGATCGCGCGATGGCCGGGACAACGAACACCAGGAGGAAGAGCCCCACGATGAGGCCGATCCAGGTGGCGGACGGGATGTTCACCGTCGCTGTAGGAGGCCGGCACCGCTCGCGAAGCTCAGCCACCGGTCCAGGTCGAGCTCGGGCCGCGCGGCGGCGACCTGGCGAAGGTCATCCAGGTGGAGCTCGGAGAGGTGATCTAGAGCCTGCTCCGCAACTCGGAGCGGCGGCACGTTCGTCCGGGCGAGTTTGCCGAGCGCGTGCAGCGCTGTCCGTTGCAGCGAGGGCGGCGTCGCGAGAAACGCAGCGCTGGCGCGCTCACGGACCGAAATGATGGCTCGAGTATCACGAAACGCGGTCATGTGGTCACTCGAGCAGTCGGCTCTCGATGCTCCTCATCAGCTCTTGTTTCGAGGTCGACTGCAGGGGGACGGCCCGAGTCTTTTCGAGGATTCGTCCAACCGCGGCGATCAGCTCTCCGAGCAGCTCGGGGGAGCCGGTCACGGCGGGGAGGACGCCTGCGACCGCGTTCGCCCGGGTCGGCGTGGCCGAATGCCTCGACGGCTCTTCGTCGAAGGTCCAGACGCCGAGCGGGTAGCGCCCAGGCTCTAGCGGTGGGAGCTCAGTGCGCGACGGTGATGGCTTGCCGAGCTTGGCCAGCACCTCCGGAGCGATCTCGATCCGCGGCTCGGGAATGACGAGCTCGCACTTGTCAGGATCGACGAGGGCATGAGGCTCGTCGCTCAGTCGCACACCGAGCAGCGCGAGCCTTGCCTGGAGGTAGTCCATCCAGTACAAGGCCATCGGCGGGAGTAGGACTGCCTGATCGCCGACGAGGACGGCCACGTTCGTGGTGCGGAGTAGACCCTCGGAATCTCCCTCGAACAAGGCCGAGAGGCGTGCGCTGAGAGCTCGAAGTATCCGACGTGGCGACCGGCTCCGCAACACGGTGGTGTCCGCCGCGAGTAGGAGGCTGAGGGCCTTGGTCCCGGTTCCGGAGTTCTCTCCAAGCACGACGGAAAAGTTGTCGGGAGCAGGCGTGGAATCCGTGAGCCTGTAGGAGCCGAAGGCCCGGGCGAGGAGATCGTCTGTTCCAAGTGAGTCGGCACGGATGCCGACATTGAACTCGCCGATCGCATAGGCAGACGTGACGGCCCACTGCCGTGGCTTCTTCCCCGTCTGTCCGGCCGCCGGTCCGCACACACCGCCGGCAGTAGGGAGGCTCTTTCGGGGAGCGCCGCTTGACTCGTCCCCACCACCGCTCCCTGCGGAGCCGGCCTCTTCGTCGAGCGGCACCGGAGGCAGCCCTGCCGTCCCGCGGGCGAGCGCCAGGACTTCCACCGAGCCATATGCGAGTGGCTCCCTAACGCGACTTTCCGAGTCGAGGAGATACGCCACGGGGGTCCCGAGCGAGCCGAAGGGGTCGCGAGGCGCCCCTGCATCGGAGTCATCAGGCTCGCGGCGGTAGAACGCCGCGTCGCTCAACCCATGCGGCGCGAGCGTGAGATCGTTGTCGTCGGCCTTGCCCACAGTGAGCAGCACCAAGGCGATGCCTCGTTCTTCGAGAGCAGGTCGGCACCCTGCGAGGTCGGCCCCGATCTTGGCGCAGTAACCGCAGAACGGACTCCAGTTCACGAGCAGCGCACCCTCTCCGCCCGGGCGCGGGAGTTGCACGTCGCTGCCGTCGGAGGCGATCACCTGAAACGTGTTCACCTCGTCGCCCACCTCGAACAGGCCGGCCATCGGCGACCCCTCTGGCAGGGGTGGAGAGACCCCGGCGAGAAGTCCGAGTCGACCAAGCTCTCGCGTCATCTCGACGGTGTCGGCTCTCACCGCCTCGAGTGGGGTGTGGAACGCTTCGGCCAGATCGGCGGCGAGTTCGTCAAGAGTGACGTCGCCATCGAAGCACTCCCACACGAGAGCGGCGGTTGAGTTCAGCACGTGGATCCGCCCTGTGCTGGCGTCGACGATCAACAAGTCGTCGTCCAACCGTGTGGAGAAGACCGAATCGCGGGGATACGGTGCGAAGCCGGCCTCGATCTCGTCGGGTGCGACGCTGGGCAGAGATTGCGATCCTTCTTGGGGACCTGTCGCCGAGTGACTGGCGGTCACGGTCATCGTCACGTTCCTTGTCGAGCTGGATTGAGGTTACTCGGAGGCGAATCCGGTTATGGAGGTGGTGGTAGTGAATACCCAAGCCCCGGTCACCGGCGCCGCGGGTGAGCATGCGGGGCAGGAGTCGACCGCGTCACGGTCGCTACCGCGGCGATGCTGGCCACAACGTCCAGCATGGTAGCTGTCGCCATTGCTCGTGGCGGTACCAAGCGGACCGGCTCCCGGCAATCGTTGAGTGAGCCGCGCTGCGATGTCTTCGAACGCCAGTCGGGCGACGGCGAGCACATCTGGGCCGTCGCCAATGCGAAG
>PMVZ01000086.1:0-2226 GCA_003166375.1 Acidimicrobiaceae bacterium | reverse complement strand
CTCGCTGAACAGCACCTCGTTCAGTTTCTCCCCTTGCCGAAGCCCCGTATAGACGATGTCAATTGCCTGGCCGGCCTCGGCGATCATGCGCCGGGCCACTTCGGCGATGAGCACCGGTTCGCCCATGTCGAGCACAAGGGCCTCGCCCGAAGCGCCCAGCGCCCCGGCCTGGATCACGAGTTGAATCGCTTCCTCGACGGTCATGAAGTATCGGCGCACCTCGGGGTCCGTTACAGTGACCGGCCCTTTGCAGCCGATCTGGGCCGTGAAGGTGTGGAAGACGGAGCCACGACTCCCGAGCACGTTACCGAAGCGCACGCTGATGTAGGTGCCGTTGGCGTACGCGGCCCCAGCTGTCGCGGTGAGACGCTCGCAGATTCGCTTCGAGTAGCCCAGCACGGAGGAGGGATCGACCGCTTTATCGGTCGAGATGTTGACGAAGCGCTCGACGCCGTGACGAACCGACGCCTCGAGCATATTGAGCGTTCCCAAGATGTTTGTCTTGACCCCTTCGCCCGGGTGGAGCTCGAGCATCGTGAGATGCTTCAACGCGGCGGCGTGGAAGACGACCTCAGGCCGTCGTTCGACGAACAGCGACTCGATCCCGGTACGGTCGCGGATGTCGAGGAGGACGAGACTTGGAGAATCGAGGAGAGCTCGACCCTCGATGGACAGCTGCAACGCGTGCAACGCGGTCTCGTCGCGGTCGAGCATGATCAACTCGGCGGGCTGGGAGCGGTGAATCTGCCGACAGAGCTCGGAGCCGATCGAGCCACCGGCGCCGGTGACGAGCACTCGTCGGCCGGTGACGTAGCTTGCCGCGACCGAGAGATCAGTACGGATTTCTCTCCTTCCAAGAAGGTCCTGCAAGGTGAGCTGGCGAATGTCCGACGGCTTCGCCGATCCCTCGATTACCTCGCGGAGTGACGGCAGCACCTTCACTGTCAGGCCCACCTCGGTCGCGAGGTCGGACAACTCACGGAGGAGGGTGTTCGATCCCGTGCGGATCGAAATGAGCAAGGTGCCGACTTCGAAGCGCTTGCTCGCCGATGCCAGGTCCCTGCGGTCGCCCACTACGGGAACGCCCATGATCGACAGACGGCGCTTTGCAGGGTCATCGTCGAGCAGTGCCACGGGCAAGTACGGGCTCTCCGGATTGCGGAGCATGGTCGCGACGACCTCCTCGGCGGCCTGACCCGCTCCGAAGATCAGCAGCCGCGTGCAAGCTTCGCCGCTCGGCCGGCGGTGCAGCTCGAGAACAAGGCGCGCGGCGTAGCGTCCAGAGAGCATGAGGAAGAGCGTCGCGGTGCCACCGATGATCGGCACACTCTCCGGCACGAGGTGGCCGTCAAAGAGGTTCAGCAGCGACAGGCCGGCGGTGATGAAAAAACAGTAGCTGGCAAGTGCGCCGACGCCCTCGAAGCTGGCGATCCGCCAGCGTCCCCGGTAGAGGCCGCGCGCCGTACCGATGAGTAGCTGAGCGACGGCGGCGATGCCGGCGGTGGCGGCTAGATCGAGCGGTCGTGGGACGTGGAACGACAGGTCGTAGCGAAGAATGGCTCCGGCCGTCAGCCCGACCAGCCACGCCAGCGCGTCGGCTGCCGCGAGGAAGCACCGGCGTTGCCGCACGCTCAGTCCCAGCCTTGCGATGAAGCGCGAGCCTGCATCCGCCGGCCTGCGGTGCTGAAATCTCTTTCCGGACAACTCGGCAGCCCCTCGCAACAGAGTCAGTTCGTCCCCAACGGACTGGTCTGACCTCCCCACCACGGCGTAACCACTATGGGGTGAATGCTCCAGCTAGTCAATGGCTAGAGGCGAAAGTCCCGATTACGCGACCCCGCGTGTAACTACATGGATGTGATACGGGAGGGGAAGAGGCAGGTCACCCGTCCCCGACGCGGAAGTTCGTCGTCATCGACGCCTACGTCCACGAGCGACTGGCTATCCTCGCCAGCGACAAGCACGGCCTGAAAGGCCGGAACTGGGGCCGCCGGTTCAACGGCGACTGGTTTCGCTCACTCAAGGTCTATCGGCTTACCGACACGGCTCGTTGGGGGACGGCGCATGCCTGGCGGTACTTCACCGTCTGGGGATGAACATTGAGCGCCTCTGCCATCTCCGCCAAGGTGAGCAAGCCCTGCCCGCGTAGCCGGTCGCAGCGGCTCTCGAGGCGATAGGCCTTGCGGATCTTCCAGACGATCCAGGTGGTGAACTTCTCGCCGACCG
>PMVZ01000315.1 GCA_003166375.1 Acidimicrobiaceae bacterium | reverse complement strand
GAACGTTCCCGCGCAGCGGCTCCTACCGGTCAGGCCCATCGTCGAGGACAGCGCGCAAAGCGTCACGGAGGTTCTTGAGGCTACGGCGGCTACGACCGTGAGCCTTGGACCGCTTTACGTCGAGCCCACGCCTGTCTGTACCCCTCGGTACGACGGGGCTTGCGATCAGCGCCCCGCTTCGAGACGGCTCCCCCGACCGGCTTACCCTCGGCCCTGCGTCGCGCCAGTCCAGCCTTGATGCGCTCGCTACGCCGCCGCGACTCCTGCTCAGCAACCCACGCCATGAAGCTCACGAGCAGCTCCCGCATGTGGGGCTCGGACGTAACAAGCCAGGGTTCCTGGGGCGACCAGATATCGCAGCCGTGCTCATAGAGCTGGCGCATCACGGCGAGGGTGTCCTCGATGCCCTTCCGCGACAGTCGGTCGATGGCCCAGATCAGGATGACCTGGTAGTGCCCGAGCCGGGCACCGTTCAGCAGGTCGGCTCGTGCCTTGTCGAACTCAGCGCCCTTGCCATTTCTAATGGTGGCCGTGACCCAGGCGGAATCCTCCGTGCTGAACTCCGCTACGACCTGTAGCCCGCGCCGCTTCGCCCACGCTCGTAGTTGGTCGAGCTGATTCGCTGTGTGCTGGTCGGCGGTACTGACCCGCGCCCACACGGCTGCTTTGGTCATCAACTGGACTCTAGTCTAATGCGTCGCCTATCCAGGCCGAACGGTCTACGAAAATCCCAGGTGGGACCTTCGACGAGGAGGTCTCGACGCGGGTAGTCCAGTTCATGGGCCAGCGCCGAGGGTTACATCTCAAGGAGATGGCCATAGTCGGGCTGGAAGGCGTACAACGGATGCTGGGAGACACTATGGCCATCTCCGAGGAGCACCTGCGCCATGCCGTGGACGATGTGCTCGAACCCGCATGGCCATGGGAGTCTCGGCGAGTAGCTCGAAGACTAGTCTCCTCGACGTTGGGTCGACTGGCCGGTACGCTCCTGGTGCTGTGGGTCCTCGCCCTGGTGGTCTACCTGCTCACAGGCGTGAGTAAAGGAGCAAGATGAGAACCAAGTTGATATCTAGTGGCTTCCTCATGTTCATGAGTCTGAGTCTGGCGAGCCCTGCATTTGCTGACTCGACTTGCTATACGGGTTGCACACCACCTCCGACTCAGCAGGTTCAGTCGACTCAGCAGGTTCAGTCATCAGTACCAGCCTCGCCAGCATCACACGCAACCTCTTCCACACCACTCCCCTTCACAGGCGCTGACGTGATTGAGCTACTCGTCATAGCGGTGATTGCCTTAGGAGCCGGTGGCACGTTGCTGGTACTTAGGCGACGCCGATCTGCTCAGTGGCCTTCCCCCCGTCAGCCGGACACATTGTTATGCGGCTTGAAGATGACGGCGGGCGAAGCGTAGCTCCCACTCGACAGGCGGAACGTTGCCGAGGGTGGAGTGTCGACGCACCGCGTTGTAGTGGTTGATCCAGGCGATGATCGCCCGACGCGCCTGGGCCCGCGTGGCGAACCGACAGCGGTGCACCAGCTCGCGCTTTAGCGTCGCCCAGAACGACTCTGCCACCGCATTGTCCTGGCTCGATCCGATGTGTCCGACCGACTGGGCGATCTTGTGCCCGGTGCACAGGGCTCGGAAGTCCCTCGACATGTACTGGGCGCCGCGGTCGTGGTGGAAGATCATCCCCTTCACGTCGCCACCTCGTAGGTCGACGGCCATCTGAAGCGCCTTGGCGACGAGCTCGGTGGGCATGTGCTCGTCCATGGCGTAGCCGACGATGCGCCTCGATCCGATGTCGAGCACGTCGGCCAGATACAGCCAGCCCTCGCCGGTGGGGATGTAGGTGATGTCTCCGCAGGTCCGCTCGCCGGGCTCTCCCGGTGCGAAGCGGCGTCCGACGAGGTCAGGCAGCGGCGGGGCGGAGACGTCGGGGATGGTGGTGCGGAGCTTGCGGCGTCGGCCGTCTCTGGCGTAGATGCCGTGCTCGGCCATGAGCCGCTCGACTCGCTTGTGGTTGACGCAGTGTCCCCGGCTGCGCAGCTCGTCGGTCATCCGAGGTGATCCGTAGGAGTCGTCGAGGTGTTCGTGGACCTTGCGCATCTCGTTTATGAGCAGGGCCTCGTGCCACTCGGCATCGGTCGGGCCGGCGGCCACCTTGGCCAGCCACCCGTAGTAGGCCGAGGTCGACACCCCGGTCACCTCGCATGCCGTTTCGACGGGGAAGCTCTCGGCCTTCATGGCGGAGACGAACCGGTAGCGGCTCACCGGTCCTGCTCCTTCACCCAGAAGGCCACACTTCGTTTGAGCAGGTCGCGTTCCATGGTCAGGCGCTTCACCTCCCGGCGGAGCCTGACGTTCTCCTCGCGCATCTCCGTCGTCGTCCCCTCGCGCTCGCCGCGGTCGATGCGCTCCTGGCGGACCCAGTTGCCAAGGGTCTGCTCGACCACGCCGAGCTCCCGCGCGACGTCGGCGACGGTGCGGTGCTGGTCGATGACGAGGGCCGCGGCGTCCCTGCGGAACTCCTTCGGATACCGACCTCGCCGGCGAGCCGGCGTCGGCTTCTCTTCGGTCACTGTTGGCATGACTACCTCCTATTCGA
>PMVZ01000373.1 GCA_003166375.1 Acidimicrobiaceae bacterium | reverse complement strand
AGCGCAATCAAAAAGTAGATCGTCAGCGCAGCGACGCTGATGGTTGCGACGCCAAGCGAAAGAAGCAGCTTTCCTGCTCCAAGCACACCGCCGGCGGGGATCTTGAACTTGGATTTACCGTTGAGATAGCCCGTCAGATGCAGCTTGACCGCCAGCTTTCCCGCCCAACCCTTTCCCGCCGCCATATTGGCTTTGTAGCGGGGATAGTTCTTCACGAGACTCTGGACCTCGTGGGAGATCGGTGATATCGCGGCGAGAACGAACAGCGCGATGACAACGAGGAAACCAAGGGTCACCACACCGACCGCGAATCCCCGCGAACGACCGTGGTGAATGAGGAACTCGAGGATAGGGTTGAGGCCAATCGCGATGAATAGGGCGAGTCCGATAATAACGAGGACCGTCGTGATGTCGGCAATGCCCCGCGCGATGACGTAGGCAACGGCCACTCCTAGCGCGCCAAATAGACCAAGGAAAAATGGCGCTCGATGATCGAATGGCCGCCCGAGAGCGCCCAACGCCTCGTCGGATTCATCGAGTTCTCGCTCAACCGATGCGGGCAATATCAGAACCTTGGGCGGTAGGTCGTCGTCCTGGCGTGCTTCTTTGCCCTCTCCTTCGTCACCGGGACCTATCGTCTACCCCCTCGATGTCTGCTGCTCGATCTGAGAGCGCAGTCAATCCTTACCCGATCTCTCATCTGGTTGACGGACGACGGCTATCAAGCATAGCATGGTTCGCTTGTGCGGTGGGATAAGCATTAGGGATATGAATGCGCTCGGGCGTGAGCGCTGAACAGGTTGAGATGGGGCAGCGGGGAGCTGACGATGCATCAAAAGTCGAGATGAATCGCGCGCAACGACCATCGAAACCTTTCGAAAGGGTCCGCCGCCCCGCAGATTTACTTCTCGCATTGTTCGCGCTGGCGCTGATCGCGACGGTGCTCGGCCTTATCCGCACGCTTCCAATTGGCAGCACGGAGCTTTCGAGTGATGTCACACGTTGGCTGTTCCACATCCCGCGCTGGTTGTCCTCTAGTGCTGAAGTAGTCGCTGCGATCGGCGGTCTCGCTCTCGTGGTGGTCGCTCTGGTAGTTCTCTTGCGAAGCGAACGCCGCGGTGCGCTGAACGCGGGCGCTGCCGCTGGTGCCGCCGCCGTGGCGACGACCGCCGCATCGATCGCGTGGCATGCCGAGCGGGGCTCAGTCGCTCGGGCGGTCCTCAATGACAAGAATCCATCGACGTTCATTGTGGCCACTGCTTTCATTGCGTTCCTCGTCGCTACTGATCTCGTTCGGCGCTCACGCTGGTCGCGTTGGTGTGTGCTCGCTGCAGCCGCGCTATTGCTCGCTGGCCTTGCTGTTAACGCGCTCACGCCATTTGCGGTGGCTGTCGCATTACTGGCAGCGCTCTTTTTTGGATGGGTCATACGCTGGTTCCTCGGGGCAGCATCGGTGCAGCCGAGCACGACCGAGATTAGATCGTGGCTTTTGTCCCACCAAGTCCCTGTCCAGCATCTTCAGAGCGTCGATCGCCGACGACACGCCCGTCTCAATGGAACCCTCGATGATGGGACGGAGATCGAGGTGCGGATGGCGAATCGCGACACCCGCGGAGCAGGGTTGATGCGACGAGTGTGGGCGATTGTTCGTCTCCGACCAATGGTTGCCGGTCATATGGCGTTGAGCTCTCGCTCTCAGCTCGAGCAACTCGCGCTCGCGAGTTATCTCGCCAATGGCGGGGGTGTACTGAGTCCTTCGGTCCTCTTAATGAATGAAGTGCCGCCGGAAACGCTCGTTCTCGTGATAGCGAAGCCGCGCGGGGAGACATTCATTGGCGGCGAAAATGGACAAGTCGCAAGTGCGCTATTCCATGCACTGCGTGGACTTCATGACGCAGGCGTCGCTCATCGGGACTTGCGACCAGGAAACTTGCTCATAGGCCATGGTGGCGCCGGGTTCTCGTCGCTCAATGCCGCGCTTCCCGGAGCAAGTGAACTTGTTCGTCGCCTCGATGTCACACAACTGATCACCACACTTGCCCGCGCCGTTGGGGCGCTGACGGCAGTGCAAGCGCTCCGCAACGGCTACCAACCAACCGACGAGTCTCCCATCGCTGCCATCCTCCAGCCAATCGCGCTCGCACCCTGGGGCTGGTCGGCGATGCGTGAAGCCCGTGGATGTATCAGCGAAGTTCGCCGTGAGCTGGTCGGTGCAGACATCACCGAACCCATCACTCGACTCGAGCGATTTCGATGGCGCACCGTTGCAAGCACGGTTGCTCTGACGATTGCAACTTTTCTGGTCATTGGTCAACTCTCAAGGGTCAATCTTCTTGGGGCGCTTCGACATACCAATCTTGGCTGGTTCGCGATTGCGATCCTCGGTTCGGCACTTACGTACTTCGCAGCCGCGGCGAATCTGGCCGCATTTGTTCCGAAGCGGCTTTCCCTCATTCGCGGCTTTTGTGTTCAACTGTCAACGGCCTTCGTCGGGGTCGCCATGCCTCCGACGGTTGGACATATTGCCGTCAATGCTCGGTACCTGGCTCGTCAAGATGTTGACGAGGGGTCCATCGCTGCGGCCGTTGCGGTATCGCAGATCGTGAATGTCGTCACGACGGTGTTGCTGTTGATCACTTTCGGATTACTGACTCGCTCAGGGATTAGCCGCTTCAAGATCGTGCCGAGTTCGGATTTACTCACTGGAGTCGCAGCGATCGTTGCCCTTGGTGGAATCCTGCTCCTTGTTCCACAAACTCGGGCAAAGTTTAGTCACCACGTACTACCGCGTTTGCGGAGTTTCTGGCCGCGACTCCTTGATGCGGTATCCCAACCGCTTCGACTTGCGGTTGGAACCGGGGCCGATCTCTTGCTCACATTTGCCTACCTCGTTGCGTTCATCGCCGCACTTCGCGCGCTCGGAGCTCATCCGGCGATAATCCCTGCCGGAGTCGTCTACCTTGCCGGCAACACCGTTGGATCTGCTGCGCCGACGCCTGGAGGCCTTGGTGCAGTGGAGGCGGTGCTTGTCGCGGGCCTTACCGCGATCGGCATTCCTGCACACGAAGCAATCCCTGCAGTACTGATATTTCGTATCGCTACCTTTTGGTTGCCCATCCCTGTAGGTTGGCTCTCGTTCTTGGCACTCCAGCGACGCGGAATTCTTTAGTGGCAAGTTCGACAGGGACGGTCTCGCGGACGAACTTCGCTCTTGGTTTTGGTAATTGTGAACAAACTCCCCTTCATCTCCCTGGTGGTCGGGAGGGCCGCAAACCCGCGCCTGCACGCTTCTTGCTCACCAAAGCACGAAGCTGTTGCAAGCAGGCGAGATCTTTGAAAGCGAGCCAGGTTGTCAAGCAGAGCCCTCATTGAACTGCAGAACGGAGATCCAGCTGCTCCGAAGAGCCACGCAAGGCTCGAGTTGGCTCGATGGCGAGCGATTTTCAAACACACGATGCAAAAGCTCATCCGCGATCGGGTCTCGCTTTCGGCTGGCAGCCTTGCCTACCACTGGTTCCTTGCATTGTTCCCCGCAGTGATCGCGGTTCTCGGCGTCCTGTCTCTCGTACGCGTCAATCAACATGACCTGGCCAGCCTTACCCATGGCATCGAAAAGGCGTTGCCGTCCGGCGTCGCAGGAGTCTTCACCGGTGCGGTCACGGCAGCGACGACGCGGGAATCGGCTTCGGTGCTCGCCGTCGTGATCGGGATCGCCGTCGCAATTTGGAGCGCATCGGGTGGGATGTCTGCTCTTCAACAAGCCCTGGACATCGCCTACGAGGTACCTGTAGATCGTAAGTTCTTCGCTCGCCGAGTTCACGCACTCCCGCTCATGGTCGCGACGCTTGTTTTCGGTGGTTCAGGAGCTGGTCTGGTGGTGCTCGGTGCACCAATCGGGGCCGGCATCGACGGCCACCTGCCGGTTCACGGCATCGCGTTCACCGTGGTATGGACGATCGTCAGATGGGCACTGACTCTCCTCGTCATTTCTCTGCTGTTTTCGATCTTCTTCTACATCGGGCCGAATCGCCAGGAGCCGAAGTGGCAGTGGATGAGCGCGGGAGGAGTACTGGCAACGGTCGTCTTTCTCTTAGCTTCTCTCGCCTTTTCATTCTATGTGACGAAGTTTGGATCGTACGGAAAGACCTACGGCACTTTTGCAGGNNACGCCGCACCCCGCTAGCGTCCCGGAAGGTGACGACGTATTTACATTGCGCTCGACAGTGTGGGAGTCCTCGTTGGGGGGAGTCCTTAGAGCCTCAGCGGATAGGAGAAAGGTCGGGCATCCAGCGGTTTCTCCAGTCGATCAGCTCGCGCTATGGAGCCTGCCCGACAAATACACCAACCGGCTGCCCCAACGCCTGCCACGTCGAAACGTGTGGCGTCCGCTTCCCACGCCGGATGTCCCTCCAGACGCTTTCGAGCACCCGATCGCCTCGACGATGGCTTTGAGAGGCGCGGGCCAGCCTCGGCCCGGGCAGGCGAAGAAAACTCCACCTTCCCGCAAGCGAGGAGTTCCGGCAATCAGAACCAGGCAACGGCGATCTTGACTCGCTTCGAGAGGCGCTTCGCATCGACCGCCGCGGCGTAGATCATCCACGGCTCCGAGCTGCGGAAGGGAGCCCCCCACAGCCATTCGTTGCTGTTGCAGCCATAATTGGCTCGCCTGCTTCCGATCGCCGTCGTGGCGCCGGTAACAAATCCGCACTTCAGGCCGGTAAAGGTCTGGATGGCCCAAGGAAGCCCCGTCGTGGAAGGCCTCCCTGCATACGGATTCGGCAGGCGCTTTGTAAGAACGATCTCAACCCCCGACCTGCTCCAGGGCGACACGACGCAGAGGACGACTCCCTGCGCCTTTGGGGAGCTGAAGCACGGGTCGAAGATGTAGTTGCCGCTCATACAGCGCCCGTCTGCGAGTGGCGATCGGGCAACTCCCGACTGTTCGTGACCAGCCGCCTGTAACGTGCATTGAACAAGGCGTCACGCTCCCGGCGTGGGGCGTGTCGTAGGGTGTACCGCCGCCCTTGCCTGCCAAGGACAGCTCGGCTCGTTTGGCGCGTACTGTACGTGAATGATAGTTGTCGGACCCAGGACTGGAAGCCAAAAAGTCTCCACGTAGGTCGATCGTGGGTCGTGGCCGACCTCGTCGATCACCGGGTCGTGCCAGGGCTCGACGCAGAGGCCAGGCCGCAGTTCGTCAGACCAATGCCCTGGCTCATCGGGGCATGGCGCGGCACTTGGGTCGAGCTGCACAAGCATCTGTTTGACCTCCGTAGTTGCTGAACGATGCGATCGCTCAGATGCTGGACCCGGTGGTTCCCGTGCTACCTACCGTTTCCCTGGTGCCGTTCGTGCCGGTTCCTCGGTCAGCCCGCCCTATGAAAGTGGGGGTTGCCCCCCAGGAGAAGAAACCCTGCTAGCAGGCTTCTCACGGGGCGGGGAATGTTCAGCTTTGGAGTATCAGACGTCAGTTCGGCGTAAGCGACAACTAATCGGAGAGATAGATAATTGAGACCGGGGTGCGTATTCGTGTCTGGCCTACCGAGATGATGATCGTGGTCTCAGAAGAGCTCGAGACTCGAGTCCGGGCGGTCGCCCACGAAGTCTTGCGTGCACCGTTCACCAGGCGAACCTGGTCAGAGCTTTGGTTTCTGGTAACCGTATCGGCCCTAGCGGGAGTTGGCCTTGCCTTTGTCGCGCTCACCATGGCCGCGGGCGTGGTCTTCGCCATCACCTTCTTCGGGCTCGCTGTCATTGGCCTCTCTCTCCGTGGCGCGCGAGGGATTGGTGGGTTCCAGCGCCAGGAGGCACGAGGGCTTCTCGACGAACAGATCGACGACCCCGATCCGTTCGTGCCACGCCCGGGGTTCCTGGGTTGGCTTCAGACGGTGCTGCGGGACCGGACAGCTTGGCGGTCGGTCGCCTACATAGCCGTGAAGGTCCTGCTGGCGATCCTCGGGATCCTCACGGCCTTCAGTGTGTGGTTCGACGCCTTCACCTGCCTCATCACTCCCCTGGGAGGGGGTCCCCGCGGCAGCCATGAAGCCCGGCAGCCCGAGCGGGCCGCGAAGTCTCGTTTCGAGCCCAGCGCTTCGCGAGCGTTGCGGTCAGGTGACTCGTGGGCGGTCTCGCACGTCCTCTACGCCAGCTTCGAGAACCTCGGCCATCCGCTGGACGGCGTCGAACACGTCTACAAAGCGCGTGTAGAGCGGTGCCGGGCCGAGCCTGAGCACGTCGGGTGGTCGGAAGTCTCCGATGACCATCCGACGATCGATCAAAGCCTTGCACCACGGCCAGGCCCGGGGATGGGCGACCGATACGTGGGCTCCTCTCCGATCCGGATCGGTCGGACTGGCCAAGGTGGCGCCGAGCGGCTCAAGCTGGTCTCGCACGAGGTCCACGAACATGGCTGTGAACTGCTGCGATTTCGCCCATAGCGCAGGGATGCCAGCTGACTCCACGGTCTCGGCCGCGGCGTCGACGGTCAATAGACCGAGCACCGGAGGCGTGCCCGTGAGGAAGCGCTCCATCCCGGTCTTCGGGTCGTAGCTCGGGCCCATGGCGAACTGGTCCTGTTGGCCGAACCAGCCCCATACCGGTTGGCGCAGCTGGACCTGCAAGCCACGCCTCACGTACGCGAAGGCGGGCGAGCCGGGTCCGCCGTTCAGGTACTTGTAAGTGCAACCCACAGCGAGGTCGGCGCCCGCCTCATCCAAGCCGACTGGAATTGCGCCGGCGCTGTGGCACAGGTCCCACAGGACCAGTGCACCGTGACGGTGGGCTGCCTCGGTGATGGCAGCGAGGTCCAGTCGGGCACCTGAGCGGAAGTTGACATGCGAGAGGCATACCAAGGCCGTGTCGGCGTCGATTGCCGAGCCCACGACTTCGGTGTCGAGGCCGTCGATTGCACTACCGTGCAGAAGGCGCAACTCACGGCCGCTGGTCTCAGCGAGTCCCTGCAGCACGTAACGGTCCGTCGGGAAGTCGTCTGCGTCGGCCAAGATGACCCGCCGGTCGGGCCGAGCGGCCAGGCTGGCCGCGGCCAGCTTGTAGAGGTTGACGGTTGTGCTGTCGCAAACCACGACCTGTCCGGGCCCGGCGCCGATCAGGCGGCCGACCCGGTCACCCACCGCGGCAGGTAGGTCTATCCACCTGGACCACCCGCCAACGAGGTTCTCAGACCAGTCGCGCACTGCCGCCGCGAGCCCCTCTACCACAGACGCCGAGGGACGGCCTAGGGAGTTGCCGTCGAGGTAGATGGGACCGGCGACGGTGAACTGGCTCCGGTAGGGCGCCAGAGGGTCGCCAAGGTCCATCGTCACTGCAGCGGCACGGTCCACCGTCCCATTCTGGCGCCTCCAGCCGAACCGATCATCTCGACTTTCCGCCTCGAGCTCGCAACGGCTGGTGCCTTGTCCGAAGGAAGTTGCTCAAGTGACCGATGACTCCCGTCGAAAATACAGAGAGCGAATACACGAGGTCAGGGGGTCTGTGTCACTTCCTAGGGCGAATGAAGCCTGTGTTGTCACTGGACCGCGGTCATCTGGAGCTCAGACCGGGTTTCCACGCGCCTGGAGGTGGTTCCTCGCCGTCGAGACTGTTTTGGCGCTTGTCTATTTCCCGTTCGGAATCCCGCCTGAGAAGCCTTTGATCTTCGGTTGGCTTCCCTGGATGCAATGGCCGGGCCAAGTTCCAGCGTGGGGACTGCTGGGATTGTCGGCAGTCATTGCGATTGCCTACGGAGTAAGGCACAACAGACCGAATGTCCCAGTATCCTGGTGGCTCCTCGGCGGTGGCCTGTTCGTCTTCGTCACGGGCGACACGACTTACAGGTTCTGGCGTCAGATCATGGACCAGCAACAGGTCCCGTTCCCCTTGTTCATCGACGCGATCCACATCGCGGCGTACCCGGTGCTTGCAGCCGGGCTGCTGCTTCTTGCCCGAGCGCGAGTTCCCGACGGCGATCGAGCCGGCCTGCTTGATGCGCTCACGATCACGCTCGGCATCGGCCTGCTGTCATGGATCTTCCTCATCGGCCCAAACTTCCGTGCGCCCGGTGGACTGCTGGTGCGGTTCACAGCTGCCGCACACCCACTTGGGGACGTCCTCGTTCTGGCGGCGTTGGCGCAACTTTGGAGCGCCGGCGGCATTCGCCACACTGCAGGACGGTTGCTGGCTATAGGGGCACTGGGAACGCTTGTCTCTGACTCACTGTACGAGCTGGGCCAACTGCACCCGGGCTGGAATTGGCACGACGGCAACGTTGTCGATCTTGGCTGGATCATCTTCTACGCGTGCTTCGGCGCGGCGGCATTGCGCCCGTCGATGCGGGCATTGTCTCAGCCGAGGTCGGTTGCGCCGCTGCGTACCAGCCGCTCCCGGACGAGGCTGCTCACCGGAATCTCGCTCATCGCGCCGGCCGTTCTGCTCGCGAAGACCTTGCGAGGCGATACCGTCGACGCGCCAGTCATCGCCGTGGTCGCCGGGCTCATGTTCCTTCTCGTGATCACCAGAATGACTGGTCTCCTGCTGGTGTACGGGCAAGCTGTGGCGCGAGAGCAAGCTCTGCGCAGGTCGGTCGCAAGCCTCGTAGCGGCATCGGACCGCGATGCGATCTATCGGGCCACGATTGCGGGCATCAGGGAGCTGGTCTCGCGAAACGGAGACGACTTCAAAGTCACGTTCGCGGTGACGAACCCGGACGGCGAACCGGCAGTCGTCATGAAATCGAGCGACGGCCGGACAGCAGGCCAGCAGAGCTTGACGGCTCTGTGGGCGACCGCGCGACAAAGCCTGGCCGACGGCGACGTGGAGAGCTATGTCATCGGGATGAATGGCCAGCGTGGCGGCTCCGCGGAGCACGAGTTGTCTGAACAGTTCGTGTGTCCGTTGGTCGCCAAGGACCATCTGCAGGGGCTGATAGTTGTCACAAGTGCCGCCAGGTTCCCCTTCGAGCTCCGGAGTGCGATCGAGATTCTCGGCGCGCAGGCAGCAATGGCCATCGGCCGCGAGACGATGGGCGAAGCCTTTCACGCGCGTCGCGGTGAAGCGCGGTTCCAGACTCTCGTGCAGAATGCGTCGGATGTCATCCTGATCGCCCGTCCCGACACGACTATCACCTATCAAACTCCTTCAGCCGAGAGAATTCTCGGGTACCGAGATGGCTCCCTCGAGGGCAGGCGGTTCACCACTCTGCTCCACCCCGACGACATCGAGCAGGCCTTGGCCGAGTACACAGGCGTAGCGTCTCGAGCAGGAACATCGATCACGGCAAAATGGCGGATCCGACATTGCGACGGTTCGTGGCGTCACGTCGAGGTGACGACGACCAACCTGATGCACGAGCCGACCCTCGAAGGTATCGTCCTCACCCTGCGGGACGTGAGTGAGCGCACGAGTCTCGAGGAAGAGCTGAAGCACCAGGCCTTCCACGACGCGTTGAGCGGGCTCGCCAATCGCGCCCTGTTCCGGGACCGCCTCGAACATGCCTTGGCACGGGCAACTCGGTCGAAGTCGTCCCTGGCCGTCTTGTTCCTTGACCTTGACGACTTCAAGCTGATCAACGACAGCTTGGGGCACACTACGGGCGACGCTCTGTTGGTGGCGGTGGCCGGACGGCTCTCAGAGTCCCTCCGGAGCGGCGACACGGCGGCCCGGCTTGGCGGTGACGAGTTCGCGGTCCTGCTTGAGGAGACCTCCAGCCCGGAGGAGGCCTGTCAGGCCGCTGAACGCCTCATCTCGGCCCTACGCGCACCACTTGTGATAGAGGATCACGAGATCCAAGTGTGCGCCAGCGTAGGGGTCGCCCTCAGTCAGGCGGGGCGCGAGGATCCGACCGAGTTGATGCAGGCGGCAGACGTGGCCATGTACGCGGCAAAGGCTCACGGCAAGGGTCGTTACGAGGTGTACAAGTCAGACCTCCAGGTGGCCATCGTGCGGCGTCTGGACAGGATCGCTGATCTCCAGCGAGCCATAGACGGCCGAGAGTTCGTCGTGCACTACCAGCCGATCGTGAGCCTCGGCGGGGGCAATGCAGTCGGGCTGGAAGCGCTGGTGCGGTGGCGCCATCCGGATCACGGGCTACTGCTTCCCGACGAGTTCATCGCACTCGCCGAGGAGACCGGCCTAGTTATCCCGCTTGATCGCTGGGTGCTCAAAGAGGCATGCGTCCAGACGCGCGAGTGGCAGTTCTGTCACTCGGAGGCCCGTCGCTTGTGGGTCAGCGTCAACATCTCGGCCAGGCACTTCCAAGACGAGGGATTGGTGGAAGACGTCTCGACGGCACTGCGGGAGTCCGATCTCGATCCCCAGTTCCTCGTGCTGGAGATCACCGAGGGAGTGTTCGTCCAGGAGGCCGAGTCCGTCCTCGAGCGGATGTTGGAGCTCAAGGCGCTCGGGATCCGCTTCGCCATTGACGATTTCGGCACCGGCTACTCGTCACTGAGTTACCTGAGGCGCTTTCCCATCGACATCTTGAAGCTGGACAAGTCCTTCGTGGACGACGTGGCCGTTTCCTCCGAGGACGGCGCGTTCGCCGAGACGATCGTCCAGCTCGGAAAGAACTTGCATCTTCAGACGATCGCTGAGGGCATCGAGCACGCGCCCCAACTCGAGGTGCTCCGCGCATTGGGATGCCAGCTCGGGCAAGGCTTCTACTTCACCAAAGGACTCCAGGCCAGTGAGATAGACGACCTGTTCTTGCGGAACTCGCAGGTCGAGTCCTTGGTAGAGGCAGTTTGGGTCGAAAACCCTTCCCTCACCGAAGAGACCGTCGGCTGATCGCCCCCGCGACCCTCACGCCGAGCCCGAGGCCCACAGTCTTCGAGCGTCCAGCCGGCTTGGCGACCTGCTCTTGGCCCCACGCCGTCTGACGTGGCGATCCTGGCTCAAGGAGGCTGAAGGGTCCTTGTACCCTGGGCCCCGCCTCGGCGACGGACGCAAGGTTGCGATCCACACGCCCGGTTCGCGATGACGCATCGGGCGCCGCCGTGGCATCATGACGTCAGAGGCGGTAGTGCCAAAAGGCCCTAGCGCGGCGACGCCGAGCAGTGCAGCCTTGGTTCAGCGGGGAGCTTGAAGAAGAGAAAGGGGGGCACCGTGTCTCAGGAGCCGTCACAAGTGATCGCGCCTCAAAGCGAAGCAGGCCCGCACACGCCTGAGGACATTGCCGCTTTGGTGGCCGACCACCCGCTGCTCGCCGGGTTGCCGGGCGACATGGCCAGGCTTGTCACTGGCTGCGCCCGCAATGTCGCCGTCAAGCCCGGAGAGTTCTTGCTAGTCGAGGGAGAAGCTGCAGACACGCTGTTCCTGCTGCGCAGAGGCCGGGTGTCTCTGGAGGCACGCGCTCCGGGGCGGACGCCGCTGGTGATCGAGACTCTGGAGCCAGGGGCGGGGGTCGGGTGGTCGTGGCTATTTCCCCCCTATCGCTGGCAGTTCGATGCACGCGCCACCGAACCGGTCGGGGCAATCGCCGTGGACGCCGTCTGTCTTCGCTCGAACGCCGAGGCCGACCCGGTCTTCGGCTACGAGCTGATCAAGAGGTTCGCCTCGGTGATGATGGCTCGCCTGGATGCCGCGCAGTTGCGCCTATTGGACCTTTACGGGAGGACGCGGTCCTAAAGAGGCGGAGGGGTTACTCTGAGACCGTCGGATGCACAGGCGGGCTTGGGCTTCGAACCTGGAGATCGGAGGACAACATGATCGCCGCGATGTCTAGTGCAACTGCAACCGTGATCGGTGTGGTGTCCTTGCTAGGTGCCGTCGTGGTCGGCTTCGTCGTCGGGCCGAAGTGGTGGCACTGGGGGTCCTTCATCGTCCTGACCATCGTTCTGTTCATTCCGTTGGCGATGGCGTTCTTCATCCCGTTGCCCATCGTGGTCGTGCTGAACGTCGCCATAAGCCACAGCGTCTGGCTGAAGAAGCACGGCACCCCCCCTATGAAGGGCATCACCGCGTTGAGGTGAGGAGGGCAGGTCTCACCGGGACAGTTCGTCCGGTGCTCGGGTAGGCGGAGTCGGAAAAGAACCTTCGCCGGGCTCACGAGCCGCCAACGCCTCCACGCCGAAGATGCGACAACGGTCTGACACGTCCCGGGGTGTTACCCGCTCGGGTGATCGATGTCCACGGCCGGCAAGTTCTGCACATCCTGCTTCGATATCTTGAGCCGGATGCCGTCGTCGACCCCGGTCACTGCGCTGATCGGGATAGCGACTTGCTTGTGGCCCCAGAAGTGCCCCTCTTGGAGCAGCACGTGGGTGACGTGGTGGTTCTGGGGGTCGATGACGAGCCCCTGGACCTTGCCGATGTCGCCGTCGGTTGCGTGGACGTGCTCTCCTCTACGCACGGCCACCTCGCCAAGGGGAACGGTGTCATAGGTGACGGGCTGTGAGCCCATTCCCAGGCCGCGGTAGGTTCCCAGGCCGTAGTACGGCCGGTAGAACACCTCCCCTGTGCCGTAGCCCCCGTAGCCCTTTTCACCCGGAAGGAACTCCGTCTCTTCGGCGGGGTCGAGCTTGCCGAGCTCCTCCCGAGTGCAATGGACCTGGATATCGCGATCCACGACCTTGACAAGGTCGATGGGAACAAGCCGGCCGATTCCTTGCCGGTGCTTCGGCTCGACGACGAGATGTGTGACCGCACGAGCGACGGGGTCAACGACTACGCGGCTCACCTCGCCACAGATCCCATCGCTGCAGCAGGCGTCGGCTCCGATCGTGAACTGTGTCGGTTCTGCCATGGCCATCGTCCTTTTCGTGGGGCCGAGCTCTGCGAGCCTCTGCCGGCCTCGAGCACGCCTTCGCAGCTTGCGGGTTGGGCATCGACCTTGAAGCATCGGCCACCTTAGCCATTCTTCTCCTCGTGGCGGCCGTCACAGCGGCCGTCACCGAACACCGGGGATGGCCCCGACGACAGGTCCGGATCGGGCCCGTAATGGCTGACTTGGACGGGGGTGAGCTGCCGCCGCCGGAGTGCTCACGGCTCCGTCTCGTCCAGCGCGCTCGAGGCCGTGTCGTTTACTGTTGGCTGCTGATGAATTGGAGGAGCCGTTGATGATCACGACCCTGAAGCAAGACGTGCGAGATGCCAACCTCGAGCTTGTCGAGCGCGGCCTCGTGTTCGACACTTTCGGGAACGCCAGTGGGATCGACCGGGATCTGGGCCTCGTCGTGATAAAGCCGAGCGGCGTGCCCTACCGCGAGCTGTCCCCGGACGACATGGCGGTCGTCTCGCTCGAGTCGGGCGAACATCTGGAGGGTCTGAAGCCATCGTCCGACACTCCGACACATCTCGAGATCTACAGGTCGTTCGCGACGGTGGGCGGCGTCGCTCACACACATTCGACGTGGGCGTCGAGCTGGGCACAAGCCCATCGGTCGATCCCGTGCCTGGGAACCACACACGCCGACTACTTCAAAGGCGCGATCCCGTGCAGTCGCGACCTGACCGGCAAGGAGATAACCGGCGCGTACGAGCAAGAAACGGGACGAGTGATCGTCGAGACCTTTGAAGCACTCGACCCTGACGAGGTGCCTGCGGTGCTCGTCGCGTCGCACGGAGTCTTCACCTGGGGACGCGATGGTTCGCGGGCGGTTCTTCACGCCGCGGTCGTGGAGCAGGTGGCCCGGATGGCGCAGCTTTCACTCGAGCTGAGCCCGGATCTCGGCCAGATCACCTCGCAACTGCTCGATCGCCACTTCCTGCGAAAGCACGGAGTCCACGCCTACTATGGCCAGGTGAGCGGCTGACATCTCTCCGAGCGACCCGTCCCCGGCGAAAGGCAAGGTTCGTCCTCGGTGCCACCAACTGAGTTCGAGTTCGCGAGCGCCGGTCGGATCGTTTTCGGGGCAGGTCGGGCAGTCGAGCTCGCGTCGTTCGCCGGGCGGCTGGGGTCGCGCGCCCTGGTGTGCACCGGCGCGGAGCCTGACCGGCACGTCGGGCTCCTGGAGGGCCTCAAAGTGCCTTTCACTACTTTCCCGGTCCACGGTGAGCCCACGGTGGAACTGGCTTCAGCTGCTGTGGGGGTCGCGCGCGGCGAGGGTGTGGATCTGGTCGTCGCCGTGGGTGGCGGCAGTGTCATCGACCTCGGCAAGGCCGTGGCGATGCTGCTCGGCAATGGGGGAGACCCACTCGACTACTTGGAGGTCATAGGAGACGGCCGTCTCATCGACAAGCCGTCGGTACCGTGTGTCGCCCTGCCGACGACAGCAGGCACGGGAGCCGAGGTGACCCCGAACGCGGTTCTGGCCTCGCCGGACCATGGGCTGAAGGCGAGCTTGCGCAGCCCTGTGATGCATCCCACGGTGGCGCTCGTGGACCCACTGCTCACAGTGAGCTGCCCGCCCGCGGTCACTGCGTCGAGTGGGATGGATGCGCTGACCCAGTGTTTCGAGCCCCTCGTCTCCATCCGTGCCACACCGATGACCGACGCGTTGGCAAGTGAGGGCCTGCGCCGGGCGGCTGCCGGCCTGCGCCGGAGCTATGCCGATGGCAACGACCTGGAAGCCCGGACCGACATGGCACTGTGCAGCTTGCTCGGCGGGCTGGCTCTCGCGAACGCCAAGTTGGGCGCGGTGCACGGCCTGGCCGGTGTGATCGGCGGCACGGTGGACGTGCCCCATGGGGTGGTGTGTGCCGCGCTGCTCGTGGCGACCATCGAGGCCAACGTGAGGGCACTGCGCGCCCGGCAACCGGACAGCCAGGCCCTGGCCAGGTATCAGCAGGCAGCCCGGCTGCTCACCGGCCGTGCCGACGCCACGATCGAGCAAGCCATCGCCTGGATCGGAGAGACCGTGAGGCTGCTGGGGATACCGAAGCTGGCCCGCTACGGCCTGGGACCAGAGCACGCCGACGAGATTGTCGCAAGAGCGCTTCATGCGAGCAGCACCAAGGGCAACCCGATCGAGCTGCGCGCCGACGAGCTGCACGCCGTATTGGCGGCAGCGACATGACAACAGCTCCGCCCTCGGTCGACCTGTCCGTCGAAGCCGCCTTGTTCGTGCGCGACCACGGCGGGAAGCTCTTCATCTGGACCCAGCGGCAGGTGTGCTGCAAGGGCCGGACCTCGTCGCGGACCCAGACGTCGTTCGAGGCCCCACCGCACCGGTCGTTCGTTCGTGTCTTCTCGTGGGAGCAGGTCGAGCTCTATTTGGCGGCCGGCCTGGCCCCAGCGGAGATCACCGTCGCGGTGAGGTCATTCCCGAGGCGCCGGGTGATCGCGTTCTGGCCCAACTGCATGCACCAATGAGCCGGCGAGCTGGTGCCGGCTCATTGGCAATGATCAGCGGGACTCGCGCGATGCGTGCTCAGGGCAGCTCGATCAGCCCGTTGTGCCCCGGTCCGCGTGGGAAGACCGGCCACACGTCGATCACTCGGTCGTCGTCCACGACGTAGTAGCAGTCGTACATGTTCACCGTCGCCGGTGCGTACCCCGGGACCATGCGCAGCCACGACCCGACCGGAAGGTCCAGATCCGGGCCGGCGACGAAGATGCCGTGCTCCTCGTCGAACCGCAGCAGTTCCAGGTCGACGCCCACCAGCGACGGGCCGCACGTGGGCGAGCGACAGGTAAGCGGCGCTCTCCTCGATCGATCGGAAGCATCCGACTCGTGTCGCCGCAAGCTAGCGTCAAGGAAGGCCGGTAGAGCCGTTCGCGGCACTGTCTCCCGGAACGGTTGATCACGATCACGCCGTGACGGTTGTCGTGCGCTCATGGCGCTCCGGTCACCTATGGGTTCCCTGTCCGAACAGGAGCGGCGGATGACTGACCTTGCTGGTGTCATCGACAGGTCCTCTTCAATTCCGTTTCATCTTCAGTTGCGCAAGTTGTTGGAGCATCAGATCGAGACTGGTCAGTGGCCTCAGGGTGATCGGCTGCCTTCCGAGCCGTTCTTGAGCGAGCACTACGGCGTGTCGCGCGCGACCGTGCGCCAGGCCTTGCACGCCCTCGAGGAACAGGGGCTCATCCGGAAGGAAAAAGGTCGAGGGGCTTTCGTCAACCGGACCTCGTCCGGCTCCTGGCTCCTCCAGTGGGCAGGTGCGCTCTTCGACGACGAACTGTCTCGCCGCGGCGTGACGGTCGAGTCGACGGTGCTCCGGGCCTGCGTCGAGCGCTTGCCCGACTGGGCCGCCGACACGCTGCAGCTAGGCCGTGGCGCCCAGGGAGTGACCTTGGAGAGGCTCCGCCGAGTCGACGGGGAGTTGGCGCTCTATGTGGTAAACCACCTCCCTGAAGAGTACGCCGCCATCCTCCCGGAGATCCGGAAGAAGTCCAAGGCGTCGCTCTACTGGACATTGCGCGACAAGTGCGGTGTGGAAGTGGCAGGGAGCAGCCGAATGCTCGAAGCGGTGGCCGCGTCGGCCTCGCTCGCTCGCCAGCTGGTGGTGCCGCGCCGGTTTCCCCTTGTGTACATCCAGTCTGTCACCAGGGACGCGGCCGCGAAGCCCGTCGACTGCTTCCGAGCGTGGCTGCGCACCGACCGGTTGCGGATCGCCGTGGAGACCGACACGTGGCCGTCGTTGGCCGGCCGTGTCGTGAGCCACTCCTTTGTCGGCATTCCCAACGATGATCAGTCGCCGACGCCGTGAGTTCCTTCGCCTGAGCTTCCCGGATGGGCCAGAGCACCTGACGCAACGCTCCTCGGGACCGGTCGGACGAGCTTTGAGGATCCACCGGAGCACTTGAAAGAGTGCTTGCACCTGTCCAGACAACTTGGTGGCTTGCGCCGACAGGGAACGAGCCTTCTCACCGGCACTAGCCCCCACGCCCTTGTCAACTCCCCTGACCTTCCCGGCCTCGCCATCGCGCAGCGGCTCTGGGGTGGCGCTTGGGTGATCGTGCTGGGCGCCATGTTCAGCTCGACCCTGGCCGTGTGCCAGGCGTGCCACAACGTCTCGACCCGTATCTGGTTCAAGATGGGCGAGACCGGCACGCTGCCCGCGTGGTTCGGTCACGTGCATCCCGCTCACAAGACGCCGACGCACGCCATCCTTGCCAACCTGGTGCTGTCCTTGGCTGTCAGGCTGGGCGTCGGCTTCGGCTTCAACGCTGCCCGGTCGTACTTCCTCACCAACGGCCTCGTGCTCGTCATGGCCGTGACGTACATCTACATCTCGGCCAATGTCGCCGTCTTCTTCTACTACCTGAAGCAGCGGCGGTCCGAGTTCAACGTGATGCTGCACTTCATCCTGCCGGTCGTGTCGACCGCTGCTCTGATCTATGTGACGGTCAAGTCGTTCCAGCCCTACCCGGCCTTCCCCTACGACTTGGCGCCCCTGATCGACGGCGTCTGGCTCGTGGTCGGGTTCGGGATCCTCACCTATTTGTGGGCAAGCAAGAAGGACCAGTGGATCGCCAAGCTGGGTCAATCCGCAGTGGAGTCCGATTACATCCCAGAGGTCGACGAAGCCGGCTCGGTGATTTGATGCAGTTCTGAAGCACTTGCTGGGGCCGGAAAGCTGGCCAATGTCGTAGACGAGTATCGTGCCCTCGGGTGTTGTTCAGCCCGGGGGCACGATCGCGATTTCGTCGGGAACACCGACAAAGGAGGCCACGTGCAATTACGAGAGAAGATTGACGCCGCGGAAGGTGTTCGCAAGTCCGACCTCGTGCTGACCGGCGGGCAGCTTGTCAATGTGGCGACAGGAGAGATCTACCCGGCCGACGTGGCGGTGGCCGGCGATCTCATCGCAGCCGTCGGCGATGTCGCGCCGCACACAGGACCGGACACGGCCGTCATCGACGTGAGCGGCCGGTACCTGGTCCCGGGTCTCATCGACGGCCACCTGCACATCGAGTGCAGCAAGCTGTCGATCACGATGTTCGCCGACGCGGTGGTCCGCTACGGCACGACGAGCGTCGTGTCCGGGCTCGACCAGACCTTCGCGGTAGCGGGGCTTGACGGAGTGAGGGACGCGCTCTATGAGGCCGCCGCCAGCCCGATGAAGGTGTTCTGGGCCGCCCCCTACAAGGTGCCCTACACGATCCCGGAGTCGAACGTCGGGTTCCGCCTCGGTCCGGACACCCATGAGATCGCTCAGAAGTGGGACGACTGCTACGGGGTCTGGGAGACGGTCACGGAGTTCATCACCAACCGCGACCCGGAGGTGCTCGAGGTGATCGAGATGGCCGCACGGAACCGGCTGCCGGTCTTCGGCTGTGCACCGATGGCCAGCGAGGCCACCATCGGCGTGCTGGCGGCCGCCGGGGTGCGCCTCGACCACGAGAGCTACAACGCCGGAGAAGTCCTGACGAAGATGCGCGCGGGCATGTACGTGATGGTCCGCGAATCGGCCGTCGCCCATTTCATGGAGGAGAACATCCAGGTGGTCACCCGCCTGGGTGCGAACCCAGGCAGGGTCGGCTTTTGCACCGACGACGTGACCGCGACCAGCCTCCTCGGTGGCGGGCATCTCGACCGCCTCGTGCGGATGGCCATGAAGGCCGGCGTCCCGCCGATCACCGCGATTCAGATGGCCACCATCAACACTGCCCAGATGTACCGGATCGATCACCTGGTCGGGTCCATATGCCCGGGGCGGGCCGCCGATGTGCTCGTCGTCGACGACCCGGTGAGCTTCGTCGTCGAACGAGTGATCTCCAAGGGGATCCCGGTGGCCGAAGGGCAACGCACAACGCGCCCACCTCGTGCACCGTCGCGCGGCCCGGCAATGCTCGACACTATGAAGCGGGCGCCGCTCAGCCCCGACGAGATCAAGCTGACCACGACCCTCGCCTCCCCGGTGCGGGTGCTTGCAATGGACATGGACCGGGAGGTCCCCTTCGTCCGCCGTCGCCGCGACGTCGTCCTACCGGTGATCGACGGCGTGGTGCAGCCGGAGGTGGCCCAGGATGCGCTGTATGTGACCGTGATCGAGCGGTACGGGAAGACCGGGACAGTGCCGGTCGCCGTGGTCTGCGGCTTCGGTCTGCGTTCCGGCGCGCTCGCGACCAGCGCCGCCCCCGACGACAACAACATCGTCTGCGTCGGCACGAACCCATCCGACATGGCCCGCGCGATCAACGAGGTGATCGGTATGGGAGGCGGCCTTGCGGTCGTGGACGGCGGGGCAGTGCTCGAGACGCTGGCACTGCCGGTCGGTGGCATCGTGGCCGACATCGACGTCGAGACGATGGCGGTGGCTGAAGCACGGCTGGATGCCGCAGCCCGCGGGCTCGGCTGCGAGCTGCCATCGGCGTTCGGCTACCTGATGTTCCTCGAGATCACTTCCATACCCGACTACGCGATCACCGACCTCGGCCTGATAGGTGTCCGCGAGCTGGCCGTGCTGGACTCGGTGCTCGGCCCGGGCTGACGCGCCCGCCGGGGGGCTACTTTGGGCGCCTCTTGGCGCTCTTGGCCACGTGTTCGACCAGCGCGTCCGACCCCGGGAAGAAGACTCCTTCATGACCATCTTCGATCCAACGGACCTGGTAGGGGGGGCCTCCGTCGGCACCGAGCACCTTGAGGACCTCGGCGGTCCGGTCAGGTTGGGCAACCGTGCGGCCCCGGACCACAAGGTGATCTCCGGTCTTCACGTCCATCGTGGTACCTCCTCGACATCCGGGTTCCCATCGATCATGGTTCCATCGCCGTGCCTCAAGTGTAAGAGCCCAAGGTCCTGAGTTCCGAGCGAGATGTTCGCCAAGGTGGCGGCTCAGGCGAGTGCCACCGCCACCCGTTCTAGGATCGAGCGATGTTCAGCTCCGAATCGTTCCTCGTGACTCCCGAGGACTTGAGGCACCACGGCCGCCGCACCATCGACTGGGTCGCGGACTACCTGTCGAGCCTGGAGAGCTACCCGGTGCTTGCGAAGACAGTTCCCGGCGAGATCGCGGCGATGCTGCCGCGGTCTGCCCCGGAGGAGCCCGAGCCGTTCGAGGCACTACTCGCCGACCTCGACCGGATCGTGCTGCCGGGTACCACGCACTGGCAGTCGCCTGGGTTCTTCGGCTTCTTCCCCGCGAGCGCGTCGCCGCCGGCGATCCTCGGCGAGCTCGTTGCGGCCGGGCTTGCCGTCAACGGGATGGTATGGGCTACGAGCCCGGCTTGCACCGAGATCGAGACCGTCGTGCTGGACTGGCTGGTCGAACTGCTCGGGCTGCCGGTTCGGTTCCGCTCGCAGTCGCAGGGCGGAGGCGTGATCCAGGACAGTGCGTCATCAGCGACGCTGTGCGCGTTGCTTGCTGCACGAGAGCGGGCAATGCGTGGTAATGCGGCTCTCGCCGACCTGTGCGTGTACACCTCGGTGGAGGCCCATTCGTCGGTGCAGAAGGGCGCCCGGGTCGCCGGCTTTTCTCCAGCGCACACACGCCTGGTCGCCGCCGACGAGACATTCGCGATGGATCCGGCCGCGCTCGAGTCAGCCGTCCGCACCGACCGCGAGGCTGGGCTCGTGCCCTGCTGCGTGGTCGCCACCGCCGGGACGACCTCCTCGATGGGTTTCGACCCCATCCGGGCGATCGGCGAGCTGTGCCGCGCCGAGCAGGCATGGCTCCACGTCGACGCGGCGATGGCGGGGTCCGCAGCGGTCTGCCCGGAGCTGCGAAGCCAGCACGACGGGCTCGAGCTCGCCGACAGCTATGCGTTCAACCCGCACAAGTGGCTGCTCACCAACTTCGACTGCGACTGCTTCTACGTCGCCGATCGGGCCAGCCTGATCGATGCCCTTTCGATCACGCCGGAGTATCTCCGCAACGACGCCAGCGAGTCCGGCGCGGTCATCGACTACCGGGACTGGCAGGTACCGCTGGGAAGGCGCTTCAGGGCGCTGAAGCTGTGGTTCGTGCTCCGCTCGTATGGAGGTGAAGGGTTGCGGCGGCACGTCCGCGAGCATGTGCGGCTGTCGGACTGGTTCACGGGAGTTGTGGCCGCGGATCCTCGTTTCGAGCTCTGCGCTCCGCCAGCGTTGAACCTGACGTGTTTCAGGCACGTGGGGGGCGACGAGGTGTCCGAGCGGCTGCTGTCGGATCTCAATGCCACCGGCCGTGTCTTTCTCAGCCACACGAGGCTCGCCGGTCGCTACGTGATCCGGTGCTGCATCGGCGGGACCTGGACGGCGGAACGTCACGTGGAGATGCTGTGGCGGCTCATCGACGAGCTTGCACCGGCCCCCTGAGCTGGTGGGATGTCGGACTGACCTTAGCGGGTTGGTGGGGTTCCAAGGGTGGTGTGACCGTACGGTCTGGGCGCATCGTCACTGCTAGCTTCTGGAACATCTGCATTTAGGACGTGCGACGGTACGCGGAACCATGCCGTCTGAGCTTCGTGGGAGCATGACCACGGTGAAGTTCCGTGCCCTCGTGCCGGTGGTCCTGACGCTGGCCCTCGCCGCGTGTGTGGCGGCGGACACGTCTGCCTGGGAGCTGGCCGCGTTCCCACTCACCAACATGCCAGACCCTGTCGTGGACCTCTCAGCCGCCCCAGCCGGGTGGGTACCGGTGGTCTACGGCGATGCGCAGGTGTCCGTGCCGCCGACGTGGTGGGTCCTCTACAACTCGTCGGCGTGCGCGACCGGGTCACCAGTGGGGGATATGTACGTCAACCCCAGCGGCGGCTTCTGCTCAGCGAAAGGAACCCCGAAGGGGGAGGCGACCGTCACGTCGGTGCCACTGAACGAAAGGGAGTATCAGCCTCCCTCTGCTTACGGACAGCGCCAGGTCATCAACGGCATCGTGGTCTACGCGCTTTACTCCTTCGCGCCAACACCGAATGGAGGGAGCTACCTTGTTCCTTCGCTCGGCGTTGAGATTGAGGCGGAGGGTCCTCTCGCCAAGAGGGTTGTAGGCACCCTGACTCATTCCCCTCGGTCCGTGGCACTCGCCTCAGGGTCTTCACCGGCAGTCCCGTCGTCATGGCGTTACGTGAGCTTCGCCGGGCTGCGGTTCTCGGTCCCGGCAAACTGGCCCATCAATCAGACCCAGGTGACGCCTGGTCTAGGAGCTATCTGTAGGCAACAGGGCGTGGCGTTTGCGGGCACGACAGTGACGTTGAGCACGGACCGGCACCCCTTGTTAGCCGTCTTTTGCCCTCGCATGTCACCGACTCCCCAGCAGCCGGAGAACGGGGTCCAGGTCGATTCGGGGTTACGCACCGAGCCGACGGTGACGCTCTCCTTTTCAGCTCACTGTCTGGACCTCAACGGCCTGACGGCGTGCCCGGCAACCTCGCCCGCTTACTCAATCCTCGTGCTTGGGGTCACAGTGCCGGGGCGCAAGAAGCCCGACTTCGTCTCCATCGGGTTGGCCGGGAACGGCATAGTCGCCAGGACCATCCTGTACTCGCTGCGGGCGGCTAGTGATTCTGCCGTCACTCCTGCGTCGTTCCTTGCCCGAGCAAAGGCTGGCATCGAAGGCACGTTCTCCGCGGTCTACAAGCTGAGCGCCCCGTCATCGAGCACCGAGAGCGACGCCACTGTCACTGTCGCACAGCGGGCAGCCTCAGGCAGTACTTCCTGGCCGGGTGGCAAGCCGGGGGAGTGGTCGTATCGACTCACCTACGCAGATGGTTCCACCGTGGAATGGCTTGTGCGAGGCAACCTGTTGGTGACCTGCTTGCGGGTGAGCAGGTCGAAGTGGCGGTGCAGCGCGGGTCATTACAACGGAGACGCGGGCAGCATCGGCTACACAATCGCCACCATTCCCTATCTTCCCGGTACGGCCTTCCTGTCGCTGAGCATCGCCCTCCAAGCCATGCGACCACCAGAGTCGTCATAGTCGGGCGCGTACGGCCCCAGGCGGTGGACCTGTACGCGCCATCTCATCCAACGCACGGGATGGAGAAACCGGCCAATATGAAACGTAGGGAGGTCGATCCAGCCCAGAGGAATGGGCATGCCGAGCACACGCTTCGGTTCCTCGCCCTTATGGACCAACCGTCTGGAGGGATGGGCATGCCGAGCAGACGCCTTGGTTCCTCGCCCTCCGGGAGCACGTCGTCTCTCATTTGCATGCCTCGCCGGGCATCATTTGCCATTTTACTTCGACGACACGCACTCGCGTCGGCCGAAGGACACGAGGCGCCTCCCCGCGTTGCAGCTCGGCAGGCGGTGCCTGGGCGTGGACTCCACGGCCAACTACACGGCGGTGGCTTCGGAGACCCATAACGATCACGGTCCTGACGAAAACGCACTGTCTGTGCCGGGCCTCACGGCGGCGAGCCTCCCCGGAACGACCGGTCAACCAGGCGCGCAGAACCCCGCAGCTCCACGGCGGTCCGATCTGGCCAGCCCAGGCTTCGATTCCTCGGACGTGTCGGCGCAGACCTTCTGATAGTTCACAGTCCAGTTGCTACCCGATGCCCTGCTGATGGTCCAGCATGTCGCGCGGTGCAGGATCAGGTACGAAGGTCGTGGTGGCCGCTCGCAGTTCAGGACGAACCCGACTGGACGATCGGCCAGCCATCGAAGGTGGCGCCCGTTACGATTGTTTTCGTGCCGAGCTTCGAGGACTTCTTCCGCTCGGACAGGCCCGCGTCTACCGTGTCCTTTCCGTCGCCAGACAAGTTCCTCTCGCGGCTGTTCGGTTTGTTCAGCGAGGATGTCGTCCGGCACTGGTGCCGCTGCCCCGAGGCCCGGTACGGAGACCTCGGTCGACCTTACCTCCGATTTCCGACCGAGCGCTACGGGCACACGCTCGATTTCACCCTGAGGGACCGCCAGACCGGCGAGACCTTTGTGGCCGAGTTGAAGTGCGAGCTTGAGTACGACAACTACCGGTATCTGCGCCTCACGGACGCGTCGCAGCTAGCCCATCACCAGGGGGCGGCATTCGGAAAGCTGCTCAATCTGGCAAAGGACCGGTCCTGCATCCCGGTCACGGTTGGCAGCAAGCCAATGGCAGTGGATGGCGGAGTACTGATCTGGGGAGCCACGACACCGGAGGGCTGTGAAGCCGTTCGCTCTACCTACGGGTTCGCCGACGTGTTGTCCGTTGAGACCATGCTTCACGATTTGCGGCAGTGGCACTGCGAGTCGTGGATGGCGCGAGTGGCCGAAGTAGGGACTTGGTGTAGCGAACTGATCGAGTTCCTCGGCGGCGAAACTCCCAACCCGCACTGAGGCAGGTTGAAGGGACCGGTCTGCGCGCCGAGTACGTTGATGCCATCCCGCTTCATTGGGCGAGCGCCTCGTCGTTCGCCGACGCGCGGCTGCGACTCGGAGGACTGTGATGACCGACTACCCGGCGATGTTCGAGCCTAAAGAGAAGCTGGTGGTTTCACTTCGCCTGCCGATGGTTCGCCTTACCTTCCAGGCTTGTGAGGGTGCTTTTCTCCAACACAGCTTTGGGAACAAGCCGCTGGTCAAGCACGACGGCGAGCCGATGTTCGCCGAACTGGCGATTCGGAGCATTATGGAGCAGGCAGGCTGGGAGTCTCGATGGGTGTGCACCTTCGGGTCCGACGCCAAGAGACCTCGCTGCCTAGAGCGCTGGTCCGACGCGCCACTCCGAGACCAGAAGCACGTACCGCTTGACACGGAGCAGGAAGTCTTGCTGGCCAGGATTGCCGAGCGAAACCACAACGTGTACTCGGGTTGCTGGGACGTCTTGGCATGGAAGGGAGACCGTACCCTGTTCATCGAGGCAAAGCACGCCAAGAAGGATCACATCCGGGCCACTCAGCTTGAATGGCGGTGGGCTGCGCTGAGAGCGGGCCTGAAGTCAGATGACTTCGTGGTCGCGCAGTGGGAGTTTGTCAGAGAGGTCGCACACGGAGGTCCAGCGAGAGCGAGAGGACGGTTGTTCGACTGGGATGCAGTGCAGGCAAACAATGCCGAGGAGTACCCCGACCCGGCCCTGCCGACCTATGAGCACTGTTCCGAGTGGGTCGAGGGCGAGTATGTGACCCGCCATGTCTTGGTTCCCGAGGCGAACATCGACTACACCCAGCACACGATCGCTGGCTTCGAGATCGACCCGACGACCGTGGTGGTGCTGTCATGACTGCTGTCGTCACGGGCAAGAGGTGGGACCCGCACTTCGTGGACCTTGGCGATGGTCGCGGGATGATCTATGACGCCGACGAGAACATCTGGTAAGTCACGGCCGAGCAGTTGTTGTGGCGCCTATTGCCGCCACTCGCAGGCGACTAGGAGACCGCTGAGCAATCTGACAAGATTCGCGATTT
>PMVZ01000135.1 GCA_003166375.1 Acidimicrobiaceae bacterium | reverse complement strand
GACGACCTTCCTTCTCCTGCTCATCGATCTTCGCGTTCAGATTATGCGATCACCCGAGGGGGTCGCCACCGGTCAGCACTGTTACACCCTGCCTGGAGGATCGTCGACATGGAGCGCCTGTTCGATGCGACCCTCTTCGCTCGTCAAAGCTGCGAGGCAGAGTTTCAGCCGTGTAGTTTGTCATTGATGCCTTCATCGGACGAGTGGGGTGTGGCTGGTCTATTCGCCGGAGTTGGCGGGATCGAGCTAGGTCTCCAGAGGGCTGGCATGCACAGCGAGCTGCTTTGCGAGTACTGGGATCCTGCGGTCACGGTACTGGAGCACCGGTTCGAAGGTGTCCCGCTGGTCAGGGACGTTCGCCAGCTTCAGGAGCTTCCGCCGGTACGGCTGGTCGCGGCCGGGTTCCCTTGTACCGACCTGTCTCAAGCCGGATTCACGAGGGGTATCAGGGGCGAAGCGTCAGGTCTCGTGGCTGAAGTCTTCCGTCTGCTCGAACGTCGCCGCGTCCCCTGGGTCCTGCTCGAGAATGTCCGGAACATGCTCGTCCTCGACGGTGGTGCGGCGATGAACTTCCTCGTCTCGAAGCTCGAGGCGCTCGGCTATCAGTGGGCGTATCGCCTCGTCGACTCTCGGTTCACAGGCGTGCCCCAGCGCCGCCAACGTGTCATCCTCGTTGCCACGCGAGAGGGTGACCCGCGGGGAGTCTTGTTTGCCGACGATGCTGGCGAGCCCGAACTGGGCTTCTTCGACTCGAATGTGTTCGGCTTCTACTGGACCGAGGGTCTACGCGGACTCGGATGGGCGCAGGATGCCGTCCCGACGCTCAAAGGCGGTTCCACCATCGGCATCCCTTCCCCTCCTGCTGTCTGGCACCGCCTCGGAGAGGCCGGTCGTCGCATCGTCACACCGAACATCACCGAGGCCGAGCGGTTGCAGGGGTTTGACGCGAACTGGACAGCGCCAGCGGAGTCGGTCTCCAATCGCAAGGGAACGCGGTGGAAGCTCGTCGGCAACGCGGTAACCGTCGGCGTGGCCGAGTGGGTCGGGAGCCGACTGCGCTCGCCCGGATCGTGGGAGTCTGAGGTGAGGCAGCTCGAGGTTGGCGCTCCGTGGCCAAAGGCAGCGTGCGGCGTCAACGGGAAGCGCTGGTCCGTCGATGTCTCGATGTGGCCAGTTCGAGGGTCGTATACCCACTTGAGTGATGTCGTCGACCTCGAAGCGGCCGCGCCGTTGTCGGAACGTGCCGCGGCTGGTTTCTTCGATCGCGCTACGAGAGGTTCACTGCGATTCGAGGAAGGCTTCTTGGACGACGTCGCCGACCACATCACGACTATCGCAGCGGCCTGATCCCCGCCTACGAACCTCCCCCTCGATTCGATCCGCGGCTTTGACGGGATCCTCGTGTTCCCACACACGAATGACGAGCCATCCGGCACTGGTGAGCTCGCGGTTCGAATCCAGATCGCGCTCAACGTTCGCGTCGAGCTTTGCCAGCCACCAGACTCGATTTGCCCTGGGAACCGACCCGTGTTCCGGACATCGGTGCCAGAAGCAGCCGTCGACNNCGAAGACCACGACGCCAGAGCGCTGATCGAAGCAGCATCTCGGGATCTGTGTCTCGGCGTCGCTGGTTCTTCATGCGCGCCTCGATGTCAGGGCTGGACGGTTTGGGGCGGGAACCAACTCTGGACATCCGCGACCATCATGCACCTGGTAGCAGCGACTCCGTAGGCTGCGGAGACGTGATACGACAGCGCGCCAGCGACTCGGTGCTCAAGAATTGCCGCGCGAGGGTATGACGATGGACGGTCCGGCCATCTTGGTTCGTACCATGTCGGTGCCCTCTGTCGTGGATGAACACGGCAACACCTGGCAATACCACTCCCGGAGCGATCGACACTCGAAGGTCGCGTGTTGGGTGACCATGTTCGACTTGTTGCAACACTGCGCGCTCCTGCGCCGCCATGTCGCAGAGGGCACCGTCGCGTTCGGCGTGAATCACGAATTCAGCGACTTCAGAACGAGGAGAACGAAGAAGCTGGACCTGGTGGTGCATCGCCCTCGAACCGAACTGGCCGGTGAGCGAGCGGGGCGCACATTCGTCGACCTGGCTGGAACGCTGGACGTATCACTTGACCGGGAAGCGCATGCGCGACTACGGGAACTTCCCGATCTTCGAGAGTCTGCCGTCGGCACGGTACTGATGGCTCTGGAGGCGAAAGCCTGCATGACCAAGCATCGAGGCTCCGGACCTCGGCTCTACGACGAGCTGAACAGCTCGCACATCACCGTGCACGGTGCAGCAGACCAGGCGATCGCAGTGGCGTTCGTGATGATCAATGGTGCATCTACTTTCGTCAGTCCAGACTCGAACAGGCGCCCACTAGGAGAAGGACAACCGCTTCCGAACGTGACGTCGCTGAGGCAGCCGGGAGCGACTGAGTTTGTGGTCTCAAAGGTGAGCGAGCTACCAACCCGCACCAGGCCGGGATACGAGGGCTACGACGCGATCGGCATCGTTGTAGTCGACTGTCCCAACGACGGAACACCTATCACGATGATCGAAGGCCCACCTGCGCCGAACCCAAGTTCGCTCTTCTCATACGAGTCGATGATTCGTCGCGTGGTGCACCAGTACGATTTCCTCAACGCGAATCTGTAGGAGAGTCCGCGTACCTGGCACGTCGTCACGAAACAGCTTGCAGCTTGTCGAGTCACGCTTTTCACGCTCGAGCGGCCCGTCAGCACATACGATCTCAATTCAATGAACCGCTGGGAGGACCTCGATCCTGATCCACGCCTCCTCGCTGCTCTCGATCAAGCCGATCGAGAACGCGGACAGCGGGCGCAGCTCATCGTCGATGGTTCAGCAAGTGACAAGAACAACTGGTCCAACAGTTTTGCCGACGCCTGCGCGCGGATGATCGCCACGGCATTGCGTGAGCGGCACTACAAGAAACGGCTTTCCGTTCTGCCGGATCCGGAAGGCTCGGCAGAACCACCGACCATCACCTACTGGGATCGTGGCGAAGCGAAGACAAAGAAGATCGACGTTCTCGTTGGCGACCTGATCGGTGGCCTCCAGGTTGCCGTTTCNNTACCGCCCTCAAGCAGTCGTTGTAGGCCTCTACTTCGTGCCGATCGGTGCTGTACAAGACAAGAAGACCACCCGAAGCGCATCTGGGTTTGCCGACGTGGTGACCAGCCTGCGGAGGCTCACAGGACGGGCAGACGCGCATCGCCAAGACGAGTGGCACCGCGTCGATCTCGGCTTCGTTGGCCTGTACGTTCCAGGTGATTCGGAGCATTTCGTCGTCCGCAACTCGGAGCCGATGGAACACAACGCCATCTCCTACAAGGATCCCTTCCCCCGTGGCGTCGTTCGCTACTTCGATGTGCGTGAGGATCCGCCCGTGAGAGGTCGTCCCCAAATCGACCGAACGCTCGCACTCGAGGAGATGATCGACGTCATCGCGAACGTCCAGGCGGGCCCCAGGGAGGAACAACTCACTTGGAGTCCGGCAGAGTTGGATCCACCAGTCAGGGGCGCTCAATAAGAGCAATCAGTCTGATCAGGATCGAGGCAGCCAACGAAGCGCTCATTCGCGGGCTTGATAGTGCACCGCGTCTGCCGAGGTCGCGACGAGTCACAGATCCGCGACGTCTGCCCTCCGACACGCTGAATCTGGTACCTGAGTCGCGTAGCGCGACTTCAACAAGTTCGACCCTGGGGCGGGAGAGCGCCGATCTATCCTTGACTGCCAGTCTGTGGCTGTACCGTCCGGCTGGTGGTACTCAGTACCTGTAAGTCCAGGTCAAATGGCAATTCTGCTGAAGTCCGATGCTGC
>PMVZ01000024.1 GCA_003166375.1 Acidimicrobiaceae bacterium | reverse complement strand
TCACCTACGACCGCTACGGGCACCTCCTGCCGGAAGTGGACAAACAGGCGGCGACCAAGCTTGAAGCCGTTCGTGCTGCGATACGGCTCGCGTTACGTAGTTGGGCCAGAAGGTGGCACCGAATCCGACCGCAGGTGGGGATGTCTGAGACGGGCCTTGACCCAACTTCCCCTAACGGTTTAGGATACTGAACCGTTAAGGGAGGTCGAGCGTGCAGCAGGAAGTCGTGCTGGCGATGCTGGCGAAGGAGCCGTCCCACGGGTACGAGCTGCGCGCTCGTCTGGCTCGGGCGCTCGGACCGGTGGCCGAGGGGATCAACGAAGCCCAGATGTACGTCACGCTCACNNAAGCTCATCGCCGCCGCGCAGGGGGCACTCGCCGACCCGGTCAGCCTCATCGACGCGCAACGTCGCGACCTCTTGCGCCGTCTGCGAGAAGTGGGGCGCGCGGTGATGGAAGAGGAAAAGGATTCCAACGCAGCGTTGCTTCTCGAAGGCATCGTGCTGCGTCTGCAAGCCGACCTGCGGTGGTTGCAAGCCTGCGAGATCGCCTGGACGAAACGGAGTACCCCGCAATGAACGCCTCGCCCACCGTGCTCGTGCACGCCAAGGGTTTGCGCAAGGAGTACGGCAGCGGGGAAGGCTTGGTACGCGCACTCGACGCGGTCGACCTCGACATCAACCGTGGCGAGGCCGTAGCAGTCATCGGTCCGAGCGGCTGTGGCAAATCAACGCTGCTCCACCTGATCGGGGGGCTCGACCGCCCGAGTGCCGGTGTGCTGTCGGTCGCGGGACAACGCGTCGACGAACTCTCAGAACGCGCCCTCGCGCACCTGCGTCGCGACGAAATCGGCTTCGTCTTCCAGGCGTTCCACTTGATGGACGAGCTCACCGCGCAGGAGAACGTCGAGCTGCCCGCCCTTCTCGCGGGTTGCACGCCGAGCGAGGCTCGTGCTCGCGCCACCGCGCTCCTCGAAGAGGTCGACCTCGCCGATCGCGCCCGGCACCTTCCCTCGATGCTGTCGGGGGGTCAACGCCAACGCGTGGCGATCGCGCGAGCACTGGCAAACGATCCGGAGATAGTCCTCGCCGACGAGCCGACGGGCAACTTGGACAGCGCCTCGGCGTTCGAAGTGCTTGGGCTATTGGAGGGCCTGCACGCCAAGGGGCTGACCTTGGTGATCGTCACCCACGACGAGCGGATTGCCACAACTGCGGACCGGTTGATCTCAATGCGCGACGGAGCGTTTGTCGACGAGACGCGGCTGACCGGCGGTTCACGAGGGAACCTCAGCACCTTCGCGGAATGGGAGCGTCTCTCGTGAGTTCGAAGGAGAGCGTCATAGATCAACCGCGCCATGCGCGCCGAGGACGCAGCGTGAGGGGACGCGCCCTATTGCTCACGCGTCTCGTGAGGCGAGACATTCGGCTCCACCTCGCTCAAGCAATTCTGCTCGTCGTCGCAATCGCCGTCGCGACCGCAACGCTCACGATGGCACTGGCGCTCAACGGCGTGACCAACCATCCCTACGCCGCGACGCGCGCGGCGACCAAAGGGCCGGACGTGGTCGCCTACCTGACGTCGCCCTCCCAAGCAAAACCCTTGATCCAAGCGTCGGAGGTCGCGGCGTCGAATGGCCCGTATCCCATCAACTCTGCCGTTCTTCATTTCGACGGGCACACCGCCGGTGCTCTCATCGAGGGGCGCAGTGAGGCGCTGGCTGGCATAGACCGGCCAGAGGTGCTCTCGGGCAGCTGGGTGCGGCCGGGGGGAGTCGTGCTCGAGCGGACCTTCGCCGAGGCGCTCGGTGTCGGTGTCGGGGGACGAGTGACCTTGAACAGCCGTTCGTTCGAGGTCGCCGGGATCGCCGTCACGGCCGCGCAGCCGCCGTATCCCAACCTCTGCTGGGCCACCGCCATCGCGTCGCTGCCGATCAAGGGTGGCTATGAAACCAGTGTGCAGGGCGCATGTGTGAACCTCAACTTCTCAGCAGAAGGACCGAGGGACGTCGGCCTGGTTTGGATGACTGAGTCCAACCTCCTCGGACTGGCCTCCAAGGCCAACCCGATCCTCGACTACGCGCTCAACATCAAGCTCGACGACCCGGCCGAGGCGCAGGCGTTCGCGGACACCCACACCTTCGTATCCAATGGCCCCGTGCTCTCGACCTGGGAGGGCATCGCCACCGCAGACGCCCTACTGGTCCACGACGAGCAGGGGGTGCTGAAGCCAGGAGCGTTGCTCCTCGCGCTGCTCGCGATCGCGAGCGTGGCGGTCCTCGTCGGGCGCCGGCTGTCGGAGTATGCGCGGCGCGTCGGTCTCCTGAAGGCGGTCGGCGGGACGCCAAGCGTTGTCGCGGCGACCTTCCTCGTCGAGAACCTCGCGCTCGCGCTCTTCGCCGCGGTGGTCGGCCTCGTAGTCGGATGGCTGGCCTCGCCGCTCCTCACAAACCCCGGTGCGGCCCTCATCGGTACTGCGGGCGCACCGGCGATCTCGCCGAGCACGATCCTTGAGGTCGTCGGCTTGGCGATCGTGGTCGCGCTGGTCGCGAGCCTCGTCCCTGCGGTCCGGGCGGCGAGGAGCAGCACGGTCGACGCGATGAACGACATGGCGCGCCCGCCGCGGCGGAGGGGCATCCTCATCCGGATGTCGAGAAAGCTGCCGATCCCGGCTCTGTTCGGCCTCCGGTTGGTCGCGCGGCGACCTCGTCGTGCGCTGCTCAGCGCGGCGAATGTTGCGGTGACCGTGATGGGCATCGTCGCTGTGATTGCGTTCCACGCCGATGTGAACAGCAGGGTCTCCACCGCAAGCGGACTCACCGCCGGGGGTTTGTCCGACCCAGTGGTCAACCGGGACGAGCAGATGCTCGCCGTCATCACGATCATGCTCGTCGCGCTCGCAGTGCTGAACGCTCTCTTCACGACCTGGGCCAGCGTGCTCGACGCGCGGCGATCTTCGGCGCTGATGCGCGCGCTCGGTGCACGCGCGAGGCAGGTGAGCTCCGGGCTCGTCGTCGCGCAGACGCTCTCAGCGCTTCCCGGCGCGATCGTTGGCATCCCGCTTGGTCTCGGCCTCTTCAAGGCGACCGTGAAGAGCGGCGCCCTGCCGTCACCGCTCTGGCTCATCGCAACCGTGATCGGGACGCTTGTAGCGATGGCAGCGCTCACTGTCGTCCCGGCCCGCATCGGTTCGATGCAGTCGATCGTCGAGGTCCTTCAATCGGAGGCGGCGTGAGGTCGCCGCCTCCCGCGATGCCTCAGCAACGCTCAGCCCGCACCTCCGATACCGTGGGTGAGGCACGTTTGAGGCACGAGGAAGGGGTCGGTGGTCGGGCCACGCTTCGCGCTACGTCCGCGACCTGGACAACGGCTCTCGTCGTCCTCCGCGAAAGGGGCGTATTGGGCAGCACGCCTGATGCTCAAGTGCTTGAGCATCACCTCTCCAAGATGGGGCCCGCCCAGTCTCTTCCCGATCGTCAGGTGAGTCGGTGTCGTACCCACCAGGCGGAGATGCCCACAAGGATGAGCGCGGCACCGAGGTAAATCGTCAGTTCGTACCACTGCAATGCCCAGTAGCGGCTACCCGGTTGGTATGCCACGACTTCGTGAAATCTCGCCCCCACCTTGGCAAAGCAGGCTTGGAGCTCCGCGTCGACACCCGCGGGTGTCGGAACTCTGGAGACGTGCCCCGATGTCGGCCCGCTTCCAGCTGTCGCTTGAGCACCGGCGATCAGGGTCGGGCAGGCGCTTGCCACATACGTCGGTGACAGGGCATGGCCTGCTTTGTCGACGAGTTGTGCCGAATAGATCCAGCCATTGGGGAGACTGGGCGAATTCGGCAGGAGGGTGAACGGAGCTCCGTTCGCACTGCCGAAGCCGGCAGTCGTTTGGTTCAGCCCGAAGACTCGGCTCATGGGGGAGATGAGGTGCGGCCGTACCCAGTGCGCCACTGCTAGCAGCGTGGCGACGAACACGACCAAAGTGGCCGCCATTGCGGGAACGGTGCGTCGGATCAGCAGACCGGCGGTGACGCCGAGGGCGAGCGCGAACGCGGCGTAGCCGATCGGAACGATGTCGCGTTGATCGAAGGTTGAAAAGACGCTCGCCTTGGTTCGATCGAGCGGGCTCGCCCACCAGGTGACGAGGAGGCTGAGCACGCCGGCGACGATCATGCTTGCGAGGCATATCACTGCGAATTTGACGGCCAGCCAGCGGGTGCGGGTGATGCTCTGGGTCCAGACGAGGCGGTGGGTGCCGGCCTCCAGCTCTCGGGCGACGAGGGGTGCGCCCCAGAAGAGTCCAATGATGCCGGGCACGACGACGACGAGAATGCCGAGCCAGGTGCGAAGCGTGCTGTCATTTCCAAGGAACGCCGTCGAAGCGGACGAGCAGTCACCGTGCGCGCTACAGGCCGCGACGGTCGTGTCGTAGAGGTGGACGAGATGCGGACCGGTGATTGCCGCGACGATGGCGACGAGCACGAGACCGACGGTGCCAACAGCGGCCTGACTTCTGAACTGGCGCCAGGCAAGGTGCATCATGGCCGCACCTCCGAGGGAGATGAGCGTGCGCCCTCGCCATGTGCGCCTCGCCCCATATACGCGAGGACAAGGTCTTCGAGGTTCACCGGTTGCACGCTCCACCCGGAGTCTTTGAGCGCGTTGTCCGAGCGGACCAGAAGCGAGCGCTGTTCATCACTGCCACTCGCCTCGATGACCTGCACAGTCGCAGGCAACTTCTCGGTGTCCAGCCCGCGTCCTGTGACGCGGCGGTGTGAGGCCCGCAATGTGTCGATCTCGCCAGCCACCTGCACGCGGGAGGCGACGAGCACGACGAGGTAGTCACAGACCCGCTCGAGGTCAGCCACGAGGTGCGAGGAGAGGACGACGCTCACGCCGCGCTCGGCGACGACCTCGGTGAGGCTCCGGAGGAACTCGCTCCGAGCGAGCGGATCGAGACTGGCGACCGGCTCGTCGAGGATCAACAGCTGCGGGCGCTTCGCGATCGCGAGGGTGAGCGCGAGCTGCGCTTGCTGACCGCCCGAGAGCGAACCGGCCCGTTGGCCCGGGTCGAGGCCCAGTCGTTCGATCCGCCGCGCCGCGACGTCCTTGTCCCACCGCGGGTTCAGCCATTCACCGAGACGAAGGTGCTCAGCGACCGAGAGCGCCGCGTACGTCGGCGTGTCCTGAGCGACGAATCCCACTCGCCCGAGCTGTTCGGGACCATCGGCCGGCCGTCCACCGAGCACCTCGACCGCGCCGGTGGAGGGCGTGAGCAGCCCGACTGCCAGGTGGAGGAGTGTCGTCTTGCCTGCCCC
>PMVZ01000059.1 GCA_003166375.1 Acidimicrobiaceae bacterium | reverse complement strand
GGCACCTTGTGCATCAGGCGTGCTGCCCGGACGCCCCTTGTTGTGACGCCGATGCAAGCCGTCAGCGCAGGTCCTAGACGTGCCCCGAGGTCGATCCTGCCGCTCGCCCCTTCCTAGCGTCTCAGACGTGCCTCACGCGCAGGCTAACAGCAGACGCCGGCGGAGTCGGGGTGCCGGGGGGTGTCAATCAAAACCAGCGAACCAGCCGTCGATCTGGATGAGACGCGCCGACGACCGTAATCCGCGGTGGCAAGCGCAATATCGCATGTTCGGGGTCTCCGTTGGTTTGTGACGTCAACAAGCCGCGTCGTTCGAAAGCGGGCCCGGCGCGGCGCCACCCTGTAATTTTGATGCTGTAGATCCACGTTCTGGTAGAAGTCGGCTCATCACTCTAGTCACTATTGACTGAGTGAATACACCGAGTCTATTCTCTCGGTTATGAGTGTTCCTCTGACTCTCCTCGGGCTGCTCGACCGTGAGCCAAGCCACGGATATGACCTGAAGCGCGATTACGACGCCTTCTTCGGGCGCACCAAGCCGCTCGCGTTCAGCCAGGTGTACGCCACGCTGGCGCGCCTGGCCCGCGATGGCAAGGTGCTCGCCGGCGAGACCGAGCCCGGCGGCGGCCCCGAGCGCCGCCGCTACTCGATCACTGACATCGGCCGGGGCGACGTCGAGGTATGGCTGGCCGAGCCGATAGAGCCCGAGCCGCACCTGCAAACTGAGCTGTTCGCCAAGGTGATGATCGCGCTCATGCTCGGCCGCTCCGCCGCGAAGTACCTCGACGCGCAGCGCACCGCCCATCTGAGTCGCATGCGCGAGCTCGCAGAGCTACGACGATCGGGCGAAATGATCGACGCCCTCCTCGCCGATTACGGGGTGTTCCACCTTGAAGCGGACCTGCGCTGGATCGATCTCACCGTGGCCCGGCTCGACGCCCTGTCCGAGGCGGCGCGTTCGTGAGCGCTCCCGCGCCGCTCGTCGTGACGGGCGGTTCGGACCCGGTCATCGAGGCACGCGAGGTCGTGGTGTCCTTCGGCGAGACCCCGGCGCTGCGGGGCGCAAGTCTGTCTGTCCGACGGGGCGAGCTCCTCGCGGTGATGGGTCCGAGCGGCTCGGGCAAGTCGACGTTGCTGCACTGCATGGCGGGCATCCTCGTGCCGCGCTCGGGCGAGGTCTACTTCGAGGGCAGGCGCATCGACACAATGCGCGAGCAGGAACGCAGCACACTGCGACGCGACCATTTCGGCTTTGTGTTCCAGTTCGGCCAGCTCGTTCCCGAACTGAGCGCCGAGGAGAATGTGGCTCTTCCCCTTCTACTTGGCGGGATGCACCACGAGCACGCAATGAAGAAGGCCAGGGAATGGTTCGACCGACTGGACCTGAAGGGCCTCGAGCGGCACCGAACCGGCGAGATGTCCGGTGGGCAAGCCCAGCGTGTCGCGCTGGCACGCGCGCTCGTCGCGAACCCGGCGGTCCTTTTCGCCGACGAGCCCACGGGCTCGCTCGACTCCTTGAATGGAGAGATCGTGATGGAGTTGCTCGTTCGGTCGGCACGCGAGGCAGGCACGACCGTGATCCTCGTTACCCACGAGCCTCGGGTCGCCATCTATGCCGATCGTGAGGTGGTCGTGCGCGACGGCACGGTTGCTTCGCAAGAGGGCGTGCCGCGATGATGCGGCTCGGACTTCGCCTCGCTCTCGGTGGCCGCGAAGCCCTCGTTCGCCTCTTCATCACTGCGTTTGCCGTGGCTCTCGGCGTTGCACTGTTGCTCGCAAGTCTGGCGGCGATGAACGCCGTCAACGCTCAGGACGCCCGAGGCGCGTGGCTAAACCAGCCAGCCACCTCTTCCAGCATCTCGTCGGCCCACGGGAGCGCGCTGTGGTGGCTCCCATCGACCGATGAGTTCGCCGGGCAATCGATCAATCGCATTGACGTCGCTGCAGTCGGGCGACGTGCGCCGGTGCCCCCTGGGCTCACTCGCCTGCCAGGGCCAGGCGAGTACGATGTCTCACCGGCGCTCGCGCAGCTGCTCCGCACGACGCCCGCGTCCGAACTGCGCGCTCGCTTACCCGGGAGGGAGGCCGGCGTCATTGGTGATGCTGGCGTGCCCAATCCCGCTTCGCTCATCGTCGTCGTCGGCTACCGCGCCGGTTCACTTTCCCGGTTGCCCGGCGCCGTCGAACTGACGAGCATCGCGACGAGCAACGCTTCGAGCGGCGCGCAGTTCCTAATCGTGTTGATCATTGGAGCCTTGGCGCTGCTCGTTCCCGTGCTCGTCTTCTTGGCGACCGCCACCCGACTCGCTGCGGCGCGACGTGAGCAGCGCTTTGCCGCGATGCGCCTCGTCGGTGCGACGCCACGACAGGTCGGCGCCATCTCCGGAATCGAGACAGCATTGGCTGCTCTGGGCGGCGTGATCGTCGGTTTCGTCCTTTTCATCTTGCTGCGCCCAGCCCTCCAGCACGTGGCGATCATCGGCGTGCCCTTTGCCCCCGGCGCCCTCTCGCTTGATGCTGTCGACGTGCTCATCGTCGCCCTCGGCGTACCCCTCGGCGCGGCTGCTTCCGCGCTAGTCGCGTTGCGGCGCGTCGCCAGCTCTCCGCTCGGCGTGAGCCGGGGAGTCACCCCGCCTCGTCCCCGGCCGGTGAGGCTCGTCCCGCTTGTTGCGGGCCTCCTCTGCCTAGCTGTGTTGGCGATCGTCGCGCACCCCAACGGCAAGACCCTCCTCTACATCGACTTTGTCAGCTTCCTGCTCCTCATGGTCGGCCTCATCGTCGCTGGGCCCTGGCTTACCGACGCCGGCGCCCGAGCGATGACGCGGCGGCCGAATCGAACTGAGGTTCTTCTTGCCGGGAGACGCCTGACCGACAATCCCCGGGCGGCATTCCGCTCGATCAGCGGTCTCGTGCTGGCGCTGTTCGTCGCCAGCTTGGCAATCGGCATAGTGACCACGGTCGTTGCCGACAGCGGCGCCCCTGCAGGTGGCGCGGTCGCAGTCGGGACGCTCACCGACGCGTTCGGGAACCCGAACGCCACCTCCGTCGAGGGACAGAACTCGATTCCAACGTTGCCCGCTGGCCTTACTTCTCGGCTCGAATCGATCAGGGGCGTGCTCGGGGTGTTGGTGATTCACTGGGATCCACTCGTGGTGACTGATCACGCCTCCGACCAGATGCCTGGACTCGTCTCATGTCAGGAGCTGGCGCGAACGCCGGCGCTTGGCCGCTGTGCTCCAGGCGCATCGGTGGCAACGATCGAGCCCTTTGCCGACCAGGGCAATGGCCTGACCAAGAAGACGACGCTCGCCGACCAAACCTGGCCGGCGGCAACGATCACCGCCAATCGACTCGGACAGCTGCCAATCGAGGAGCTCGCAGTCGGGACGAACGGTTCGAGGGCCGCCATTGAACAAGCGCGCACCGTACTCGAGGTGGCGCTTCCCTATGAGAGCTTCGAGCAGCCACCGATGACAATGGGTGAAGTGATGTCTTCGACGTCGCAGTCGAGGGCCGAACTCGTCAACGTCACCGACGTCATCATCGTCGCCAGCCTGATCATCGCCGGGTGCAGTTTGGCGGTGGGCGTGACGGCGGGTGTGAGTGACCGCAAACGACCGTTTAGTCTGCTGAGGCTTACCGGTGTTCCTCTCGGCGTCCTGCGTCGCGTGGTGGCACTCGAGGCGGCGCTGCCGCTGCTTCTCGCGGCGGTGTTGTCCGCGGCGACCGGCCTCCTCGGCGCCGAGCTGTTCCTCCGCTCCCAGCTGAGCGTTTCACTCCGCTGGCCGGGGCTGCTCTATTTCGTCGTCGTTCTCGCCGGAATCATCGTCTCGATCGGACTGATCGTTTCCACCTTTCCCCTCATCGCGCGTATCACGGGACCGGAGACCGCGCGAAGTGAGTGAGATTCGAGCACGCAAGCGGCCGGCGTAGTACTCGCCGAACCGCACCGTTCATGTCAGATTCGATCCAGAGCGGGTGCTTGCGGGTCCGTGCCACCGCACGGCTGCAGAGGAACTTGGGAGCCACATGATCTGGCGCTCGCGTTCAGAGCAGGGTGATCTGTTCACCCGCAGCGCGAGGACTTGAGAAGCGCCGAATCGGCAGGGCGCCTCGGGAGGGGCGCGCCCTAGCCGTTCCGCGCTCATGGCCCCGTAGGGCGCGACCACGTTCGGGTCGCGCGTTCTGTACTGGCGACTGCGCTTGAGCCGCGAGTGACATCCTTGGGGCGTGCGTGACTTGCCCGGCGGACAGGAAAACGCCTGGGGGTCGGCTCGGACTCCATCGGGCTCGCCCCCAGCGGAGATCGAATTAGCCCTAGAGGGCCAACGCCTCCCACGCCGACGAAATCTCCCAGAGGCGCTCGACGGTCACGTCGTGATCCTGGTCGTAGTAACCGAGCCACGCCTTGATCGCCTTGTCCGTTGCTGAGATGGCGAGGCCGAAGAGGCGCTTCAAGTAGTCAGGCGAGTACCCGTAGCCGAAGCCCCGCGGGGCGAGGTGCTCTGCGGCGGCCAGGAAGTTCGGATGGCTCCACCCGCTCAGTGCAGAGTAAGTGCCCTTCAGGACACCGAGCGACTGGGCATCTTCCTCGTCGTTTTTCTTCAGCGCCCACTGTGCGAGCTCGCGGTAGCTCGGGTAGGCCTCGCCCTCGATCACCCACTTTGTCACGTCGGCCGGAGACCGAGAACAGTCGAACCAGTCCTGAATCTGTAGCTTCTCTTCGCGCAGCAGCGCGTCCGCCTTTTCGCAGATGAACTGCTCGACCTCGAGCGCCTTCAGCGAGGCGCAGTAGTGGTACTGGCAGACGAGGAGCTCGAGACCGATGCGAATGCCGCGGCGCCGAACGCCTCGAGGCATGCCCTCCTCGGGCAGCGTCGGTGCTTCCTCCTCCGGGGTGCCCTCCTCCAGGAGCCACGAGATCCGGCCCGCTCGCTCGACGATTGCTCGGACGATGACCTCGAAGGAGCCTGGGCCTAGATTCGCCGGCAGGATCGCCCCAAGAGCCTGTAGTTCGTGAGCGATCTCGTAGATGTAAGTGGCGAGGGCGTGGCTGATCCAGCGCACAGGCTCATCGGTGTCGAGATCCCGCATGAATACCGCTTCGTCGAACTTTCCCTGCGAGTTCAGGAACCGCCGAACTGACGGCTCGACGCCCGCCGGGATGCAGAGCAGTCCAAGGCGACTGAGGAGCTCGGACATCTCATCGACGACGGCCACCCCGACACCGTACGTGAGCAGGCGAGGTGATCCGGCGGAAAGATGGTGGCGTGTCAGTTGACGACTTCCGAGCCTTTATGGGCGACGGACAGTTGGCGCCAATCCCCTGGAGAGCGATCGACGACGCCATCGCTTCCTACGACGGCAAGAAGCTCGTTGGCCTGGTTGGTGTCGCGACCGATTCTCCCGGCTGCCTCCACCGGCTGACGAGCCTGTCGCTGGTCTGGCTACGGGCGATTCGCCATCCGCCAGCGGGCACTCGAATCCCGAACGCCGCCGATCTCACGGTGATCGTCCGACGACTTCATGATGCGATGCCGGTGCTCGACCAGATCGAGGACACTTGGCACCCAGATCCACGGGCACTCGTGCACTTCACACCGGGCAGCCACAGGTTCGAGATTCACCCCGGAGACCTGATCAACCCGCTTTCGACGGTGCGCGGCGTGGCCTCGCTCGCGATGGCGATCGACGGACCGCTGGGCGAACGACTGGGCTTCGGTCTATTGGATCTCGTCGACGCGACGCTCCACTACGTCGATGACCGCGTGAAGCGACTTCGACCGCTGTGGGCAAAGGACTCGTATCCACGGGACCAGGGGGAAGACGAAGATCTGGAGGAGAAGCTCGCCCGAATTCGGGAGGCCGAGTGCTTCCTTTCTCCCGAGGAGGAGGCCTTCGGTCTCGCTGCCGAAACCTCCGGTCGTCCATGGCTCGATCGTTGCCACAGTCCCGAGCGCGCCGCGCTCGCATGGGTTTGGGCGACGACCGACAGCGATGAGCTCGAGCCAACGATTGGCGTCGACCAGGCCGTGTTCGGCGGCGCCTTGGCCGTACGTGGCCGGGGTGGGGAGTACCCCGTTCCGGCCGCCATCGCGTTCGGCGCGCTTTCGCGGGCCTCGGTGATCCTGGCCCGGGAGATCGATGACCTTCCGGTGCACTTCCTCGTCAGCACGCGCGCCGCGGAGCAGGCCTTCGCGCTCCTCGGGAAGCCTCTCGACGCACCTCCCGACGACGAGTCGCCGGAAGCTGCGTGGGCTCGCATCACGACCATGCCCGCCATGTCCGCTGTACCGGCTCGGCGTCGGGCGTTCGTATTCGGTTCCGCCGGAGGAACCAGCACGGCGAGCCTCGAGGCGAGTATCGAGCGCGCGGAGCAGAACCTCTCCCAAATTGGCGTCGACGAGATTCGCTCGCACGGCGCCGTGTTCGACGATTCCGGTGCCATCCACCGCATCGTCGTGTACGGAGGGCCCTTCACGATTCGGCCCTCGCCGACCGCAGGAGTCATCCACATCCACGTCGACCAGCTGTCGGACATCATCCGCGAAGTTCAGGAGGGCGACACCGCTCGCGTCCCCACGGGGTTCCTTCTGTGGCAGTTCCTCGAGGACCTCGCCCTCCGTCCGAGGGTCGGGCAGCTCTTGGCGTTCGACACCGACGACGTGTGGCGCCATTGGATGACTTACGGCACCCTCAACCCGACGGGAAGGTTCGAGGACGAGCTGCCGATCGACGGCGTTCCCGACGATCGTCACTGGTGGCGAGCGGCAGCGTGGGAACCCTTCGATGCGATCCTCGACGCTGCCGGACTGCGGCCGTCGTGGACGTGGCAGTTCGCGCGCCTCGACGATCGCTCGGACGAGGCCATCCTCACCGAGGAGAAGACGCAGTACACCGTTGTCCTCGAGCCACCGCTCGTCGTCATCTCGTGCATCGAACCGGAGCTCTCAGTGTTACGCATCGACCCGACATTCAGTCTCGGGATCGCCGACGGCATCCGGCTGACGGTGGCGCGCTCGGAAGCGATCACCTCCGGCTTCCGATGCACAGACGGAGGCCCGCTTGCGATGGTCGTCCGAGTCTCCGCGTCTTCGATCGTCGACGAGCCGGGCGAGAGCGACACCGGGATTGAGGTCGTCCCCCGCGACGGACCGAGGCCCAACCTCTTCGTTCACCTCACTCGGCCGTGGCTTGACCTCCTGCTGAAGGACCCGGAGTCGGCGCACCGACAACTCGGCCAGGAGTTGCTCCGCGCCCTGGAGGCGCTGCAGGTGACGTCGATCGACCCAGTCGCGTTCGCCGACGAATGGAATGCAACGCCGCCGGTCGGTCAGCTACGCGCGTTCACTGCTTCCCTGCTTCCTCGACAGATCGGCGCAACCCGTCCGATCCCTCGGACCCACGCAACTCGGACGCGCGCGCGAGTCCGTATCTCCGAGCAGTTGGTGGATCAGGGCGTCGAGCCGACACGCCTCTCGGGCCCCGAAGCCATCGCGCTCTGCACCGACGTCCTGCTGCCGGCTGCCACGGCGGCGATGGACTCAGTGCTCGCCGCCTGGTCTCCAGCGGCGATCGACGTCGTCGGTAGCGCTGTCAACGACACGTACGCGGAGCGACTTCGCCTGAACGCGGAGCTCGAAGGCGCCTTGAGCGCCCCTTGGGCAGATCGGTGGCGCGAGTGGATGCTCGGCCAGGAGGAGGAAGTTCACCAGACAAAGCCAGCGGACCTGTTGCTCGAATGTCTCTTGGCATTCGCTCCGCAAGGAGCGATCGTGCCCGACGACTTCGACGTTGCGGAGGCGATCGATCTCGCCGACGAGATCATGGAGCTGTCGACGGCTGCCGGAGGCGCTCGTGCCGGCCTTCACGACCTCGCCGTCGAGATCAATGCGGATGGCTTGTTCCGGCTGAGCTCAGGACCCGCGGACCCGCAGAAGCGCGCCCTCGCGTTCCATGTCCCCGCGTATCAGTACGCCGTTCGTCTGGAGTGGCTCAACACTCGCTCGCTGACCGGCGAACCCGACGATCCTTCGGAGTGGTTGGAACGAGCTGAGCGCGGCGAACACACGCCGGCCGAGTACGTCTCGCTCGGCGAACTCGGTGCACCTGGGTCGTTTTTGAACGCGGATCGTCTCCTCCTCGAGACGACCGGGACGGGGCTCAACGCCATCAGCTCGGTCTTCGCGACCACTGTCTCTTGGAACCGAGACGACGACGGCGTCTTCGTCGTCGAGCGCGCCGATCTCGTCAAGAGCGCGGCCGCGTGGTCGCGCCTTCCGGCCTCGCAGATCGAGTCGGCAATCGACCACCTGCTGCTCATACGCGACGCCATCCCGTTGACAAGCGGAGAAATCTTCGACGATCGCCGCGATCGCCCTCGGATCGTGGGCAAACCGCTGATCAAGCATGACGGGAAGGTGCTCGTGATGCCGTGGCGCGTACGCGCTGCCCAGGAGTTCTACGCCGCCTCACTGCGCGACGGTCGCCTTCCGTGGCCGCTTGACGCGCAAACCGAGAAGGTCCGCAAGGCATTCCTCGAGTACCGAAAGCGGCCCAATCGGGAGCTGGAGTCAATGGCCGAGGAGGTCGCGAGGGGCACAGGTCTGACGACGCGTGCTCGTCTCGAGCCGCACGAGGCACAGTCGCTAGGACTCCCGGTGCGCGGTGAACTCGATCTGCTGGCTGTCGACGTCGAGCGCCATCGAGTGTGGGTCATCGAGGTCAAAGACCCGAGCCCCGGTTGGTCGCCAGCTGCGATGGCGTATCGGATGCGTCGGTTCGTCGACAAGGGCAACTACGTCGACAAGCTGCTGGAGGCGGAACATTCCGTACGAGAGCACCTCGATGCGACACTCGATCTTCTCGGCGTCCCGCCGGGCCCGGAGCCCTGGGAGGTGGCGCCTCTCATGGTCACGCGCGCGGTCGAGACGGCTGCCTTCGTTCCAGAGCCGAAGGTGCCCTTCGTCACCATCTCCAACCTCCCGGAGGTCCTGGCCCTCGACGACCCGCCGGAGCCGGGATACTGGTTCCCGGCCTTTCCGACGGAAGGAGATCTCAGATAGCCGCCAGCTGCCTCCCGAGAGGTAAGGCTCGACGTAGCCGCACTGAACCGGGAAAACAGCTGGTGATCGAGCAGTTCGCGCCGCGAGAGCTGGGTCATCATGGCAGTAGTCGTCACCACGAGCCCACTCGACGTGATGATCTTCTAGAGGCCCGATCCAGGGGAGATCGAGGCTGTCGCCAACGTGGCAGAGATCGTGCTGTAGGTGTCGTGACAAGTCGCACGGCCCGAGCGCGAAACTGAAATGTGCTTTGCGCTTGTCCCAGAGCGAAGGGTGATGCGAGGTCCGATGCCGACCGGCGCCCATAGCTCATCCGGTGGCGCCGGAGGTGCCATCGGCGGTGGCCTCGAGGCCCGAATTCTGGCGTACCTCGCAACGTATCTAATCGCGCGCGATCCGCTGCCATCGGGCTGGTCACTCATCGCAGCGCAGCTCGAAGAGCTGGGGAGCCAGACCGGTCAAGAGATCGACGACGTTGGCGGAATCACTGACCGACACGGCTTCGTCCTGCTGCAGTCGAAGCGACGTCTTCAGCTGAGCGACAAGGACGATTCTCCACTCGCCGACGCGTTTGATCAGGTCGTCCGGCAGTTCCTCGTGGGTATTCCTGCGGGCGAGGCGCGTCGACCTATTGAGGCTGGGCGCGACCTATTGATCATCTGTACCGATGGAGCAGGCTCGGCACGCGTCACGCGGGACCTCGCCCGCGTTGTCGAACGACTCGCAACGTACTCCGAGGACCTGTCGCTGGAGGACGTCGCGACCAACGAGAACGAGCGCGATGTCCTAAAGGCGCTCCGCCACCATCTCGGAGTCGCATTCCTTGCGCATTCCGACAATGCCCCGACGCGACGCCAAATTCGGGAGCTAGCGACAGTCCTTCGCGTTGTGGGATTCGATCTCGACGAGACGAGACCGGACCGGCAGTCGGCGGAGGAGCGGCTTCGCAGCCTCCTCGAGGATCCCCAGCAAGTCGCCGGCGCCTGGAAAGACCTCGTCGATTTCGGACAGAAGTTACGCGAGACCCGGCGCTGGGGGGACCGACAAGCGTGGCGCAACGCCTTGGCTACGGGTGGGCACCCGTTGGGCCTCGACCACCTGTTTGTTCGCGACGTGCAGCGACTTCGCGAGGTGACGACGGCGGTCCTCCGGGCGGGCGACCCAGACCTCGTCATCACGGCACCGGACGCGACTGTTTCGGTTCGCCGCGAGGTAGCCGACCAGCTCGCTGCGATCGAAGACGGATTCGCTCTCATCGGGGCGGCAGGCGCCGGCAAGAGCGTCCTCACCGTCGGACTCGCCTCAGCCCGGATCGCAAACGGGGAGGACGTCGTCTATCTCCGCGCTGAGATACTCCGCGACTCGCTTTCGGCGACCTCCAGCGAGCTCGATCTTCAACACACGATCGATCGCGTCCTTCAGGGATGGGGAGGATCCCGGCCAGCGACGCTGGTCATCGACGGCATTGACGCGACGCGTGGCAGCGAAGCGAGCGACTGGCTTCCCGCCCTCGGGCGCTCATTGCAGGGGACTCGCTGGCGGATCGTCAGTTCTGTCCGATCGTTCGATCTCCGCCACAGTCCGCGCTGGCAGGAGATGTTCCCTGGAACGCCGCTCGATCCGGCCCACGCCGACGCTGGCTTTCCCTTGGTTCGGCACACTCTCGTCGGCGACCTGACGGACGGAGAGATCGAACAGGTTGCGGAGCAGAGCGCGTTGCTCGGAGTTCTTCTTCGCGACGCAGAGCCGCGCCTCGCGAGCCTGCTGCGAAATCCGTTCAATCTTCGTCTTGCTGCGCAGCTGATCGACCAGAGCGCCGACGCAGTGGCAGCCGTTCGCACCCGACAGGAACTGCTCCACCTCTACTGGCGTCGGCGAGTCGCGGACACGTCTTCGCATCTGGCCCGGCGCCGCGCGCTTCGCGACCTGTGCGAGTCGATGGTCGGCAATCGCCGTACCCGAATCCTCGATCCCTCCACGGTCGTCGACCCGGCCGTCTATGCGGCGGTCGACGAACTCCTCCACGACGGGGTCCTACGCGAGGACGTGCAAGGACGTCGGGCGACGACCACTCCGGTGATCTTCGCTCACCCGGTGCTCTTCGACTTCGCCGTCGCCCAGACATGCCTCAAGGGTGACCAGCACCTCTATCTCGTGCAGCGGTTGAACGACGACCCCGATCTCGCAGTCGTGGTCCGCCCCAGTCTCGACATGTGCCTCGCCGACCTCTGGGAAGATGACGAGGACGTGCATCACACGTCGTTCTGGGACGTCGCCTGCCGGTTGAGTAGGCCTCAGAATGAAGGGCATCCGATAGCGGCGATCGCCGCGGCGTGTGCGGTCCTCCGAGAGCGACCGGACTACGAGAACCTCCTGAAGCTCGCTGACCTGACGGCGGAAGCGTCAACGAAGGCCGCCGCGACAATGGCCATCGCGTACCTTTCCGGAGCCACCGAAGCCGACGACGTATCCCAAGGTGACCGGATAGCATCGGCCCCAGCGCTGTCGCAGCTCGCCGCGAGGCTGGCGTCCGACGCGCTCGCCACGGACGATCTCCTCCTCGCCGATCGCGCGCGGCTGCTCCTCTTCCGCCTCGACCGATGCTTCCCGCTGGTGCCCGGAGCCGTTGCCGCGGACGTTCGTGCCAAGGGGATTGCGGACGTCATGCGGGTCGCGCTCCTGAGCCCGAGTGACGCCGGACATGAGCGACTCGGACTTCGGGTGGGCGAGTCACTGACGCGCGCCGCCGTCGTTGATCTGGCGTCGGCTGGGCCAGTCATCGACCAGACCATCACTGCTGCGACGACCGAGCATTGGGGTGGGAACGTGCTGGCGCGGCAGTTGCAGGATCTTCGGGCACTGGCCGCGGTCGACCCGGCGCTCGCTGGGCGACTCGCCTTAGCTCCGTGGATCGTGGATCAAGTCCCCGCCGAGACCACGTCGATTGGCGAGTCGCAGATTCTTGCCCTGTCGAGCACGCGGCAGCAGGACCTCGAGATGGCGCGCTACGGCACGGGTGTGTGCTTTCCGGGATTAATGAGCGTCGCCCCAAAGGCGGCTACTCGACTCCTGCTCGACGTGCTGAAGGTGCACGGGCGACCACAAGAAACGGAGCGTGCCGCAGACAGCCGTCCTCAGGTCTTGTGGAGCGAGAACCTCCAGTTCGCTGCGGGTTACGACGCGCTCACCGGAATGGTGCGGACTCTCGTCGACTATCTCGTTCAGCACTTCGCCTCGGTGCACGAGGACGTTGATGCGGACTCGATCCTTGATCTTCTGGTGGGCGAGTTGACCCACGCGGATGTCTGGCAGTCGATTCTCGAGGCCGGTGCATCGAGTCCGGCGGGACTAGGTCGACGCCTGGTGCCTATTTTCGACCAGGGCGAACTGCTCGGGCACCCGAATACACATCCAAGCGCGGCGCACCTCGTCTCCGCAGTGTCACCGCTGCTCGACGACGAGGCACACGCGGGACTGGAACGGAGGCTTCACGCGGCCAAGAGCCCGTTGGACCCGTCCGACGAGAGGACGCGCGCGATCGTCGACACGTTGCTCGGGCAACTCGATAGAGGGCGAGTCCAGCTCGATGAGACTCGCGCTCGGCTCGACCACCTCGACGCTGACGGGGGTGCCCCCGAACCCCCGGAAGTTCCGTACACGTTCCATCCGTGGACCTATTTCGACCCACCGCCGGACACCTCCGGGGAGGATGCCACTCCGTTTCAAGTCGCCGTTAGTCAGCTTCGCACTGACCTGAGCGGCTCGATCTCTGGGGGTACCGACGAGCAGCGAGCTGCACGGGAGCGCCTACGCGAATCCGTGCCGGCACTCCTGGCCGTCCTCGACAGCCCTGATCGGCCATTGGACCCCGGTGACATCCAGGCCGCAGTTGCCCACCTCCTGACCGGAGCCGATCGACTCGCATCGGACGAAACAGTGCTTCCCGGCACCGCACTCGGGAACACCGTCTTCGGACTCTTGGCGATGGCTCTGCCTCCCGATGTCACGACGGAGGACCGGGAGCCGTGATGGCGTGGGGATCGACACCGAGAAACGATGCGGTAAACGGGCTCAGCACGCTTCTCAAGCGTCCTCAGTGGCGTGAGCATCCGGATGGTCAGCGCATCCGCGAGCTCCTACGGCCGCAGCTGGACAGCGGCGACGAGACCATCCGAATGATCACGACCTTGGGCATCACGCAGCTCTTTGATCCGAATGAGCTTCCTGCGGAGATCGGGCGCCGCCTGCGCCACGAGGAAAACCTTTCGGTCACGACAGCCCTGCTCGACGGACTCTCGCGCTGCGTCAGCGCCGACCCGGAAGGGGTGGACTCAGCACTCGGCGGACTCCGTGAGGCACCGAGCTGGCCGGTGCTCGCGGCACGGCCGGAGGATCGCACGGTTCCGCCCCAGAGCGTCCAGACCGAGGGCGGCGATCTCCTTGTGAGCATCCTGGTGTACCTCGCCTTCGCGCGCGCGACCGGCTTTGCCGCCCAGCTCATTGGAGTCTGGGCGCAACATCCCTTGCTCCACCCTGCGACGCTTGGCCGAGCCGTAGCGATGACCCGCCGCTACATGAACCCACCGAACGGGTGGGAACCCGAGTCCCAAACGCGTCTCTTCGCGTTTCTCGAGACAATCACCGACGCGATCCTCGTAGCGGTCTCGTCCTCCCAGGAACTCCTGTCGTCGGGCACGCGACTGGGCGACGAGTCACGCCATGACCTCGAGGCGGCTGCGTGGATCGCGAACTCCATCGCGCAGGAGCTCTACTACGCAAGCGGCGCCTTCCAGAGGCAGCAGGAACAGCAGCAGCCGGATGAACGAGTCGTAGCGCCGCGATTCTGCGACCTCGCGCTACCCCTGATCGAGAAGCTCGGACATGTCCCGACTGCAGGAATCGCCCATCATCTCGTTCAGACCCTCGTGTTCCTCAGCCGGCGTGAGCCGCGCCGGGCGTTCCTCGCGATCGCATCGATTGTGACGACAGCATCGGGCTACTCGTCGGAGTCTCTTGGAGAGGCGGAGGTGCTCGGCCTCGTCGACGCATACGTTGCCGAACGCCGTGAGCTGATCCTCGGCGACCCGGAGTGTCTCAGCGCCCTCCGCAGAATGCTCGAGGCATTTGTCGGAGTCGGCTCCGACCGTGCCATTCGACGGGTTCAAGACCTCGGCGATCTCTTCCGCTGACGACGATCTACCGGAGCGAAGCAGCTGGAGTCACCGGAACGACGGACTCAGGTCAACAACGCCCGCGAATGAAACGACTAGCCATGGCAACTGCGGCGTCGGCGAGTCCCGCTCCGTACCGAGAAGCTCGTTCAACGGCCATGCCAGCACCAGTAGCGGAGCGTTCGGGGCACCGGAACGTAGCGCTGTAGCTTGCCGGCCTTGATCCATAGCCAGATGAACCGGGGATCCGGTCCATCTGGACAACACCTCAATGACTAGGAGCCAGTGGAAGCACAGGGCACCGGGGGGTGGGACATGGGGCTGTGGGCTGGCACAATGTGTCTGTGTCGATGCAGAACATCTACGACGACGAGGTGTTCTTTGCCGGGTATCAGGCGATGCGCGACGCCAGGTCAGGCATCAACGAGGCTGTCAAGCAACCCGCCTTCTTGGCGCTGCTCCCGCCGCTCGACGATGCAGTAGTGGTCGACCTCGGATGCGGAGACGGTCAGCTCTGCAGAGTCCTTGTCGACAAAGGTGCCAAGAGCGTCCTCGGAGTCGACCACTCCGCCCGGATGTTCGCCCTCGCGGAGAAACGGACCGTCGACGACCGGGTGCGCTATCTCAAGTCTTTTGCCGAGCAGGTCACCTTGCCGGCTTCCAGCGTCGACCTGGTCACCAGCAGTTTGGCCCTGCACTACGTCGCCGACCTCCCTCCTCTCTTGGAACGGCTCGCGACCTGGCTGAGGCCGGGGGGCTGGTTCGTTGCGTCGATGGAGCACCCGGTGGTGACTGCGGCTCCTGAGCTGGGCTCGCATCCCTGCATAGTCGACAACTACGCATCGGAAGGCGAACGGGACACGACCTGGTACGTCGAGGGTGTCGTGAAGTACCACCGACGGATCTCGACAATCATCAACGGAGTGATCGATGCCGGCCTCGCGATCCGACGCGTCATCGAGCCGACACCTACTACCGAGTCGCTGGTTCAACGGCCCAACCTCGACCACTATGGGCGCCTGCCAGCCGTCTTGATCCTCGCGGCCACCAAACCGCTGCCTCGCTGACACGGACGCCGAAGCAACCCCGGGTCGCGTGGGAGCGATTCTCGGGAGATGAGTAGCACCCGCGCGAAAGCGAACAAAGCGCAGCGAGCGTCCTCGAGGCCCTACGGAATCATGACTGCCGCTTCGACTTGGAACCCGCCTCCCAGGCGACGTCGGTCAGCCAGCCCTTCCAGTAGCCCTCGTCTAGGAGCTTGAGAATCGTCGGAACGTCGTCCTCCGTCAGTACAAGCTGCTGGCCTTGGATCATTCGCTCCACCGCAAGACCCTGATTCGTCATCTCGTCGCGCAGTTGGGACACGCTCAACTTCCTGCCGGCAAGAGTCCCACCCTCGAAAAGCGCGCGGAGTCGCTGTGCTACCCGCGCTTTCCCACTCGCCTGCCGAATCATCTCGGCGCTCTCCTCCGTCAGTGGAAGAGATTCGACCACCTGCTTTGTCCAGACGGGTACACGATTCCGCATCGTCGTAATGTCTCGAAAGATCTGCTCGAACGCGTCCTTGTCGAGCACGGCGATTCCTTCGCTCGTCACGATCATGTCGAAGGTGGGCTCGAAAACGAGAAGGGGCTGCGTCACTCTATGCAGTTGTTCCCCGTACACCGTCAGTATTCGACCCGCGAAGCTCGCACGATAGGGATTCCAACGCGACACAAACGAGGTCCGGTTGTTCGGATCGTTCCCCACGATCGCGGCATAGAACCGAAACGCGCGTTTGCGCAGTTCAGTCGCACCCAGCAGTTCCAACGACGATCCTGCGTTGAGGATTGCACGCGCTTCTGGGTCGGTCTCCACCGTCGTCGCGTCGCGGTGCCCGGCAGGTTGACGCGCATCAGTCCCCGCAGGCAGAGGCTCGGGAGTCGCGAGTAAAGCTGCCGGAACTGCCAAGTACTGTGTCGCCACGTCGTACGAGACATCGGCGGCGTATGTGACTTCTGAGCGAACCGAGATCTCCCTGACCGTCGTCCCGCATGCTTCGCGCAACGCGGCTGCGACGTTCTTGTCCAGGGCCAGCCGAAACCCTCTCAGTCTTGTGGAACCAGGCTGCGCTACCACCAATGTCAGACGATCGTTGTCCGCCGGCACAGTGACTGTAATGGAGGTCGTCACGTTTTCTGCACTCCCTTCCTCACTTCTACCCGCACTCGCTCGTTGAGCGGCACAACGTCGATCACGTCGTCCGGTTTCAAGGACGATCGGGCGACGACGTATCCCGACCATCCCGCGTTCGTCGACACCTTGAGAACGCGACGAAGGAGGACGTACAGCGTGGGATTGATCTGCGTCATTTCGGATCGCACGTAGATGAGGCCAGCAATCACCAGGAACAGAGCGTACGCCGCAACATCTCGCACACTCGGCTCTGCGACGGTCAGGAAGGGAAGGAGGTACGTGGCGAGATAGCCGGAGACATCCGCACCCGCATCCTCGACTTGAGTCAGTTGGATCGGCTCCGCTTCCGTGGTGCGACCGGCGACCCAGAAGACGATATGTGCCATGAGGCCAATGCCCAGCACGGTCAGGCCGATGCAAGTGAAGCGCAGCCACCGCGTGTCGAACCGAATAGCCAGAAGCCCGAACAGCCCCGCGTATGATCCGACGAACAATCGGGCTCGCTGGGCAATCTCGGTCATCGCTAACCTCCTGGCAAGAACATCCAGGCACCTACGAGCCTACGACCGGGGTGTAACAGCGAGAGTCATGCTCACCTCCCCAACAGGTGGTCGTTCCCCGCAGATATCGCGGAGTTATCTCGGCAGATGCGTGGCAATCCAGCGCTCGTACTCATCGAACTTGATCGCGGGCGCGCTGCCGAGTCCTTGCAAGCGATGCAATAACGTCAGCATGAACGAGACGAGCGCAGTCCCGCCCCGCCCTTCATGACGACGTCGTCGACCGTCTTCTCGTGGGGCAACTCGAACGTGCCCGCGCCGAGCACACATCCGAGGTCGAGCTGTACGGCGTCGCCACAATCGCGCATTGCCTCGCGAAACGGATCTCCGAATGGAGGAGACCACGAGCTACGTCCCGCAAGAAAACCGCCGAGAAGCGGAACCGTGGGCATCGCCTTCATGGTCCCCATCGCCCAACCGGATGGCGCCGAGGTGCGATCCAGTGCACGGACCGACGGCGCGTCGTCGGCGACGGCGTAGTTCGTGTCGATCGCGAGCGCACTAGTGTCCAATCCCCGCTGGCTCTACTCCGCGGTTGCGACGACGACTGGTGCGCTCGTCGCGATCGTGGGAGATCTGTTGGTAAGCCGACTCGTCTGTGAATGCGGGACTACGAATCAGGACCAGCCTGTCTCCTGAACCTGATCCGCACGTCGTCCGTGAACGTTCCGGCGCGTCGCCCAACTGGTCGGTTTACCTCGATCAGGCCGTCCGTCTCGGCCGGAACCAGTGTGAGCCGCTTCAGATGCCTGTCGGGGAGGAACGGGGTCCGTACCAACCGTCGTCGGAAGCCGGCTAGCGCACCGCGGTCGGACCCACTGAACGGTTGATCGGGGTCCCCTGTCACGACCAGTGCCGCTGTAGACGTGATGGAGACGGCGTGATACCCTTTAGCTATGAGGATAGATAAAGAGGTATGTGAGTCTGAGGCACCGGTCCCGTCGATGGTGTTCCGCCTCGAGCCGCGCTCTGGCGTCCCGACGTACCTTCAGCTCGTCCATCAGGTCGAGCACGCCCTGCGCCTCGGCTACCTGGTTCACGGAGACCAGCTGCCACGGGTGAAGGACGTCGTCGCCTCGCTCTCGATCAACCCCAACACCGTGCTCAAGGCCTACCGCGATCTCGAGCAGAAGGGGCTGACCATTGGACGCCCAGGACAAGGCACCTTCATAGCGGCGTCTCCCGAGACGGTGGGCCTGGAGCAGCTGACATCTCTCCGGCGCAGCCTCGCCTCCGGCTGGCTCAAGCAAGCCGCTGACGCAGGCCTCGACGAGCAGGGGACCATTGCGCTCTTCATGGCAGCGCTGCGGGATTTTCGTGACAGCCCCGTCGAGAGTCGTCCCGCCCGCCGCGACGGACGGCAACGGCG
>PMVZ01000200.1 GCA_003166375.1 Acidimicrobiaceae bacterium | reverse complement strand
AAGCTCATTGCCCGTGAGACCAACTCCGCTGAGTGCGGGTTCCTGGGCTCGGACTACATTGACGTCCTCCAGTTGAACGAGGCTCTCGCCAAGACGGAGTAAGTGCCCTGTCGTGAATGTCTCAACCTTTGTGCCAGAACCTCGAGATCTGTCCGTTGCCGACGTGCGGCTTGCTGCGTCAGCCAGGGGCCTCGGACAGATACTGGGGTCGGACGGTGGCTAGCGACGCCGACTCCACCGCCAGAACCCAGGAAGTCGATCAAGGCGTTGAGCCGACGGGAAAGTTCCGCGTCTACCTCGGGGCGGTGGCTGGCGTCGGGAAGACCTGGGCCATGCTCGATGAGGGTTGGCGCCGCTACAAGCGCGGCACGGACGTGGTGATCGGCTTCGTCGAGACGCACGGCCGGGAGCTCACGGCTCAGCAGATCCGAGACGTGCCGATCGTCCCTCGCAAGGTCGTCGACTACCGGGGTACCACCTTTGAGGAGATGGACCTCGCGGCGGTACTTGCCCGAAAGCCCGAGGTCGCGCTCATCGACGAGCTCGCCCACACGAACGTGCCGGGTTCAGGACCGCACCCCAAGCGATGGCAGGACGTGCTCGAGATCCTCGACGCGGGGATCGGGGTCATCAGCACGGTCAACATTCAACACCTCGAAAGCGTTGCTGACGCGGTGCAGCAGATTACCGGGGTGGCCGTTCGAGAGCGGGTGCCCGACTGGGTCGTGCGAAGGGCCGATCAGCTCGAGCTGATCGACTCGTCCCCCGAGCAGCTGCGCCGGCGCATGCTGCACGGTCACATCTATCCTCCCGAGAAGATCCCCAGTGCTCTCACCAGCTTCTTCCGCTATCAGAACCTCGTGGCGTTGCGCGAGCTCGCGCTTCGTTTTGTCGCAGATGAGACCGAAGAGGAACTCCTGGGGTACCTCGTCGCCCGGCACCCAGACATCCTCTGGGACACCGCCGAACGCATCATGGTGGCCGTCGATGCGGCACCGGGCACCGACGCCGTGCTGCGCCGCGCGGCCAGGATTGCGGTACGGGCGCACGCCGACCTGCAGGCTGTCTACATCATTGGAGACGACAGTTCGCGACCGGCATCCAAGGAGGCGCTCGCGGCCGTCAAGCACCTCGCGGAGGACCTGGGGGCTGGCTGGCACGAGATCACCGCGGACGACCCCGCCTCGGCGCTGGTGCAGTTCGCCAAGGACAACCAGATCACCCAGATCGTGCTCGGCGCGTCACGCAGGTCCAGATGGGAGAAGCTCACGAGCAGGGCCTCGGTCGTCCAGCGTGTGCTCCAGTTCGCCCGCCAAGCCGACGTCGACGTTCACGTCATCGCCCGTTATGGCAAAAGCGCTCCCCTTAGCACCGCGCGCACTCCCGAGGACGGGATCGAGTGAACTCATCTCGCCTGATGGTCGGTGAAGCCGGTGTGGCGACGCGCCGTGCGGCGGCTGCCTTGTTCTTGTCGCGGGTCAGCACGGACTTCACAGAGACGGCGTCCGGACTGCTCGCTGAGAGGATCCGCGCCACCTTCTCGACGACCGGGCCGAGCGTGTGCGCCCACGCCGGCATCTGTATAGCTTGCTGACTTGGAAGGTCTCGCCACCTTACGCGACGCTCGTCACGAGTAACGAAGAAACTGGAGGATCGTCCAGTTGCTCGTAGGTGGGCAACGTGATTCTGACTCACGCGCTTACCCAACCGCGTCTCGGGCGAATCTGCACACCCACACGCCGAAGTGCCTTGCCAACCATGTCAGGGGCGACAAGGTAGCGGTGACCGATTACGTCAAGCGAGAGCCCATCACGATAGAGATCGGCCGCCTTGATGACGTCCTCGTTGCTGAGCTTCGAACCTGCCGGGCGCCGAGAGGCACCGTTGCGCTCGAGATGCGCGAACACCGTGGTTCGGTGCACCTTGAAACGACCGACAAGCTGGGCTACGGAGTTCCCTTCCGCGTATGCGGCGATCAACTGCTCGACATCGGCGCGTCCGAGCCGAATCTGGGTCTGGCGATTACCGCACGCCGGCAGCGAAGAGCCCTCCGTATCGAGACCTCTTCGGCACCCCAGATCACGAACTCCCTTGTCACAGACTTGAACGAAGTCTGTCGCGGGGTTTGAAAGCCGTCCCATAAGGTCCACCCGTTGTCAGAAACACAACGTTCTCCCTGTTGGCAGACCGCTTCTCCTGTCCGATCGCTGTCGTAGGTTCGTTTCGTTGTTCAAACCCCTTCGCCCAGCTGACCTGGACCCAGGGCCGGGAGCAGACGCAGCTACTGAAGGCCGAGTGGGGCACGCGGTACAGAGATCGCACTCATGTCGCCGAATCTCGCGCCAACTGAGCCTCTCGGCCAGCCCGGCGCAGAATGTCCATTATCGGGCGCCGCCCGCATCCGAGTGTGACCCTCCACTCTGGCGCTCCGACCGCGGCCGGCCCGGCTTGCGCATCTCGCCAGCGTGGCTCGGCAGGCGGCCTGCCTCGGAGAGCGCCTTTCGCAACAGGTACTCGATCTGGGCGTTAGTGCTGCGCAGCTCGTCGCCAGCCCACCTGGCGAGGGCGTCGTGGATGGCAGGGTCAAGGCGAAGCAGGACGCTCTTGCGCTGGCTCATTAGGCAGCGTCGACCCGGCTACTGGTACAGCGAGCCGGCGCTGACCTGCTGGGTGGCTTGCTCGCTGCAGAGGACTACCAACAGGTTGGACACCATGGCTGCCTTGCGTTCCTCGTCGAGATCCAAGACCTCGCGCTCCTGGAGCCGCTGCGGGGCGAGCTCGACCATGCCGACGACACCCTCGACCACTCGATCCGCAGTTCTCATGTCGTGCTCCCCTCTTGACCTCTCGATGACATGTGTATAGCGTTATGATATCACATTTGAGTTCCGGAACCCCGCCGAAGGCAAGTAAACGAGGAGCCAATGGCTGCCACGCCAGACAACGTGCTCGAAGACCGCCAAGCCCCGATGCCTGCGGTCATCGCCGTCGAGCACCTGCACAAGGCGTATGGGGCGACCGTCGCGGTAGATGACGTGAGCTTCTCGGTCCGAGCCGGCGAGATCTTCGGCGTCCTCGGGCGCAATGGCGCGGGCAAGACGACAACGGTCGAGTGCCTCTCCGGTCTGCGGGTCCCCGACGGTGGAAGTCTCGACGTCCTCGGCCTCGATCCGCAAGAGGACCGCCGGGAGCTGCACGAGAGAGTCGGCGTCCAGCTCCAGCAGAGCGCCCTACCACCGAAGATCCGGGTCGGCGAAGCCGTCGAGCTCTACGCCTCCTTCTATCGGCGACCCGCGGACGGCGATCGTCTCCTTGGGGTGCTCGGGCTCGACACGAAGCGGGGCTCGTATTTCCGCGACCTCTCCGGCGGGCAGAAGCAGCGGCTGTCGATCGTCCTCGCCCTCATCGGACAGCCCGAGATCGCCATCTTGGACGAGTTGACGACGGGTCTCGATCCTGAGGCGCGACGCGAGACATGGGGTCTGATCGAGGACGTGCGCGACAGCGGGGTCACGATCGTCCTCGTCACCCACCTCATGGAGGAGGCTGAGCGGCTCTGCGACCGGGTGGCGCTCATCGACCACGGCAAGGTCATCGCCCTCGGTCCGCCCACGCACCTCGGCGAGCAGGCCGCAACCTCGAAACGGGTCCGCCTTCGGGCCTCGGACCAGCTGCCCGACGAGGTCCTCGAGGCGCTGCCCGAGGTG
>PMVZ01000358.1 GCA_003166375.1 Acidimicrobiaceae bacterium | reverse complement strand
AAGGTCCGCGAGGCCGCCCAGCTGCTGGGCCTGACCGACTACCTCAACTCCAAGCCGGGCCAGCTTTCGGGCGGCCAGCGCCAGCGTGTCGCCATGGGCCGGGCGATCGTTCGCGAGCCCTCGGTGTTCTTGATGGACGAGCCCTTGTCCAACCTCGACGCCAAGCTGCGCGTGCAGATGCGCGCCGAGATCTCCCGCATCCAAAGGCGCGTCGGTGTGGCGACGTTGTACGTCACCCACGACCAGACCGAGGCGATGACCATGGGCGACAGGGTGGCCGTGCTGCACATGGGCCGGCTCCAGCAGTGCGACTCGCCCCAGGCGCTCTACGAGCACCCGGACAACCTCTTCGTGGCGGCCTTCATCGGATCTCCCGCCATGAACCTGTACGAGGGCGTCATCTCCTCGGACGCCACCGAGGTCAAGGTGGGCTCGCAGTCGCTCAACTTGTCGGAGGCGCTCTTGAACGCCCGCCCGGCGCTGCGCGGCTACAGGGACCGCAAAGTGATCGTCGGCGTCCGTCCCGAGCACCTTTTGGACGCCGCCTTGGGCCCGGTGCCCGCACCGGGGACGACACTCAGCGCCGACGTTGAGCTCATAGAGGCACTCGGCAACGAGCTGCAGGTGCACTTCCTCCTGGACGCCACGCGCGTCCGTTCAGAAGACGCCCTGGCCGCCACCGAGACCCACGAGCTCGAAGGCCTCCAGACACTGCAGACCGGAGGCGTGCGGGCCGCCGGCGTCGCCCGGGTCTCTCCCCGCAGCGAGCTCAAGGCCGGCTCGCGCGCCACCTTCGCCGTCGACACCGAGCGGCTCAACTTCTTCGACAACGAGAACGGTGCAGCCATCTGGGCCTGATCGCCCACGGGCCTACCGGGCGTCACTCACGAGACCCTGATCGAGCGAATCAGGTGCCGGTCGAGGCGCAGCTCAAGCATCGCCTAGGCCGAACCTACCTGAAGGGTCCACAGACGCGGCAAGGCGTCGACCAGTGGACGCGATGACGAAGGAACAGGAAGGTGATCGGACAATCCATTCCGACGATCGTGGCAGAGGCACGGCATTGCTGGTCAGCGGCCGAATCGCGTGCTCGCACCCTTCAAGCGCCTGTGCAAGTAGGGGACGGCATGCCGACTAGGAGTCGGCGACCGCGCGCGAAGTAAACCGCCGTGTACAGGTTTTCGACGAGCTTCTCAATGCCGAGCCGGGGGTCGCGGCGACTCACCACTGCGATCTGTTGCGTCACTTGTGAGTTGGAGAAAGCGCTTCGCCACCTTTGCACCGTTCCACTACCGCGGTGACGGCCACAATTGACCTCTGTGAATAGGGGGCCACCGGCCCGGTGACGTTGATGACTGCCTCTTGGCGGATGTCAGACGATGAAGCGCCTACGGCGAAGCGAAAGAGGCCGGGCTCCACGACAAACCGCATGGCCTCGTCATAAAAGGCGAGGCGGCTTGGGTGGACGTCGAAGGTCACCCGCGCTGGTTCGCCTGGGCCCAAGCACAGCCGGGCGAAGCCTATGAGGGAGGCTTCCGGTCTGGCCACCGACGCCACCAAGTCCGACACGTAAAGCTGGACGAGCTCCTCGCCGTCGCGAGCCCCCGTGTTGGTCACGGTCACCCCCACAGTGATGTTGGACGAAGTGTCGTGGGCCTCGACCGTGATATTCGAGTAACCAAACGTTGTGTACCCGAGGCCATGGCCAAAACTGAACAGTGGGGTGCAAGCGCAGTCTGTGTAGTCGCCGTAGAAGACCGAACGCGCCCCCCCGGAACGATGGCTGCTGTAGAGCGGGATCTGCCCGGTAGCCCGCGGAAGGGTCACTGCTAACCTGCCTGTGGGCTCCGCACGGCCCAACAGGACGTCAGCGAGAGCGTTTCCTCCCTGTTCCCCAAGTGGCCACGCGACGAGCAGAGCTTGCACGGTGCCGGCCACCTCGCTTAGCACGTGGGCCCTCCCGCTCATGACGACAAGCACAGTAGGGGTGCCTGTCGCCGCCACGGCGCTGGCCAGTTCTTCCTGGACGCCCGTCGGCCTGAGGTCCGTGGCGTCGCGAGCTTCTCCTACCGTTGAACTCTCATTCAGCCCGGAACGGCCTCCGAGCACCACGACGGCGACGTCGGCTCGCTTCGCTGCGGCGACCGCAGCCGGGAAACCTGCGCGGTCGTCCCCCTGTAGCTCGCAACCTTTCTCGTAGGCAACTTCAACCCGGGGACCCAAGGCGGCCCTAAGCCCAGCGAGCGGCGTAACGTGCTCGGTGTAGTAGTTGCCGGGTTTGAGTGCCCCTTTTCCGCTGGGCAGGTCAACAGCGTCAGAGATCTTGTCGTTCGAGCTGACACCGGCGAAGGCGCTTGGAGCAGGCTCCGAGGCAGTGCCTGCCTCTTCATGGGTGGCTGCCAAAGACGGCCGGTCGAGCACGGGCGCCCCATCGGGATCGAGGAACAGTTCCTGGTGCGCAGGGTAGTGGTAGTCCCCTTGTAGCAAGCGCCGGTCATCGGCCGCCGGCCCTATGACTGCCACTTTCGACACATGCTCTGCTAAGGGCAAGATGCCGTCGTTGGCCAAGAGGACAATGCCCCGGGTGGCGGCCCGCCTGGCCAGGCTGATATTGGCCGCGTCGGCGAAGACGAGCCTGACTTGGCCGGTGTTTACGTAGGGCGACTCGAACAGGCCTAGGCGCATTTTGGCCGTCAGAACTCGGCGGACGGCCCTGTCGACCACAGCCATGGGAACCTCCCCGCGCGTTACCGCGGCCTTGAGTGGCGCTCCAAAACAATCGAGAGCGGGAAGCTCTAGGTCGAGGCCGGCGCTGATGGCCTTGACGGCAGCCTCCGACCGGTCGGCGGCCACGCGGTGGTAGCGCATCAAGAGGCTGACCGAGAAATAGTCGGCCACCACCATGCCTTCGAACCCGAGCTCGTCGCGGAGCAACCGGGTCAGGATCTCGGCTGACCCGCTGCCAGGGAGCCCGTCGATGCAACTGTAGGAGCTCATCACCGACCCCAACCCGGCGTCGCGGATGGCAGCGGCAAAAGGCTCCGCATAGACCTCGCGCAACTCCCTTGGCCCAACTTGCACCGGAGCGTGGTTGCGGCCACCCTCGGAGAGCCCGTAGGCCAAGAAGTGCTTCCCGGTGGCGAGGACGCCCCGGGACAAGTCGTCGGTCTGCATGCCTCGCACGTAGGCCGCCCCCAGCACTCCGGCCAGCACAGGATCCTCGCCGTAAGTTTCCTCCAAACGCCCCCACCGGGGGTCTCGAGCCACGTCGAGCACGGGCGCCAAACTGTGCCGGGCCCCCACAGCCAGCAACTGGCGCCGGATCTTGTCCGCCACCTCCTGCACCAGCTCGGGATCCCAACTGCAGGCGAGAGCTAGTGCCTGAGGGAACACCGTGGCGCCCCGGGCACAATAACCCGCCAGTGATTCTTCGTGGACCATTACGGGGATCCCGAGGCGCGTGCGTTCAACCACGAGCCGTTGGATCTGGTTCAACAGCTCGGCACTTTGCTCCGGCTCGAGACCGGTCGTAGCACCTATACGCGTGACTTGGCCTATGCCGTGGGGGACCACAGCCAGCGCCGCGTCCGCGTCGAAGCGTTCGTCTTTGATCAAGTCTGGAAACCCAATTGCCCCCAGTTGGGCCAACTTCTCGTCGAGGTCCATGCGGTCGATCAGGTCGCTGACCCGGTCTGCTATCGCCAGAGCGGTATCGGTGTATGCGGTGGTAGTCATGGGTTCACCTCGGTGCGGTCCTCGGGAGTTCGTTGCGTGCCAAGAACCGACACCTTGCGGGGCTGTCAGGGGTCAACGGAGGGCGAAACCGCCGATGCCTTTTACGAATTGGCGGCGCAGGACAATATAGAGAAGCAAAATTGGCACCATCGTGAAGAAGACGAAGGCCATCACAACCGGCACGTTGATACCGTACTCGGAGTTGGTGGCGAAGCGGTACAACCCCAGAGGGAGCACCATGTCGTTATTGGACTGGGTGAGGATGAGAGGCAGGAGGAAGTTGTTCCAGGCCCCGAGGCCAGCGTAAATACTGACCACAGCCAGCACCGGACGAGCCATGGGAAAGACTAGGCGGGTGAAAGTAGTCCATTGCCCCGCCCCGTCGACGGCCATCGCATCGTAGAGTTCTCGTGGTATCAGCCGCACGTAGTTCACCATCAGCAGCACGGCCACCGGGATAAGCGATGCCGCGATCACTAGGACGAGGCCGTAAAGCTTGTCGTAGATATGGATCTTCGTCGTTATAAAGAACAAAGGTATTACGATCGCCTGGATGGGCACGGCGATGCCGAACAGAATGAGGCGGAACGAGACGGCCGCGTAACGAGAACCTCGCCGGACGATCCGGTAGGCGGCCCCGAGCGAGAGCACCGTGACCAGTGCGATCGTGCCCGCAGCGAGCTCGGCGCTGTTACGGAGCACCGTCCCTATACCGGATCCGTGGAACATCGTCGAGTACGACGAGAGAGTCAGACCGCCCGTCGGCAGCCAGGCGTTTGCCGTAAAGTACTGATTGCCGGACCGGAAACTGGCCAGGACCATGTAGTAGATGGGGCCAAGCACGATCAGCAACCAGATCGTGCCCAAGAGGAAGCTGATGACGCGAAAGCCCTTTGAGCCACCCTTGATGCCGCTCAAAGCCTCCGAGCGGGCGCGTCGCCGTTGCCGGCCCGTAGCCCGGCTGGCGCGCCTGCCTGCAACGCGTTGTGGGGCTGTCGTTACCATATGCCCTCCTGGCCCCCCTCCATCGATCCAAACCCCGTCAACCTGACAAGCGCGATGGCCACGAGAATCCCAAGTACGCCTAGGACAGTTGCTATGACGCTCGCATAGCCGAACTCGGTCTCGACGAAGCCGGTGTTGTACATGTCCATCGCCAGGACCCGGGTTGTGTCACCCGGCCCGCCCAAAGTCAAGATGTAAATGATGTCGAAATACGTCAGGGAACCGACTAGGACCAGTGTTGACGACGTTACGATGCTGTAGCGCAGCTGAGGCAGTGTCACGTGCCAGAAGGCTTGGCGCACATTCGCACCATCGACCGTAGCGGCATCATAAAGCGCCGCCGGTATGGCGCGTCTGCCTGCCTGGAAAATGAGCGTATGGAACGGGATGAACTGCCAGGCGATGATGACTATGATGGTGAAGAGGGCAAGGCTGGGGCTCCCGATCCAGTTCTGGTTGAGGAAGTTCATGTGGAAGTGGACACCGAGCCAGGCGAGCCCGCCGAACTGAGGGAAAAGAACGTCCTCCCACATGAGGGACAGCCCCGCGGTGGAAAGCAAAAGAGGTACCAGGTAGATGGCCGCGTAGACAGCGCGGTAACGCTGTCTCCCGGCGATGAATATACCGAGGGCCATCGCCAACGGGGTCTGCGCCAGCCAGCTAAAGCCAGCAAGCTCGAAAGTCACGAGCAAGGAATGGTGGGCTACGGGGTCCGAGAAGAAACGGCTCCAGTTTGAGAACCCCGCCCATGTCAGCGGGCCGATCACGTCCCAGTTCGTGAAGGAGAGGAGCAGGGCTAAGGCTGTCGGGATCACGACGAAAGCCCCGTACAAGGCCAATGTTGGTGAGATCCCGAGCAGGTCGGCCAGGAAGTTGCGGCGGCGGGCTGTGGTGTAGCCGGGATGGGCGCGACCTGCTTGGTTGTCGCCGAGAAGCGCAGTACTAACTGCCATGGGCTCACCTCTGGTCGTGAAAGGCCCGGCCCACAGGGAGGACGCGGGCCGGGCCTTCGGTCGTTCAGTAGTTGCCTAGGTCAGGACCTTTACTGGAGCTTGTTCATAGCCGCGGCGAACTGCTGCGGGGTCTCCAGGAGCTCGAACACCTTGGCGAGGTTGTCGAGCATGGGCTGAGCCTTGGTCGCGCCGAGAGCCTGGTCCCAGGAGTACTGGAAGTAGGGCGCCTTCTGGACGGCGTTGTAGATGGGGACAAGGTACTGCTTCAACTTCGGGACGGCGTTGAAAGCGCTCGGGTTGACCTTCAGCGCAGGCACTGCGCCTTGGGCGATCAGCTCCTTCGCGTACGCCGGCGTGTCCCAGATCCACTTGGCGAACTGTTCAGCCACGTAGGTCTGCGCGGCACTTAGGTGGGCGGCCAGGCCCGCGTAGGTGGTCGTGTTGCCTTCCAGGTCAGCTGGGTTGCCCGCCCCGCCTGGCACCGCGGGAAAGGCCCCGATGCCAAGCTTGCCGGAGTTGACCCATGCCGGGGCGTCGGAGGTGAAGAAGCCGATGTCCCAGTCCCCCATGAGCTCCATGCCAGCCACACCGTTGTAGATCATCGCTGTAGTGAACCCAGTTCCCCAGTCAATGGCGTCGTAGCCCTGTTCGAAAGCGTTGTCCTTGACCAGGGTCTGGATGTCGGTGAGGGCCTTGATGACAGCGGGGTTGGACCACGCCCCCGGCTTGTTGGCCTGGATGTTCAGGAACACTTGAGGGCCGCCCTCTCGGTCCGTGAAGTACTCCAGGTACATGAGGCCTTCCCACTCGCCGTTATTGCCCAGGGCGATAGCTTTGACGTTGTGCTTGGCCAAGAGCGTGACGTCGGCGATGAGCTGGGTCGTCGTGGTGGGGAAGCTCAGGTGGTATTGGGCCAGCACGGGCTTGTTATAGAAGAAGAAGACAGGCTGCGTACCCGTGAAAGGCATGCAGTAGAGGACCGCAGCGTAAGTGCAACTGCCGAGGGTCGATGACAGGAAATTGGATTCCCAGGTGGGGTGACCAGCATCGCTCTGGCCGGGGTCACCGAAGGGTTGGACCACCTTGGCGGTTATGTACTGCTGGAAGATGCCGCCGCCCCAGGTTTGGAACAGCGCCGGGGGGTTGTTGCCTTGGAGTTCGAGTAGGAGCTTTTGTTTGTAGACGTTGTTGGTGGGGACGACGTTCATGTTGACATGGTCGCCGGGATTGGCCTTGTTGAAGGCCGCAGCCTGCGCCATGTAATAGTTGTCAAGGTTCTTGCCTTGGTCTTGGACCTCCACGCTGATGGTGGCTGTCGGCGCGGACGAAAGTCTTACGGCGGACGAAGCAGTGGCGGGTACTGCGACGGCAGCAATGGCGGCAAAGCCTGCCAACAGGCTGGCTCCCAAGAGGGAGGCTCCCCCGCGATGTAGCCGTGGGTGCTTCAGTGATGCTCGGGACAATTCTTTTCCCCTTCTCGCTCGCCCCTTCCGGGGCGGAACCGAACTCTCATGATCACCTCTGCCGGAGGGCAGAACAGGCCAACCCCCTTTCTTGGACAACTCAACTCGGTTAACATCGAACCGAGATATTTCGAACTCTGTGCTTAGATGTTACGAACGGCACGATACACCCGGGCCTTCCGGGAGTCAAGAGTCTGATAGTGGTGTCTGCCTGCGGTGATGCGAGGCTCCGTCTGCCCGTCCTCGGCGGCGAAAGGGGTTCACGGTCCAGCTCAGCCCCTCAACCATGTCGGACTGGCAGTCTGCCCGACGAGACTCGGGGCTGTCAGTTTAGGTGACGAGCCCGAAAGATGCCGCTATCATCTTCAGGTGAGATGACTGGCCGTGACGGGTATGCTCACAAGATGTCGAGCAACGGCGCTCGTGCCGCGTCACAGGCTGTGCAGGTGCCGCGACCAGCACCGCAACACGACGGCGCCCGACGGCCGGTCACGATCGCACGGATCGCGGAAGAGACTGGCCTGTCGACAGCGACGGTGTCCAAGGTTCTCAACGGCAAGCCCGACGTCTCTCCTCGGACGCGCAAGTTGGTCCAGGACATCCTCTTGAGCTCCGGGTACCGCAAGCGGGGGAGCGGCGATGCGCCGCCGCTAATCGACGTCGTGTTCAACGACTTCGACAGCCCTTGGGCGATCGAGATTGTCCGAGGGGCTGCTGCGGCTGCTCAAGCTCATGGGCTCACGGTCGCTTTTACTGCGCTGTCGGAGGGAGATGAGCGCCGAGTCTGGTTCGACCACATCACCTCCCGCGGTACCCGAGGGATCATCCTTCTGCTCTCTCAGCTGTCCGAGCGCCAGAGGGGAGAGCTCGCTGTGCGGGGTCTGCCGATCGTTGTGATTGACCCGACTGCGGAGCCGGGTCCGGAGGTGAGTTCGGTCGGTGCCACCAACTGGGCGGGCGGACTGGCCGCGACGAAGTACTTGGTGGACATGGGGCACCGGCAGATTGGGATAATTACCGGCCCCCCTGAACTGCTGTGCAGCCGAGCGCGCCTCGATGGTTACCGCGCCGCCCTCGAGAGGGCAGGGCTTTCGGTGAATGACCAGCTCGTGAGACCGGGCGACTTCCGTGTCAAAGCCGGCTACGAGCAGGCGAAGGTCCTGTTCAATCTAAGGAAGCGCCCGACCGCGATCTTTGCGGGGAGCGATCTGTCTGCTCTGGGCGTCCTGCGTGCAGCGCGCGAAGCCGGTCTTCGTGTTCCCGAGGATCTGAGCGTCGTCGGTTTCGATGACATCCCGCTCGCCGCGTGGATTACTCCCGCGCTGACGACGGTGCGCCAGCCGCTAACGGAGATGGCTGCGGTAGCAGTACGCACGTTGCTCGAGGGCGCCGAAGGCGGCGAGCCGCCCAGGCGCCGTGTCGAGCTGGCCACCGACCTGATCGTGCGCGAGAGCACGGCGCCACCCGGAGCGACCTCGCCGGTTGTGCCCGAGGAGCCTCTCTAGGCAAGAACTCCCACTCAAACGGGTTGGGGCCGCCCGTCACGTCCGGGTTCATCGTCGTGTTGGGCAACCCTCTGGCAGCGCGGCCCTACACGTCCGCCCGCAACCTATAAGTCCCAGGGACAGGAGCATCGAGGACGCCCAGTCCCGGGTCATCGGTTGGCGAGAACCTGGCGTCCACCGGCTGATCTGCCGCGAGCCGGAGGAGGGTATCGCAACGTAGTTTCACCACCCGGGCGCTCGGCACGTCGAGGCTGACCTCAGTCACGCGCCCTTGTTTCCATGTGATGCCCACGGCCAACCCCCCTCGCGCCCGGAGGCCGGAGACTCGGCCTTCTGGCCACGCGGTCGGCAAGGCAGGCAACAAGTCGAGGGTGCCCGCATGGCTCTGGAGCAGCATTTCGGCGATGGCGGCCGCAGCCCCGAAATTCCCGTCTATTTGGAACCAACCCGGGGGGTGGAGATCGAGAAGGTTGTTGGATACATGGTCCCTGAGGAACTCCCTCAGGTGCTTCCAGGCCAGGTGCCCCTCAAGCAGCCTCGCCCATAGCGCGACCACCCACGCTCGGCTCCAACCTGATGCTCCGCCGCCGTTTGCCAACCGGTGCTCGAGGGAGCGCCGGGCTGCCGCCGCCAGTGCAGGGGCCGACCTCGGAGTCACCTCGTCACCCGGGTAAAGGCAGAACAAGTGCGACAGGTGACGGTGCCCCGGCTCTGGTTCGTCGAAATCCTCCCACCATTCCTGCAAGCGGCCGTCGCTGGCTACTTGAGGCACATGAAGCTTTTCCAGGGCGTTTGCCAGTCTTGCTCTTAGTTCCTGGTCCGTGGCGAGGATCTCCGAGGCGGCGATGCAATGGCGGAAAAGGTCCACGGTCAACCAAGTGTCCAGGGTGGACGCCGCGCTGACGGCTGCTTCCCTGCCGTCGGGGGCCAGGAAAGTATTCTCCGGGGAGGTCGATGGGCAGGTGACCAGTGTCCCGCTGGGTCCCTCGACCAAATAGTCCAACAAGAACACGGCCGCTTCGCGCATGGCCGGGTAAGCACGCTCCAAGAATGCGCTGTCCTCGGAGAAGGCGTAATGCTCCCACAGGTGCTGGCACAGCCAGGCACCGCCCATCTGCCAGTTCACCCAAAACGGGTTTGCCTCCTGGTTGCCGACCGGCCAAGTCGAACGCCAGAGATCCACGTTGTGGTGCGCCGTCCAACCCCCGCACCCATAGAAGTCGTGTGCCGTGCTGACACCGGCTCGTGAGAGGTCGGCCACCAGCTCCATGAGCGGCTCGTGACACTCGGCCAGGTTGGTCGTCTCTGCGTGCCAGTAGTTCATCTCGGTGTTGATGTTGGTCGTCCAGTTGCAGCTCCAGGGCGGGCGCACTTGGTCGTTCCATATGCCCTGCAAGTTGGCCGGCTGGCTGCCCGGTCGTGAGCTCGCCATCAGGAGGTAGCGGCCATAGTGGAACAACAGTGCGAACAGCCCCTCGTCAGCGGCGCCATCGCGTAGGGCCTTGAGCCGCTGGTCGGTCGGCACCCCGCTGGCGCCGCCCGGCCCTAGCTGCAACCAGCACCGGCTGAAAAGCACCTGATGCTCTCGCACATGCCGCGCCCGTATGGCCGCGTACGGTTCGGCGAGCAAGGGGGTGAGCACCTCCCGACAAGTGCGCCGGAGCATGGCAGGGTCCTCGACCGGTGAGACGCCGGAGCCTGCGTACCCGGTGGCGGAGGCCACGAACAAAGTGACAGCGTCAGCACCCTCCACCCGGAGAGGCCCGCTGCTTTCTTGCCGCACCACGCCGTCCGTAACCTCCAGGACCAAACCAGCGGCAAAGCGCAAACCAGAGCCGGGGTCGTAAACAACAGCCGGCTCTTCGGCCCAGTAATGCGGGACGACGTGCGCGGGGGCCCTGCCTTCCAACCACGCAATGCCCCCGTCCTCGTGCGACAGATCGCTTGGATGGGGACTTCCCAGCTCGAGTGCCAGGTTCAGTTTCGCGGCCCCCCGGGTCCTCAAGTGCATCACGAAGACGCGGTCAGGGACCGAAACAAACGCTTCCCGTTCGTACAGGCTTTCGCCCATCTCGTAACGGACCGAGGCGACGCCCTCCAGAAGGTCCAGTGATCTTTCGTAGTCGCGGGGCTCGCCCGCGCCATCGCTGGCGACGGTAAGCCACCCCAGTGGCTGGTACGCCTCGTTGAACGGGCCCTGAAGGCCATGGACAAGAGCGTCGGCCGCAACGTAGTCACGCCGTTCGAGCACGGCGGCGCGCAGCTCCCTCAGCAGCGCCCCTGAGTTCTCCGCGTGAGCAACCCGGGGGCCGCCGGACCAGAGGGTGTCGATGTTAAGGTCGGCTCTTTCCCTGTGAGGCTGGCCCCATAGCATCGCCCCGAGGCTGCCGTTGCCGAGGGGGAGCGCTTCGAACCACTCGTGTGCGGGTTGGTCATACCAAAGGCGGAACTCCCTACCGGAGACCACTTGCGCCCCCTCCTCTACAACCGCCGAACAGTGCGTCCAGGACCGGCTGGCCGGGCCCGCACTTCAGCCGCGCCTCGACGATAACCCCGGCACAGCACCCGTTGCTGACTCCGCGACCCCGACCCGAAGTACCGCCCTGAGCACGGCCCTTTCGGACGCAGCGGCGATCGGCTTCACGACCCAAGCCACCGAAATGGTCGTCTTGCAAGCGGCTGTGCACGAAACGGCGCACGGGCTTGGACTGTCACAGTGCGCGCGCCAGTGGACGGTATGAATCGCCCTGAGTTTGATGGAGCCTCCAAGAAACTCAGAGCGGTTCAGCCTCGCCTTGGGATTGTCGCTGGGATCCAGCGCAGAATCGGCAGGGCGTGGGTCGGCGGTCGCCATGGCCCACGAGAAGGAACGCGCAGCCTCGCCGCTGGGCGCAGGGCCGGATCAGTCCCCGCTGAGCTTCATTGTGGCGCGCCCGAGGCGGTCGCAGTGCGTGAAGGGCACCCGTATTCCGATCACGCTTGTCGGAGCGCCAGATGCAGGCTGGCTTCGGGAAGATCGCCCCGGATTGTCTTTGAAGGTGGCGCGTGAGGAGCAGCGATGGCGATATCGTCGCCCGGTCGTCCAATTGAGAAGGCCAATGCCGGGTGATTGCAAACTGAGCGACCAGAGGCGTAGACAATCCGACCGGCGTGAAGCTGGGCTACGCGGCAGCCTGGTACTCGTGGATGAGCCCACTCAGTACGTCGTGGCGAGCAATGTCGCTGAGCGACGGGGNNCCGCGGTGAGGCCGATGCTGGTTGTAATGCCGGACGTAGTCGCGAAGGACTGCTTCGAGGTGGTTGCGACGGAGAACGAGCGTCCAGTCGGGCACTCTTCCCGGACGGTCCGTACTCAGCGCTCCGCGATCGCGTTCGCGCGGGGCGATCTCACCGGTGTCTTGATCACCTCGATATCTTCGGAGGCGAACACCTCGTCGAAGCTGGCGGTGAACTNNGAGATCTCCTGCGAGGTTGCGGGCGACCTGGGTGACAAAGAACCCGGTCGGATGAGCGCTGGCACCGAGGATGTGGACTGTGCGGCTCTGGAGCTCGATTACGAACAGCACATAGAGCTGGCTGAGAACGATCGTGTCCACGACGAAGAAGTCGGTAGCCAAGATGCCCTTGGCCTGGGCGGTGGTGAACTGTTTCCAGGTCGGTCCACCGCGCGGAGCTGGTCCGAGCCCGTGGCTTCTAAGGACCCGGCG
>PMVZ01000217.1 GCA_003166375.1 Acidimicrobiaceae bacterium | reverse complement strand
AATTCACACCAGCCACCTAGTGCCCTGCCCAGCGCGAACGACCCGAACCACATGACGGCGAAGTACCCCAGCAGCGGCAGGGCGATGCGGGCCACGTCGGCGGGACGCGAGGTGATGGTGTGGCCCTGGAGGGCGAAGAGGATGACGATCGTGTAGAGCAGCCCGTAGAGGGCGAATGGTCCGAGACGGGGCAACAGCTTCGTCTCGTACCATTCCCGGCCCCGGGCTCTTTCGCCGAAGGTGCGGGTGAGGAACCCTGCCACGAGAGGAACGCCGAGGAAGATGGCGACTGTCTCGGCGATCCGGCCGACCGACAAGTGAAGTCCGACGGTGCTGAGACCGAGCCAGCCGGGTAATACTTTCAAGTAGAAGTAGCCGAGGAGCGCGAAGGCGACCACCTGGAACAACGAGTTGATGGCCACCAACACCGCGGCGGCTTCCCGGTCTCCGCCGGACAGGTCGTTCCAGATGAGGACCATGGCGATACAGCGGGCCAGGCCGACGATGATCAGCCCGGTCCGGTAGGTGGGCAGGTCGGGCAATAGCAGCCAGGCCAGGCTGAACATGACCGCCGGGCCGACGACCCAGTTGAGCACCAGGGACGCGACCAGCATCCGACGGTCCCGGGCGACCGAGCCGAGCCGGTCGTAACGGACCTTGGCGAGCACCGGGTACATCATCACGAGCAGACCGATGAATATCGGGAGCGACGTACCCGAGGTGACCTGGATGGCGTTGAGGTGGCTGTTCAGGNNGAAGGCGAGCTGGACACGGGACCCTGCCTGACTCCGGTAACATTGACGAGTGTCGATGCATCGAGTATGATCAATGCATTGACAACTGTCAATAGGAGAGACCATGGCGAAGCGGGTCGCAACGATTGAGCCGACGGACCAGTGCTGCCCCTCCGTGCTGGCCTCACCGCTGGACGGCACCCAGGCCGCCGACATGGCCAGTGGTTTCATGGCCCTGGCCGACCCGGTTCGGCTGCGGGTGTTGAGCATGCTTGCCGCCGCTGCGGACGGCGAGGTCTGCGTGTGTGAGTTCGTCGGGCCCCTGGGCAAGAGCCAGCCCACGATCTCCCACCACCTCAAGATCCTGAGCGAGGCCGGCCTCGTGANNACGGGTAGCCGAGAGGCGGGGTTCTCCTCGACAACATCCAAGGGAGCAGAACATGACGACAAACGATTCTGAGCGCATCTACGCCGCCGTACGGCACCGCTACGCCAGTGCGGCCCGAGCAGCGACGAACAGCACGTGCTGTGGGCCGGGCTGCACCCCAACCGGAGCCGTCAGCAGCGCGCTCTACGAGAAAGGCGAGACCGACGTCCTCCCTTCCGACGCCGTGACGGCGTCGCTCGGATGCGGAAACCCCACCATGCTCGCCGATCTGCAACCTGGCGAGGTCGTCTTGGACCTCGGCTCGGGCGGAGGGATCGACGTGTTGTTGTCGGCGCGCCGGGTCGGGCCGAGTGGCATGGCATACGGACTGGACATGACGCCGGAGATGCTGGAGCTCGCCCGGAAGAACCAGGCCGAGGCTGGGCTGGTCAATGTCGAGTTCCTCCAAGGCACGATCGAAGACATCCCTCTGCCCGATGAGACAGTCAACGTCGTGATCTCCAACTGCGTCGTCAATCTGTCACCGGACAAGGACGCGGTGGTGCGCGAGGCATTTCGAGTGCTCAAGCCCGGCGGGCGCCTGGCTATTGCCGACATCGTGCTGCGCCGAGCCCTGTCTGAGACGACGAGGACGCTCATCGGATTGTGGACCGGGTGTGTGGCCGGTGCCCTCGTCGTCGAGGATTACCAGGCGAAGTTGAGGGCTGCCGGCTTTGAGGATGTGTCGATCGAACCCACTCGAGTATTCGAGGACGACGACATCGTCGGCCTCGCGGCTGAGCTCTCAGTCGATGCCGACCTTCCCCGGGGCATCAATCACGAACAGGTCATGGCCGAGCTGGGCGGCTCGATCATGAGCGCGTTCGTTCGAGGCCGAAAGCCCGAGTAAGGCTCCGGTCACGATGACGCCGAAGCGGTCGGGCAATCACCGAGGCAGCGGGTGAAGGACGAGGCGGCCGACTGAAAGCAAGGCTGCTCAGGCAGCGATGCCCGAACCTACGACTTGGTCGCCTGTATAGAGCGCAATCGTCTGGCCCGGCGCGACGCGACGATCAGGGCCGTCGATGTAACGCACACCGCTGTCGGTGAGCCGGACAGGTCTCGGGCGACCGTGCGCGCTCGCCTGGGCGAGAACGACGGCACCGACCGGAAGCGGGCTTGCAACCCACGTCCGCTCCGTGAGCTCGACCTCGTCGATGAGCAGATCGTCCTCTGAGCCGACCGTCACCGTCGCCGAGGCGGCGTCGACCTCGAGCGCGTAACGCCGCCCGAGCGACGAGAACCCGAGGCGCCGACGCTGGCCGACGGTGACGAGCTCGACGGCAGCGACGGTGCCGACGAGCGATCCGGTCGCACGATCGACCAGCCGCCCCGGATGCAGCTGGATCCGCTCACCGAGAAAGCGTTCGCGCGGGCCCTGTCCGGGCCCCGCTGCGACGAAGCACACCTCCTGACTGTCGGGCTTCGCCGCCGTCGGCAGCCCCAATGCCGCGGCACGTGCACGCACCTCGCGCTTTGTGAGCTCGCCGACCGGAAGGAGCACCCGGGAGAGCTCCCGGATCGTGAGCATCGACAGCACGTAGGACTGGTCCTTGGCCGCGTCGTGTCCACGGAGCAGTCTTGGCAGTCCGTCCGGTCCGTCGTTCGCGATGCGGGCGTGATGCCCGGTCGCCACCGCCTCGAATCCGAGCCGTACGGCACGGTCGAGAAACCGGCGGAACTTCAAGTGCCGGTTGCACTCTATGCAGGGATTCGGCGTACGCCCGAGGGCATGCGCCTCGGCATAAGGCGCGACGACCCGTTGCTCGAACTCCTCGGCGAAATTGAAGACGTGATGGTCGATCCCCAGCCGTGCCGCCACGCGCCGCGCGTCGTCGACGTCGCCGACCGAGCAACATCCTGAGTCGCCTGCACCGCCCCAGAGCTTCATCGTGGCGGCGACGACGTCATGGCCCTCTTCGAGCAGCAGCGCGGCGGCGACCGACGAGTCCACGCCACCTGAGAGTCCGACCAGCACCCGCACGCCCCAAGTCTCGCAGAACACCGAGGACCTGAGCACCCGCTGGCAGCTGCGACCGTCTGCAGGCGCAGCGGGCCGCCCATACCTTCTCAGCCGCGCAGCCGCCCCACAGCCCTCGGGAAGGCGAGCAGCGCTGCGTCGATGTCCGCAGCGGTCGTCGCGTGGCCGAGAGAGAGCCTCACGTGACGCTTGGCCTCCTCGATTGTCCGGCCCATCGCCAATAGGACATGGCTCGGCTCGATCGCACCGCTCGCACACGCCGATCCCGCCGACGCACAGACCCCGAGCTCGTCGAGAACCACGAGCAGCTCCTCCGCCTCGACCCCCTCGATGCCGAGATTGCAGATCGCGTCGACGCGGTCCTTTCGTGCCGTCGCCTCGTGCACGCAGGGAACCGTCTCCAGGATCCCTCCGACCAGCCGCGTCGACAGATCCCGGACGCGCCGACTCGCCTCTTCGCGGTCGCGCACGGTGGCCTTGGCCGCCGCCGCCATCGCGACGATGCCGGCCACGTTCTGTGTGCCAGCCCGGCGTTCGCGCTCCTGCGGACCGCCGCGCAGGATGGGTCTCAGCAACGCCGCCCGGTCCCGCGCGACAAGCGCACCCACTCCCTTCGGCCCTCCGAACTTGTGAGCGCTTACGCTCACCAGGTCCACACTGGCCGTCAGCGCGGCGACGTCGAGCCAGCTGAACGCCTGCACGGCATCGGAGTGCACGAGGGCCTCGGGGGCGCGCGCGTGCACCAGCGCGACGACGGACTCGAGCGGCTGGCGAACTCCCGTCTCGTTGTTGACGAGCATCACCGAGACCAACCGCACTCTTTCGTCCAACAGGTCGGCAAGCTCGTCGAGGTCCACGACACCACGACGGTCGACACCCACGACACTGCCGCCGACTGCCAGGCACGCTTCCAGCACGGCGGGGTGCTCGACGGCGCTGCAAAGTGCCGACCCATCGCCGGCCGCAACGCCTGAGATCGCAAGGTTGTCCGCCTCGGTGCCGCCACTGGTGAACACCACGTCGCCAGGGCGGGCCCCGAGCAGATCGGCGACAGTTTCACGGGCGTCGTCGAGAGCGCGCCGGGCCGCTCTCGCGACGCTGTGGCTCCCGGAGGGGTTGCCGTAGCTGTCGGCGAGGAACGGGAGCATGGCCTCGACCGCCTCGGCGCACATCGGTGTGGTCGCGGCGTGGTCGAGATAGACGGTCCGGTCGCGTTCTCTGCCGGTCAATCTGTCGGCGCTCCCGCCCGCGCGGCGCAGGCTCCCGGCACGTAAGGCGGGGCCGGGTACAGCGGAACGCTCGTCGCGCTCGAGATCGTGCTCACTCCGGGCTGGTCGCCGTCGTGCCCGAGGATCGCAGGCGTCACCTTGGCCCGGCCAACTTCGAGATCGAAAAAGCCCGCCGTCACCCGCTCCACCGTGGCAGCCGCCGCACCGTCGCCGACGTAAGGACCCAGGTGCGGGGCGTCCTCGAGGGCAAGGAACCACTTCGGGCCCGCCAGCATGTTGTAGAGCAGTGAGCTGTCGGAGGGGTCGTTGCACGAGTCGGTCAAGCTCTGCACTACGAGCACCGGCGACCCACCGCGGTTGGGAGCCGAGTAGACGTCTTCGGTGCGGGTCCATTCGGCCCCCGAGAGGAGTGCCACGGCTATCGGCTGAACTGGCATCGAGGCGCGGGTTCTCGCGTACTCATGGTCGTACAGGAGCGCAGCAACCGTGTCGGCGCCATCGGACTGGCCGGCGAGAACGAGGCGGGCGGGATCCACCAAGCCGGCGAGATAGGCCGCGTGCGGCGGTGGCGATCCGCGCGCTGCCCCGACAACCTGCGACACCACGAAAGTCACGTCACCGGGCTGGTTGAACATGTCCGACTCGGTGTCAGCTCCGTGCTGGGCTTGGATCGCCGCGAGGCTCGTATCGGGAAAGAACGGCGCGACCACCACGTAACCTGCCTCGACCCAGGACACGAGCAAAACGCGATAGGTGTTGGGGTCCACGTCGAAGCCGTGAGCGAACACGATCACCGGGTATGGGCCGAAACGGTAGGCGGGAGGTGCCCAAGGCTTCACCGCCGGCGCCTTCACGCTCAGAGTTGGGTACAGGATCTCTACTTGCATCTGCCGTCCGGGCTCACTGGCGCCTTCGTAAAAATTCTCCGTAGAGCCCTGAGGCTCCGTCCAGGTCGCGGTCCACAAGCCGACACCGAAGGCGGCGGGCGCCTTGTGCGAAGACCGCGCCTTGCCCGTGAGGCGCGTGGACCTGCTGCCGGCGCCGGCTACAGGACTCGCGCCGTCGCGTCCTCCAGCGTGACCGACGGCTCGCCCCCGCGGCGTCCTCGTGTCAGAGTGAGTGCCCCCGGCTGCGGCCGTGCAGGCCGCCAGGGCCCCGGCAGCAACCAGAAGGACGAGAGCACCGAGCGCTCTCGTCGAACTGCGTCCGGGCACAAGGACACGGTCTCGCCGGGTTGCCTGGGCCTCCACGGCTGGCAAATCTACTGGCGCTCCGGGCGACCCCGGACAGCGCCCAGCGAAGAAGTCGAGATCAGAGCCCTTTGAAAGTCATCGGGGCTGCCAGATCATCGCCACGACAGCCGCGAGAAAACACAGCGAAGTCGCCGACGCACCCCACTGCACGGAACGGCACGCCTCCCGGAACTCCGCAAGCCCGGGCAGCGGCCGCTCTCTGCTTTCAGGCACATCGGCGAGCCACGTCTGGATCCTCCGCTCGGCGGGCCAGCACCGGCTGGTCGCGATCGCCGCCGCCAAGATCCAACAGCCGAGCCCGATCCACGGCCACACCTGCCAGACGGCGGAACGATCCCCTGCCCAGAGCACGATTGCACCGAGGACTGGGGTCAAGAGCAGGGAACGCTCCGCCCAGTTCGTGCTCGGATGGAAGTACCGCTGCAGCCCTGGATCTTGGCGCGGCTCGGCAGCCGACCGGGCACGGGCCGCGTACGTCCCGGAGACGCCGACCGCGCCGAAGCCGACCACCGCACTTAGCGCGTGAAGTCCCACCAACAGGTCATAACTTGGTCCTGTCATGTCGAAAGCCGACTCGACACGACTCTTGCGGCGATAGCTTTGAAAGAGATGACAATCATCTGTCGAGCTTCTGTTTCGAAGGAGGTCCTGGTCCGAGCGTGAACCAGCTTCGCATTGATCCGCTTTCGGGACGGTGGGTGACAGTGGCCACCGACCGCGCCCCGCGGCAGGCCCTGTTCGTGCCGCGCCAGCCCACGCTCGACTCCCTCGAGGGAATCCCGTGCCCGTTCTGCCCAGGCATGGAAGCTTCGGCGCCCCCGGCCCTCGAGATCTACGGGGCCTCCGGCACCTGGCTCGTGCGAGTCCTGCCGAACCGCTACCCGGCTTTTGAGGGTGACGCTCCCTTCGTGATCGAGAATCGAGGGCCGGTGTTCACCGAAGCTCCGGCAAGTGGAATCCACGAGGTGCTGGTCCTCTCGCCTGACCACGACGTAACGATGGCGTCGCTCCCCGACGAGCAAGTGTCGCTCGTAATGCTCGCCATCCGCGATCGAGTCGAGGAGCACGAGAACACTCCCGGCCTGCGCTACAGCCAGGTGATCATCAACCACGGTCGCCAGGCCGGTGCCTCCATCGCCCACCCGCATGGCCAGCTGCTCGGGATCCCGTTCGTGCCCAGGGAGCTTGCCGACGAACAGGCCAGTTTCGAGCGGTTTGCAGGCGGGTGCGTCGTCTGCGCGGCGGCGGCCGCCGAGCAGACCTTCGAGTCCCGGATGATCCAGGCGACCGAGCACGCTGTGACCTTCTGCCCGTACTGGAGCGGGACCCCCTATGAAATCCTCGTCGTGCCTCGTGACCACGGCGCTCACCTCCACCGGGCATCCACCGAGGGCATTGTGGGCGTCGGGCGAGCTGTCCGCAGCGCCCTCCGTGCGGTCAACGAGGGCCTCGGGGACGTGGCCTACAACGTCGTGTTCCACTCCGCTCCGTACAGTGCGACCGGCGAGTACCACTGGCACGTGCACATCCTGCCCTGCTTGACCACGCGTGCGGGTTTCGAGCTCGGCACCGGGGTCATGATCAACGTGGTCGGGCCCGAGAAGGCTGCCGAGGACCTGCGCGACGCGCTGAGACGCGCGGAGCAGGACACCGCCGGGAGCGTGATCGCAGCCTCCTGAGGCCGCGCGCCCGCCCGCAGCCCGAGGGACCTAGCGGAACCTAGGTTGCCGTCGCACGCTCGGTGACCAGGGACTTGATTGCCTCTGCCGCCGCCGGGCGGTCCAACGCGATGAGCCTGCCGATGCCGCCGACGCCGAGATAACCGCTGAGGAAGGAGCCCCGGTTGCGACGCTCCCAGGCCTTCGCGAGTCTCTCGGCCTGCACGCGCGTAACGGCCGGTTGCGCCGCCACGGCCTCAGCCGCCACCTGGCGAAGTGAGTAGGAAAGGTCCGCGAGGTCCTCGAGCGGCGAGACGAAGCGGGGCTCGCGGCTCTGCGTGCTGTCGCCGAGCTTGCCGATCAACGGGTCATCGCCGAAACCGCCGACGATCCAACCAGCGTCGGTCCGGAAGACCCGACGAAGGTGGTAGTCGCCGTGGACCCTGATGGCGGCGCTACGCGGGGCGTCGCCGGCGGGAAGCGCACGAACGCCGAAGGCCTCGGCGAGGGCTAGATGGAGGCTGCCGGTGGTCTCTCCCAGGCGACGCACCTCCGAGGAAAGGTCCCCGCCGGCCCCGCCGACCTCGTCAAGCTTCGGTCGATCGTCGTCGAGATTACGACCGAGCAGGTCGCGCAGAGAGGTCAGCGCGAGGAGGCGGCCCTCCACGGCTCCCGGGATGTACTCGCGGACAAGCGCGAGGTCCCACCCGTTTCGCTCCCAACAAGCGACCGGCCTCAAGGTGTGCTCGAAACCGACCTCCTCCAGCTTGAGCATGAGCTCGATCTCGGGCCGTGGCGCGGGCTCGAGAACCCGGTAGGACTTCATGAACAGGCGCTCGTCGTACACGAGCGAGGCGTGGCTCACGAGCGAATGGACCAGGCGCACGCGTCTTGCTCTCTCGCGCCCTGCGGTCGCCACGGCAAGAAGCCGCGTCGAGAGCTCCTCGTCGGCGAGGGCGTCGTAGCACAGCACGTCGCCCGAGCCGTCGTCGCACATGCCGAGGACTGCACCTTGACGGTCTCCGAGAACCGCCGGGGCGAGCGCCGGTTCCCGCCATCCGACCAGGACGTGGAACGGGCGGTTGCCGACAGTGACGACCACGCTCGCCAGTCCCGGGCGCCCGTCGATCACGATCTCGAGATCAGCGAGCTGGAAGGTGGCCCATACGCCGCGGTCGAACCGCGACATGTCGGCCAGGAACCAGGGCTGGCGCTGCAGGTAGGGGACGACGAGGCCTTCGAAAGCTGACGGGGTGGGGTGCACTTTCAGCGCTCCTCGAGCTCGAACCAGTAGATGCCGTAGGGCGCCAGCGTGACCGAGTAGGGCTTCGCGGTGATGCGCGGGAACGGCACCCGCCCCAGCAGCTCGATAGGCGTGCAGCCCTCCCAGCGGCCGAGGCTGAGCTCAACCGGCTGGGCGAAACGACTCAAGTTCGACACGCACAACACAGCGGCGGGCGCGCCGTCTGAGCCGGGCGCGCCGACGAGCTTGGGCGNNCGAGCTTGGGCGCGCCGTCTGAGCCGGGCTCCTCGCCAAGCGGGCCATCGGTGACGCGGGTCTGCCTCACGTAGGCGAGCACGGAAGGATTGTCGGCAGGGAGAACTTCGAGGGAGCCGGTGGCGAACTGCGGGTACTGGTGCCGCACCAACAACATGCGCCGCAACCAGTGAAGAAACGACGACGGGTCCCGCTGCTCCGCCTCGACATTGACAGCCTGGTAGCCGTGGACCGGGTCCATCAGCGGAGGCAGGTAAAGCTGCGCGAAGTCGGCTCTGGAGAAGCCGGCGTTTCGGTCCGGCGCCCACTGCATCGGCGTGCGGACCCCGTCACGGTCCCCAAGGTAGATGTTGTCGCCCATGAGCAGCTCGTCGCCGTAATAGAGCACCGGGCTGCCCGGCAACGACAGGAGCAGCCCGTATAGCAGTTCGGCGACGCGGCGGTCGTTGTCGACGAGCGGGGCGAGGCGCCGCCGGATCCCGATGTTCCTGCGCATCCTGGGGTCATGGGCGTACTCGTTGTACATGTAGTCGCGCTCTTCGTCGGTCACCATCTCGAGGGTGAGCTCGTCGTGGTTGCGCAAGAAGATCCCCCATTGGCAACCTTCGGGAATCGGAGGAGTCTGGGCGAGGATCTCGGTGATCGGGAAGCGCTGTTCACGGCGGACAGCCATGAACATGCGCGGCATGAGCGGGAAATTGAAGCACATATGGCACTCGTCGCCGGCGCCGAAGTACTCGGTGACAACGCTCGGCCACTGGTTGACCTCCGCGAGCAGGAGTCGGTTGGGATAGGAGGCGTCTATCTCCGCCCGGATCCGGCGAAGCAGCTTGTGGGTCGCGGGCAGGTTCTCGCACGAGGTCCCCTCGGCTTTGTACAGGTACGGGACTGCGTCGAGCCGGAACCCGTCGATGCCGAGATCGAGCCAGAACCGGACGATTCCGAGCATCGCATCGACAACCTCGGGGTTGTCGTAGTTCAGGTCCGGCTGCTGATGAAAGAAACGATGCCAGTAGTACTGCTGGCGCCTCTGGTCGAAAGTCCAGTTGGACGGCTCGACGTCGCAGAAGATCACGCGGACATCGGCGAAGCCGTGGTCGTCGTCGGCCCACACGTACCAGTCGGCCTTTGGGTTGTCGCGCGAGGACCGGGACTCGATGAACCAGGGATGCTGGTCGCTCGTGTGGTTCATCACGAGGTCGGATATGATCCGGATCCCTCGGCGATGGGCGTCCTCGATCAGCGCGACGAGGTCGTCGAGGTTTCCGAGATCGGGTGCGACCGTTACGAAGTCGCTGATGTCGTAGCCGCCGTCATGGAGCGGTGAGGGATAGAAGGGCAGGAGCCAAACGCAGTCGATGCCCAGCCACTGGAGGTAGTCGAGCTTCTGGCGCAGGCCCGCGAAGTCGCCAACCCCGTCCGCGTTGGAATCGAAGAAGCCCCGAGGCAGCAGCTCGTAGAAGACAGCCTCCTCGTACCAACGCGCCTCGTGCCTGCCTGGACGTGAGCTCGAAACCATTGGCCTCGTTCAGCCGAGCTCGATGGCCGAGAACTCGCGCAACTCGGAGAGCTGGTGGTCAGCGGTCACGCGGACAAGTCCCACGGCAAGGTCCCGATCGGGGAGCTGGCGCTTGTCACTCACCGTGTCGACGATAGCTTGCGGCGCGCCGGCCAACGGCGAGTTCTCGCACCCGAAGCTCGCCTCGGTAGGTCGCGACCTGTTCCCGGCAGTACTGTCTCGCCGTGGATCGCTTCGTCTTGCACTCATCCGGCCCTTTGCACGGCACTGTGTGCGTCAACGGGGCCAAGAACTCGGTGCTGAAGCTCATGGCCGCCTGCCTTCTCGCCCCGGGCGTCCACCGCCTCGACAACGTGCCGGTCATCAGCGACGTCGCGATCATGTCGGATGTGCTTCGTGCGATGGGCGCCGAGGTCGTCCACGAAGGCCGAGGCCCGAATGGACACCTCGAGATCACGATCCCTCAAGACGTGACGCCCGTCGCACCCTACGAGCTCGTCGAGAAGATGCGGGCGTCGATCGTCGTGCTTGGCCCTTTGCTCGCCCGCTACGGCACTGCCAGGGTCTCGATGCCTGGCGGCGACGACTTCGGGTACCGTCCGATCGACTTCCACCTGAGCGCGTTCGAGGACTTCGGAGCCACTTTCGTGGCCGAGCACGGCTATGTGGAAGGGCACTGCGACCGGCTCGTCGGCGCGCGGATCGTGCTCCAGTTCCCGAGCCACACCGCGACCGACAACATCCTGATGGGTGCTGTGCTCGCCCGGGGCACGACTGTGATCGAGAATGCCGCCCGGGAACCTGAGATCAGCGACCTCGCGTCGATGTTGATCGAGATGGGAGCGCGCGTCCACGGCGCCGGGACCTCCCGCATCGAAGTCGAGGGAGTGGACGAGCTGCGCCCCGCCTATCACCGCGCGATCCCCGACAGGGTGGAGGCGGCGACGCTTGTCGCTGCGGTGGGTCTCGCCGGCGGAGAAGTGCTCGTCAAAGGGGCACGACCCGAGCACATGGACATGCTCCTCGAGAAGCTCCGCCAGATGGGCATGGACTGCACGCCGACAGCCGAAGGCCTCCTCGCCGCCGCCGAGGGGCGCCTGCGGTCGGTTGACGTCGCCACTCTTCCCTATCCGGGCGTCGCGACGGACTACAAGCCGCTGCTTGTGACACTGCTGTCGGTCGCGGACGGGGTCGCGATCGTGAGCGAGAACCTGTTTGCCGGCCGCTTCCGCTACATCGACGAGCTCAGGCGGATGGGGGCGAAGATCAAGACCGAAGGGCACCACGCGATCGTGCGCGGCGTGCCGAGGTTGTCAGGTGCCCGGGTTCGGGCATCGGACATACGCGCGGGAGCGGCGCTCGTGCTGGCCGGCCTTGCAGCCGACGGCGTCACGGACGTGAGCGGAGCCGAGCACATCGACCGCGGTTATGAGGACCTCGACGAGCGCCTTCGATCGCTCGGTGCGAACATCGAGCGCGTCTCCTCCCCGTGAAGCGAGGCCGGCCGGGCACGAGCACGAGCGAGCTGTTCCAAGCCGCCGCTTCAGGCGACCGAGGTGCCCTCGCTCGCCTGCTCTCCATCGTCGAACGGGGTGGTGACGAAGGCCGCAAGCTTGCCGGGCTGACCTTCAAGAGAGCCGGGAGCGCCTACACCATAGGCTTCACGGGTGCACCGGGCTCTGGGAAGTCGACGCTGGCGAGCGCCTTGCTCACCGACATCCGCAAGCGCCTCGACAGTCCTGTTGCCGTGCTCGCCATCGACCCCTCCTCGCCTGTGACGGGGGGAGCAATTCTCGGGGACCGGGTGCGCATGCAGCAGCACGCGCTCGACGACGCCGTCTTCATCCGCTCGATGGCCACGCGTGGCCACTTCGGTGGCCTCGCAGCCGCCGTGCCCGAAGCGGTCCGCCTGCTCGATGCAACGGGATGGCCGCTCGTGATCGTCGAGACCGTCGGCGTCGGGCAGGTCGAGGTCGAGATCGCCGCCACCTGCGACACCGTCGTTGTAGTGGTGAATCCTGGCTGGGGAGACGCCGTTCAAGCCAACAAGGCCGGGCTCCTGGAGATCGCCGATGTCCTGGTCATCAACAAGGCCGACCGGCCTGGCGTTCAAGAAACGTCACGTGACCTGAGGCTCATGCTCCAGCTCTCGGGAACCCTCGATTGGACGCCGCCCATCGTGAGGACCGTCGCTTCGACCGGTGAAGGCGTCGCCGAGCTCTGGGACGCGATCGCCTCGCACCGCAAGCACCTCGAGGGCCGGGGACAGCTCGAGGTGAGGCGCGCCGAGCGTGCGAGGGATGAGGCGCTCAAGATCGCGAAGCGACGTTTCGAAAACGCACTCGGCGCGGCGGTCGCCGGCTCCGCCAACGCCGGCTTGTTGACAGCACTGAGGGAGAGGCGGACAGACCCCGAACAAGCGGCCGGCCGACTCGTCGAGGAGGTGGCGCGTGAGCTCGGCGGCGAGCCCGGGCCGCCCTCTAGGTGAGGCGGTCACTCCCAGCCGGGGGCGGGTTCCTCTCGATTCGCCGCTGAGGTGGCGATCCTCCATTCGTGACGACGATGTCGCGTTCCATCAGGACGAAGTCGCGCTCCTCTCGCCACCTCGGGAGGGTCCCGGTGACCACATAGCCGCGCCCTGCGTAGAACTGCTCCGCGGGGCCCCCGGAAAGCGTCTCGAGCCGGATCCGCCCGCAGCCCCGCTCGAGCCCGAGCCGTTCAACGGCGCGCAGCATGTGTGAACCGACTCCCAGGCTCCGCCACTCAGGGCTGACGATCAACCGGCCGATCCGCAGGACCGGGCCCCGGATCTCGCCGTCTGCAAACCCGACGGGACGGTCGTCGGCCCTCGCGACGAGCGCATACGGCGTGATCGGGCGGACCGCGTCGCCGTAGCGCTCTCTCGAGTAGCTGGCCCATTGCTCGTCGGCCCACGCGGCGACTACGGGATCGGGGCGGTCGACCACGGAGACCTCCAGATCGAGACTTCCTCTCCCGGCCACCACAGGCGTGCCCAGTGCGGCATCGGCGAGCGGCTGCCAACGGTGGTCGGCGTCCTGCTCGAGAACGGTGACGCGCTCGAAACAGTAAGTCGTTCGATAATCGGCCAGCGCCTCCAGCGCGTGAGGCAGCCGACTGGGCTCGATGCGTTGGTCGAGGGTGAGGTGCGGTACGAAGTGGCGTTCGGGGCGCGCCTTCGGTGGGGCAAGCGGACCGACCCCGAGGTTGTCCCGGAGCACTGTCATGGCGTCGAGGTCCCCGCCGACCGCCAGGTAGAGCACAGGCGTACGCGGCCAGAACGTGGCGAGCGGGCCCAGGTTCACCGCGATCGGCGCGCTCTTTCGGGCGGCGGCACGGACATTTGAAAGGACCGCCTCGAGGCTCTCTGCGCGGACATTCACCGGAGGGATGAGGGTGCAGTGCGGAGCGATGCGCTCCAGAGCTCTGGCCCCGAGTGCTCGGCGCAGGCCGTCGATCTCGTTGGCTACCGTACCGGTCACCACGAGGGCGACCGTCAGCCGGCGTCTTGGGGGCACTGCGCGAGGTTAGGGCGGAACGTGACCTGGTGGTGGCTTCGCCCTGTTTCTGACAACGCGTGCGCTCCCATGTCGAGTATCGGCGCGCAGCAGCACACGCGTGGCTCAAGAGCCTGCACGGGCGCTTGGGCTCGAGTCGGCGGCGCGCCCTGTCATGGCCCGCGGGCGATCGTCGCGGCTCAGCCCAACGCGCTGAAAGCCTCCGCCAACGGCTCGAGCACGGCGGGGGTGTGGGGCGGCCGTAGATAGACGATGGCGAGACCGGCACCGGCCGCCGCGAGCGCCGCGGCTGCTGCCGCCGTCGCGGCAGGGTCGCCCTCGTGGCGCACGTGGCTCGACAGCAGTATCTCTTCCGGGTCGCGCCCGAGGTTCGCGCAGTGCTCGTGGAGAACCTCGCGCTTGTGGGCGAACTCCTCGACCGTGCCCCCGACGAAGTTCCAGTGCTGGGCGAAGCGGGCCGCAGTGCGCAAAGTGCGCTTCTCACCGTTGCCGCCGATGCAGATTGGCGGATGCGGCCGCTGGACCGGCTTGGGGTTGCATCGAGCACCCGTCAGCTCGTAGTAGGTCCCCCTGAACGAGGTCGTGTCGTCCGAGAGGAGGCCGATGATGACTTCACACGCCTCTTCGAAGCGGTCGCTGCGCTCCTTCGGGGTACCGACCGAAATGCCGTACGCACCCGACTCCTCTTCGTTCCAGCCGGCTCCTATGCCGATCTCGAGGCGACCCCCCGAGACGATGTCGAGTGTCGCCGCCATGTTGGCGAGCACGGCCGGGTGCCGGTAGTGGATCCCAGTCACGAGCGTCCCGAGACGAAGGCGTTTCGTCGCCTGGGCCAAGGCCGTAAGGGTGACCCACCCCTCGAGGCAAGGCCCCGTCGGATCGGAGAAGATCGGGTAGAAGTGATCGAAGAGCCAGCCGGACTCGAACAACTCGATGTCGTCGGCTGCGCGCCAGACCTCGAGCATGTCGTCCCAGTTCGTGTCCTGCGGCGCGGTCTTGAAGGCGAGGCGCATCTCAGGAATTTACGCCATGGCGCGAGAGGGGTGGCGCCGGTGCTACAAGCGGCTCAAGTCAGCCTTGAGCTTGACGGCGGCCTCAATCCGCACACGTGCCCGGGCCAGCGCAGCTTCAGCTTCAGCCGCATCGCCGGCAGAAAGCCGACCTTCGGCAGCCTCCAGCGCGCGCTGCGCACGATCGACGTCGATCTCTTCGGCAAGCTCGGCGACCCCGGCGACAATCGTCACCTTGTTGTCGGCCACCTTGACGAAGCCACCGTGCAACGCAGCTCGCACCTCGCCAAGTGGTGTCGGCTCGCCCGGTGTGCCCGCGGCGCCGGCCGAGCCACCGCTGACCGGAGCGCCGCCGCTTGCCGATCCGGTTCCGCCGCTTGAGGACCCGGTCCCGCCGCTTGAGGACCCGCCGGCCGGGACGCCCTCGACCCGCAAGACGCAGATGTCGACGGCACCGATGTAGTCCATGTGGTTCGCGAGGAAAGTCGTGTCAGCTCCGTCGGCACGCAACACGACTGCTTCGGCCTCGCCCGAGAACAGCACGCGTTCGGGCGTGATGAGCTCCACGTAGGTCAGGTTTGCCATGGAAACCGCTCAGCCCCGCTCGATGGTCTTGGCCTTCGTGATCACGTCATCCACGCCACCCGCGTTCAGGAACGCCTGTTCAGGAACATCGTCGAGGTCGCCGCCCACCAGGGCCTCGAAGCTGCGCACAGTCTCGTCGATCGGGACGTAGATTCCGGGCAAGGTGGTGAAGACCTCCGCGACGAACAGCGGCTGCGACAAGAACCGCTGGATCTTACGTGCCCGGGTGACGCTCAGGCGGTCCTCTTCCGAGAGCTCGTCGAGGCCGAGAATGGCGATGATGTCCTGAAGCTCGCGAGCACGCTGCAGCACTTCTTGAACCCGCCGCGCACACTGGTAGTGGCGGTCTCCGACAACCTCGGGCGCGAGGATGTTGCTCGTCGAGGCAAGAGGGTCGACCGCCGGATAGATGCCGAGAGCCGCCGTCTGGCGCGACAGCTCCGTGGTCGCATCGAGGTGTGTGAAGGTCGTGAACGGTGCCGGGTCGGTGTAGTCGTCGGCAGGGACGTAGACGGCCTGCATGGAAGTGATGGAGTGACCCCTCGTGGAGGTGATCCGCTCCTGCAGCTCTCCCATCTCGTCTGCGAGCGTCGGCTGGTAGCCGACGGCCGATGGCATGCGGCCGAGCAGCGTCGACACCTCCGACCCCGCCTGCACGAAACGGAAGATGTTGTCGATGAACAGCAGCACGTCCTGGTTCTTCACGTCCCGGAAGTACTCCGCCATCGTCAGCGCCGAGAGCGCCACGCGAAGGCGCACGCCCGGCGGCTCGTCCATCTGGCCGTAGACCAGCGCCGCCTTGGTGATGACGCCGGACTCCTGCATCTCGAGCCAGAGGTCGGTGCCCTCGCGGGTGCGCTCACCCACGCCTGCGAAGACGGACACTCCGCCGTGCTCTTGGGCGACCCGGTGGATCATCTCCTGGATGAGCACGGTCTTGCCCACGCCGGCGCCGCCGAACAGCCCGATCTTGCCACCTTGCACGTAGGGCTCCAGAAGGTCGATGACCTTGATTCCGGTCTCGAACATCTGCCGCCTCGGCTCGAGCGCGTCGAACTCGGGAGCCGGGCGGTGGATCTCCCACCACGCGTCGGGCTCGCCCATCTCGCCGGCATCGAGCCTCTCACCGATCACGTTGAAAACGTGACCGAGCACGGCGTCGCCGACGGGAACGGTGATACCGCGTCCCGTGTTGACTACGGTCGCTCCGCGAGCAAGCCCGTCGGTCGGCTTAAGACAGATGCAGCGCGCCCGGCCCTCGCCGATCTGCTGGGCAACCTCTGCGGTGATGAGAACCTCGGTGCCGTCGACGACGAGCTTCACCTCGACGGCCGTGTTGATCTCGGGCAGAGCGTGTGGCGGGAACTCGACGTCGATGACCGGGCCTGCGATCGCGACAATGCGGCCGTTCTCGAGTTGCTTGGCCTCAGGGATGTCGGGGGCAACGGTGGTCATTCGTTCTGCTCCTCGGTTGCTTGCGGATGAGTGAGGTCACGGGGAACGTCGCGGACCGAGCGCAGCGCCTCGGAACCTCCGACGATCTCCATGATCTCGGTCGTTATGGAGTCCTGGCGGGCACGGTTCATCACTCGCCTGAGCGTCTTGAGCAGCTCTTCGGCGTTCTCGGTGGCTGCCGACATGGCCCGTCGGCGGGAAGCATGCTCCGAAGCGGACGCCTCCAACAGCGCGGCGTAGATCGAGGCCTCCGAGTACTGCGGGATGAGCTGCGCCAGCAACTGCTCGACGTCCGGCTCGAACTCGAAGTAGCCAAGCTTTCTCTCGGGCGCAGGCGAGCCGTAGCCGCCGGTCTCCGAAACAGTGCCTGTCGCGCCGGAGTCCCCGGTCACTTGCACCTCGGATGAGACGCCGGAGGGTTGCTGGCGAAACGGCTTCGGGCTCGGCAGTACCGGGAGCAATTGGCGGGTCTCGACGACCTGGCGGCTCACGGAGCGGATCCGGGTCGAAACTATCTGCACGAGGTCGACCTCGCTCCCGAGGAACGGCGGCACGATCACAGCGGCCACTTGCCGGGCATCCTCGTAAGTGGGCCGGTCCGACATACCGACGAACTGGCGCTCGACGGGCTGACGGCGAAAACGGAAATAGGCCTGTGCCTTCTTGCCGATCACCATCACCCGGTAGCTCTGACCCACCTGCGACCCGGAACGGATCAAGCGCTCGGCGGCGCGCAGCACGCTCGAGTTGTAGGCGCCCGCGAGGCCCCGGTCCGCCACGATCACGAGCGCGAGAACGTTCTGCGGTGACTCGGGGATCCCGAGCAGCCGCGTCGAGCTCCCGCCTTCCCGGGCGGTCTCCGCCAGGATGTCCGAGATGGCATTCACGTACGGGCGCGAGCCGGCGATGCGTCCCTGGGCGCGCGAGATCTGTGACGCCGCGATGAGCTCAAACGACCGGGTGATCTTCTTCGTTGACTCGATTGTGCGGATGCGTCGACGAAGGATCCGCTCCTGGCCGCCTGCCATGTGCCTACTCGGCCCCGTTCTCGCTCACGGCCGAGGCGGTCGCCTCGGCCGGTGCTGCAGTTCCGGGCGCGACTGGCCCGCCGGCGCCCGCGGCGCCAGCCGCCGGCGAAGCGTCCGAGGGGCCGAAGCCTCGCTTGAACTCCACGATCGCAGCTTCGAGATCACCCTCGTTGGGCAGGGCACCCGTCGAGGCGATCTGCTCGAGCATGTCGGCGTGGCGCGCCCGCATGAACGCCCGCAGCTCGGACTCGAAGCGCTGCACCTCTTCGACAGGTACGTCGTCGATGTGGCCGCGTACGCCCGCGTAGATGACGACGACCTGCTCCTGCACCGGCAAGGGGACGTTCAGGCCCTGCTTCAGCAGCTCCGTGAGGCGATAGCCGCGGTCCAGCTGCGCCTGCGACGCCTTGTCGAGCTCGGAGCCGAACGTGGCGAACGCCTCGAGCTCCCTGAACTGCGCCAAGTCGATCTTGAGAGTGCCGACCACCGCCTTCATCGCCTTGATCTGCGCCGCGCCACCAACTCGTGACACCGAGTTCCCGACGTTGAACGCCGGACGGACACCCGAGTAGAAGAGCTCACTCTCGAGGAAGATCTGGCCGTCGGTGATCGAGATGACATTGGTCGGGATGTAGGCGGAGATGTCACCCGCCTTGGTCTCGATTATCGGCAGAGCCGTAAGCGACCCTCCGCCCATCTTGTCGGAGAGCTTCGCCGCCCGCTCGAGCAGACGGCTGTGGAGGTAGAAGACGTCACCGGGGTAGGCCTCCCGACCTGGCGGACGGCGAAGAAGCAGGGAGATCTGGCGGTAAGCCTCGGCTTGTTTCGAGAGGTCGTCGTAGACGACGAGCGCGTGCTCGCCGTTCTCCATCCAGTGCTGGCCCATTGCGCAACCCGCATACGGGGCGAGGTACTTGAACGGCGCAGGCTCGGAAGCCGGCGCCGCGACAACGACGGTGTAGGCCATGGCCCCGTGCTCGGCGAAGGTCGCGACCGTCTGGGAGATGGTCGATCCCTTCTGGCCGATCGCGACATAAATGCACTTCACGCCGGCGCCGCGCTGGTTGATGATCGTGTCGGTGGCGAGCGTCGTCTTGCCCGTCTTGCGGTCGCCGATGATGAGCTCGCGCTGGCCGCGACCGATGGGTGTCATCGCGTCGATGACCTTGATGCCAGTCTGCAATGGCTCAAAGACGGGCTGGCGCGACACGATGCCCGGTGCCTGGATCTCGAGACGGCGATCAATGGTGACACCCAGCGGGCCCTTCCCGTCGATCGGCTCACCGAGGGGGTTCACGACGCGGCCCAGCAGCGCGTCGCCCACCGGCACCGACAGGATCCTGCCTGTCGAGCGAACCACTTGCCCCTCGTCGAGGCCGTCCATCGTGCCGAGCACGACCGCACCAATCGACTCCTCGTCAAGGTTCAGGGCCAGGCCGACGGTACCGTTCTCGAACTCGAGCAGTTCGTTGACAGTGGCCCCGGGCAAGCCGGTGACCCGTGCGATGCCGTCGCCGACCTCGGCGATGCGGCCAACCTGCTCGGCCTCGGTCCCGGCCGTGAAGTCGCTGACATTGCGCGCCAGGGCCGCGGCGATGTCGTCGGCGTTGATCGTGAGCTCAGGCATCGGTGGGGGTCCTTTGTCCTCTTCGTCTTGGTTCAGGAACGGTCATGCTCGAGAGTCGACAGGTCTCGCAAGGCCGTCGACGGGGCCAGGGTTTCGCGAAGCTGGTCGAGACGGTGCCGCACCGAGCCGTCGATGACGGTATCGCCGATCTCGACCGCCATCCCGCCCAACAGCGAGGGTTCGATCTGCACGCGAACTTTGACCGGACGACCCGCCGTGCGCTCGAGCGCCTCGACGAGCCGGATGTACTCGTCATCATCGAGCTCGACCGCCGAGCGCACCTCGGCGACGCGCCGCCCCCGCTCCTCGGCGGCGAGCCCGGCGACCCACTCGAGCGTACCGACGAGATCCCTGATGTGGCCGGCCTCCAGCACGTACGTGACAAGCCGTGCGGTCGCGACCAGCACCTTGCCCCTTAACAGATCGCCGGCCAGAGCGACCCGTTGCGCGACCGCAGTCGACGGGTCGCCAAGCGCGTGACGCAACCCACGGCTCGAGTCGAGGATCCTCGCAAAACGGACCAACTCGTCCTCGATGTCGTCGATGAGCTCCAGCCGGTCGACCTCCTGGAACAGTCGATCGGCGTAACCGCGGATCCTCTCGCGCACCGCGGTACGGCCGCCGAGAAGCTCCTCGGCCGGAACAGTCCGGACCTGGCCCGCGTCCGCCGCATCGGCGGTCTCGAGAGCGAGCTCGACCAGCGCCAGCACGGCAACTGGGAACTCGGGAGCAGGCTCCACAAGTGCTGCCCAGGAAACGAGAGCCTGAGACTCGGCTGCGGCCTTTGCATCCAGGAGATCGTGCACCACACCGCGACGTGCCCGGGCCGGTACGGCCCCATCCGTGAGCACGTTGCGGAGCGGGTCAGACTCGGTGAGGGCCCGCGAAAACGCGTCCAGATCATTCGCGACCTCGAGCGCGCGCCCGGCCGTAGCCGCCGATTCGAGGATCGCGGTTGCATAACCGCGCAGCAGGTCTCTCATACCATTGCCTCGGCAGCATCGATCGTCTCGGCGATGAACACCCGCTGAAGCGACGTGTCGATCTCGGCGGTCACGACGAGCTCGGTCGCGGCCATCACGATGGCGCCAACCTGGTGCGTGACTTCCTCTCGGGCGCGCTGGCGCTCGAAGTCAGCCTCGGCTGCGGCGCTTGCCACGAGCCTGTCGTACTCTTCCCGGCCATTGCGTTCGCCCTCGAGGAGGAGCTGGGCTGCGGTCTCGTGCGCCCGCTCGATTATGGCTGCCGCGTCCGAATGCGCCGCCTCGAGGGCCGCGCGTGCCGCCGCAAGCATGCGTTGGCCGCTCTCCAACCCGTCATCTGCTGAGGAGAGAGACGATCGTATCGACTCGGCTTGCCGGTCCATCAGCCTCCTGAGAGGCGGCCGCACGTAGCGGTAGATGAAGACGCCCAACAGCAGGAAACCGACGACCTCGGCCAGGTAAGACACCACGGCTAGCCCGCTCCCCCGGCCGTGGCGGCTGCAATCGCCTGGTCGATCAGTGCGCGGCGCTGGTCGACGTCGACACGACTGCCGAGCACACGCTCGGCCGCGGACGCCACGAGCGTGTCGAGTCGCCCGATGAGCTCCTCATGTGCTCGCCGGCCCTCTTCCGCGGTCTCGGCCCGGGAGGCTTTGACCAACCGGTCGTACTCCTCCTGGCCCCGCTGGCGACCATGTTGGAGTGCCTGGTCCGCGCCCTGATTCGCGTGGTCGACGATGGCACGAGCCTGGGCTCGTGCCTCAGTCAACACCCGGTCGTGCTCAGCCAGCACCTTCTGGCTCGCGGCTCGTGCTTCCTCCGCCTTCTGCGACGCGGAGCTGATACGGACCCGTCGCGTCTCGGACACTTCCTGGAGCGGCGGCAGGATCCATTTCGCGACGACACCGAGCACAACCAGGAAAATGACCAGCTCGACGACGAAGGTGCCGTTCGGGATGAGGAAGTTCCCACCGTTGCCGGAGCTTGCGGCCCCGGCGCTTGCAAACAGCATCCAGCAAGACCTCCGTCGCTACTTCTTGGCGAGGACGAAGACGAACAGGACCATGAANNAGCCGGCCTTGCGCCTCGGGTTGACGGGCGACGCCGGCAATCGTCTGGCTACCGGCCAAGCCGTCGCCGATGGCCGCGCCGATCGCGCCGCCGCCGAGGGCAAGTCCGCCGCCGACCATCGCGCCGGCAAGCTCGATCGCCTGGTTGAGGTCATTTGCCATTGGGTTTACCTGCTCCTTTCCTGAACGGGTTGGAGTTCTGCTCGAGGTTGTGAGTGCTCAATGGTCTCCTGACATAGCGGTCTGGAAATAGAGGATCGTCAGCAACGAGAAGATGAACGCCTGTATGGGTGCGACGAACAGGCCGTCGAAGATCTTCCAACCGAGGTCCCCGATCGGGACAACGAACCAGGGCAGGAGCGCCCAGATCAACAACAGCATGATCCCGCCGGAGAAGATGTTGCCGAAGAGACGGAGGGCCAGGGTGAGCGGCTTTGCGATCTCCTCGATCAAGTTGATCGGGAAGAGCACCTTGTAGGGCCGGAAGTAGTGACCGAGATAGTTGCCGAGGCCCTGGGTCCGGATCCAGGTCGCGTGCACGAGGATGATCACGGTGAGCGCCATCGCGTAGGTCATGTTCACGTCGCCGGTCGGGGACGGCAACAACTGGGGAGCGTGACCCGAGGGGATCATCTCGAGCCAGTTGCAGAACAGGATGTAGAGGAACAACGTCATCGCGAGTGGCACGACCCGTCGTCCCTTGGGGCCGATGGACGACTCGACCTGGCGCGAGACCGCATTCGAGAGGGTCTCGAAGACGAGCTGCATCCTGCCGGGCACCTCGGCGGTGATGTTCAGCCTCACGACGAGCCCGATCCCGATCACGAGCACTCCCGCGACAAGCGAAGAGATGACGTCGTACTTGTTGACCGTCAGGCCGAGCAGCTTGATCGTGGGGGAGTTGCCAACCGTGATGGAACCCGCGTTGGCCAGCAGCCCGAGACCGCTCATGTGACGGCTCCCTGGCGGAGCAGCGTAGCCACCAGGCTCACGACGAAGAGGAAGTAGAACACCGCGACACCACCGAGCACGCCCATACCGAGGGGCAGGTTCACAACGACCAGGACGATCGCGACCACCGTCGTGAGAGCGAGACGCATCAGGGTGTTCATCGCCATCGGACGCTTGATCTTGGTCGTGCCCAAAGAGTTCAGCCGCGACGCTGTCGACATCACGAGGCGGATGTTCACCAGGCCCAGGCCGAGGCCGATGCAGGCGCCCAGGCCGGCAAGGGGGTAGCCGACGATCGACAGCACGACGAGCGCGATGATGCCGACGCCGATGGCGCCGAAGACCGTGCGCCGGAGCATTCTCGAGATCTCCGGCAGGTCAAGCTGCTCCAGTACCGCTGCGAGTCGCTCCATGCCCTCTTCTTGATCAGCTCGAGGACAGCGGGCGTGCGACCCGTTGGGGCCGGCCACGCTGCTGGCTCTCAGAGAAACTTCTTGACATCGGAGTAGACCGTCGCAACCGCGGCGATCACCCCGAGCGCCAGACCAACAAACGTGAACAGCTCACCGGTGTGGAACGTCCTGTCCAGCCAGTACCCGCCGCCCACCCCGACGGCAACACACAAGGCCGTTGCGACGCCCATACCGATCAGCGTGCTGAAGCTCGGCGAGGGCTTACTGCTCACTCCGGTCGCCAATCCTCGCATTGCCGCCACCGAGTCGGCAAGAGAATACCCCTGTTAGCCCCGATCCCCGTCCCGCACCTGTCCTCGCAAGTGACAAGGGGCCCGTCACCCGGCCGACGCGACGCCACCCGGGTAGGGGTCGAACCGGCGGCACAGCTCCCTGACCTCGCCGCGAACCGAGGCCAGTTCACCCTCGTCCTCCCGCCCGCGGAGAGTCCGCGCAATGAGCGAGGCAACCTCAGCCATCTCCGTCTCACCGAGCCCGGCGGTTGTCTCTGCCGCCGATCCCAGCCGCAGACCACTCGCCACGAAGGGAGGTCTCGGGTCGTTCGGGATCGCGTTTCGATTGCAGGTGATCCCCGTGCGGTCCAGGACCTCCTGGGCGAGCTTGCCGGTGAGCTCGGCCTCGAAGGTTCGCAAGTCGACGAGCACGAGGTGATTGTCCGTCCCCCCGGCGACGAGCCGGAACCCTTGAGCAGTGAGCGCTTCCGCGAGCGCCGCCGCGTTGCGCACCACCCTGGACGCGTAGTCGCGGAACTCAGGCCTGAGCGCCTCCCCGAACGCCACGGCCTTGGCAGCGATCACGTGCTCGAGCGGTCCGCCCTGCAAGCCCGGGAAGACTGCCGAGTCGACAGCTTTTGCGAGGTCGGCGCCGCACAGGATGGCGCCACCTCGCGGGCCGCGAAGGGTCTTGTGGGTGGTGAAGGTCACGACGTCTGCGATGCCCACCGGGCTCGGGTGGACCTTGCCGGCGATGAGGCCGGCCGGGTGCGCTGCGTCGAACATGAAGCGGGCCCCGACCTCATCGGCGATCTCGCGGAACGGCTGCGGGTCGATCGCACGGGAATAGGCGGTGGCCCCTGCCACGATCAGCCGAGGCCGCTCGCGGATGGCAAGGTCGCGAACCAAGTCCAGGTCGATCCGCTCGCCCGAACCGTCGGCAGCCGCAGGTGTGACCCCGTAGGAGACAAAGCGGTACAGCTTGCCTGTGATGCTGACAGGAGAGCCGTGTGTCAGGTGCCCACCCTGATCGAGGCGCATCGCCAGGATGGTGTCACCCGGCTTTACGAGCGCGAGATAGGCCGCCAGGTTCGCGTTCGCGCCTGCGTGCGGCTGGACGTTGGCATGCTCCGCGCCGAACAGCTCCGTCGCCCGCGTCCGTGCGAGGTCCTCTACCTGATCCACTACGACGTTGCCGCCGTAGTAGCGCCGCCCGGGGTAACCCTCGGAGTACTTGTTCGTCAGCACCGACGCCGAGGCGGCAAGCACGGCGGGCGACGTGAAGTTCTCCGATGCGATCATCTGAAGGCTGGTTCGCTGTCGTTCGATCTCACGTTCGAGCAGAGCGTGCACTTCGGGGTCCCCCGCGAGCGCGCCCGGCAAGAAGGCGCTCCTACTCGATGCGTCGACGGTCCGTGTTGTCACGTGCTGGCTCCTTCGAAAGATGTCGTGGCCGGGTCCTGGCGTCAGGCCTGCCGTTTCTCGAGAGCGGCGATCTTCTCGATTCTCCGGAGGTGCCGACCTCCCCCGAATTCGCTGCGCAGAAACATCTCGAGCGCGTCGGTGGCCACCTCGGTGCCAAGCAGGCGCGCGCCGAAGCAGATCACGTTCGCGTTGTTGTGCTCACGGGCCAGCCTTGCTGAGGTCACGTCGTGCACAGCGGCCGCGCGCACACCATGGACCTTGTTCGCCGCGATTGCGATGCCCATCCCGGTGCCGCACACGCAGACCCCGAGATCGGTGTCGCCCGAGGTGACACTCTGGCCAACCGCTGCGCCGAAGTCCGGGTAGTCGACCGGCTCCGGCGAGTGCGTGCCTAGGTCCACGACCTCGTGCCCCAAGAACGCGAGGTGCTCGATCAGCAGCCCCTTCAACTCGAAACCGGCGTGGTCCGAACCTGCCGAAACGCGCACGGGGCGAGTCTACCGGGCGGCTTCGGCGCGGCCCACGAACCCGGCCTGTGCCCCGCTCGGGTTTGGCTAGCTTGAGCGAGATGGAACTGGCGGTCTCGGTGAGCGGGCTCCGTAAGGACTTCGGTGCCGTCAAGGCTGTCCGCGGCGTGGATCTCGAAGTTCAAACTGGCGAGGTCCTGGCTCTGCTCGGACCGAACGGCGCAGGCAAGACCACGATCGTCGAGATCCTGGAGGGCTACCAGACAGCGAGCGCCGGCAAGATCGCCGTACTCGGGCACGACCCCCGGCATGATCGGCGGCGAATGCTCGAGCGCGTCGGGATCGTCCTGCAGGAGACGGCCGTAGAGCAGTTCCTGACCGTCCGCGAGGTGCTGAGGCGGCGGGCGTCGTACTACCCCCATCCGCGCGATCCCGACGCGGTGATCGATCTCGTCGGGCTCGGCGAGAAGTCGGGCGCCCGGGTCCGGACGTTGTCGGGCGGCCTGCAACGCCGGTTGGACCTTGGCCTGGCGCTGATCGGGGACCCGGAGCTCCTTTTCCTGGACGAGCCCACGACCGGTTTCGACCCCAATGCGCGCCGCGAGGCATGGGACATCGTCCGCAGCCTCACCGGCGAGGGCAGAACTGTGCTTCTCACGACGCACTACATGGACGAGGCACAAGTGCTCGCGGACCGTGTGGCGGTGATCGCGAAGGGGGTCATCGTCGCCTCGGGGACGCCCGACTCGATCGGGGGACGGGACACGGGGACCGCGAAGGTCCGTTTCGTGCTGCCCGAGCAGGCCGCCAGCACCGCGGAGCTCGGGCTCGCCGACACCCACCTCAGCGTCAGCCCGATAGACGGCCGTCGCATGATCGAGGTCGACACCGACTCCCCGACGCCGCTGCTGCACCGGCTCACCTCTTGGGCGGTCGCGCACGATATCGAGCTCGAAGGGCTCGAAGTCGCCCGCCCGAGCCTGGAGGACGTGTACCTGTCGCTCACCGCCGAGGACAAGGCGTGAAATCCCTCCGCATCGTCGCCAGCGAGCTCTGGTACCAGCAGCTCGCCTATTGGCGCAACCCGATGGGTGCCTTCTTCACCTTCTTCATGCCGGTGATGTTCCTCGTCATCTTCGCCTCGCTCTACAGAGGTGCCCACTATGACGGGCTCAATCTCGACCAGTACTTCATCCCGGGGATCATGACTTTCGGGGTGATCTCCGCTTGCTACACCAATCTCTCGGTGACACTCACCAATCAGCGGGAGCAGGGCATCTTGAAGCGGTTCCGCGGCACGCCCCTTCCGCCCTGGGCCTACATGGTGGCAACCGTGGCGAGCTGCGTGATCCGCGCGCTGGTGCTAGTGGCCCTCACGCTCGGCGTCGGCGTGGCGTTCTACGGTCTCATAGTCCCCGCGCACTCCTACGGTGCCATCGCGGTCATCGTTGTGCTCGGCGCGGCAACTTTCTGCGCGCTCGGGGTCGCGATCACCGTGATCATCCCGAACGCGGATGCGGCGCCCGCCATCGTGAACGGCGTCTACCTGCCTCTCATGTTCATCTCCGGCACCTTCTTCCCGCTCTCGTCGAGCTCGGTGCTCGCGAAGATCGCCTCTTACTTCCCGATACGGCCATTCGTCCTCGCCAGCTACAACGCGATGAACCCTCAGGTTCACAGCAGCTCGATCCACGCAGTGTGGCTGGAGAACCTCGCCATCTGGTGCGTGATCCCGCTCGTGTTCGCGATCAGGCGATTCAGTTGGCTGCCGCGACGCCGGTCCTAGCTGAGCGCGAAGAGCTGCAAGCTCACGAGCCCACGGCGATCGCGGCGAGCTCTGCGAACAAGAGCGCCCCTTCCCGCAGGCACTTCACGCCGGCACCGGTGAGCGAGATCACCGTCGACGGCCGGCCGTCGCACCTACCGCCGTCGAGCACCGCCGTGACGGCGGCCCCGAAGTGCCCACGAACCTCGTCGGCCGTGCGCAGGGGGGCCTCCCCGTGGCGGTTCGCACTCGTCACCGCGAGCGGTCCGGTGCTTCGCAACAGCTCTCTCAGGAGCGAATTCGCCGGACAACGGAGCCCGATCGTCGCACTGTCGCCACCGAGGTCGAACGCGATGCCGGATCGCCGTGGCAGCACAAGGGTGAGCGGTCCGGGCCAGTAACGCGAAATGAGCCGTTCGGCGGCCGCAGTCGCCTCCGCCAGGTCCACGAGCCCGGCCGGATCCGCGATCAGGACCGGCAGTTGGAATTGCTCGGGTCTCTGCTTGAGCGCGAATACCCTGTCGACAGCCCCCGCCAGGCGCGGATCGACGGCGAGCCCGTAGACGGTGTCGGTCGGGACCGCCACGACCTTCCCTGCCGCCAGCGCCTCCACGAGCACGTCGAGCTCCCGCGGGTTCACTGTTCGGCCATGAGCACGCGCGGTCTCCCCGCCAGGTCGTCTTCGACGTTCGCTCTGGGGAACCCGGCCTCGCGCGCGAGCTCGAGCACCGGTCGCGCCTGGTCGGGCGCGATCTCGACCACAAGGGCGCCGCGCCGGCACAGCCACGCCGGTGCACCGGCCACGATCGCTTCGATGGCCTCGAGCCCGCTTGGTCCCGCCACCAACGCCCCGAACGGGTCGAAGCCCCGTACCGTCGGGTCGAGGCCAGCCCACTCGTGCTCGGCGAGATACGGCGGATTGGCAACGATCAAGGCGACCTGACCGGCGAGGTCGAGGGGCAAGGCTTGGTACCAGTCGCCCTGGCGGAACTGCACTCGCGCCGCGGCCTCGATCGGGATCCCCGACAAGTTGACGGCGGCGAGATCGAGAGCGGCAGGGTCCCGGTCGGTCGCGATGACCCGCACCGTGGCCCGCTCCAGCGCGAGCGAGAGCGCGATCACACCCGAACCCGTGCCGAGATCGACCACGAGCATCTCCGAGCCGGCCCGCAAAGCATGAAGACGGTCGACCTCGGACAGGGCGACGGAGACAACGACCTCCGTCTCCGGGCGCGGGACGAGCACGCGCGAATCGACGGCAACGTCGAGTTCCCGAAACCCCCAGTGACCGAGCACGTGCTGGAGCGGCTCACCAGAAAGACGGCGCCGCACGAGCGACTCGAGCCGTGCCGCGGCCCCGGGCGGTGCTTGACTGTCGAGCTCGCGCAACAACCGAGCGCCGTCGAAGCCACTGGCCTCTTCGAGCAACCACGTCGTCTGAACCGGGTCGGCAATCGCTTCGGCCGTCTTACGCCGCAGTTGCCGCCAGGTGGCCCCGGCCACTTCTGCCCGCCTTCTCATCCCTCGAGCAGCTGGCGGCCCCGCTCGTCTGCCAGCAGCGCGTCGACGAGCTCGTCGAGGTCGCCTGTCAGTATCCGGTCGAGCTTTTTCAAGGTGAGCCCGATCCGATGATCAGTGACCCGGTTGTCCTTGAAGTTGTACGTCCGGATCTTCTCCGAGCGGCCGCCACCGCCCACCTGCGCACGCCGTTCCTGGGCCAGGGCGGCCGCGTTCTTCTGCAGTTCGAGCTCGTAAAGGCGCGCGCGCAACACCTTGAGCGCAGCCGCGCGGTTTTGAATCTGGCTCTTCTCGTCCTGCATCGCCACCACGAGGCCGGTTGGCAGATGGGTGATCCGGACAGCCGAGTCCGTCGTGTTGACCGATTGTCCCCCGGGGCCGGTCGAGCGGTAGACGTCGATGCGGATATCGCCGGGCTCGATCTCGACCTCGACCTCGTCGGCCTCGGGCAGCACGTTCACCGTCGCGGAGGAGGTGTGGACGCGTCCCTGGGACTCGGTGACCGGGATCCGCTGCACCCGGTGAGTGCCGGCCTCTTGGTGCAGTCGTTGCCACGCGTCCTCGCCCTTGACGAGAAACGTGACCCCGCCGACGCCCCCGAGCTCAGACTCTCGAAGGTCCAGCACCTCTGGGCGCCAACCTCGTCGGTCGGCATAACGCTGGTACATGTCGAAGAGGTCCTTGGCGAACAGGTTCGCCTCCTCTCCCCCCTCCGCTCCGCGGATCTCGACGATCACGTTGCGCCCGTCGTGTGGGTCACGGGGCATCAGCAGGTCGCGCAGCTCCGTTTCGAGTGCCACGACCCTTGCCTCTGCGGCACTCTGCTCGTCACGGCCGAGCTCGCGCTCTGTACCGACGGCTTCGGACGCCAGCTCGCGAGCGATGGCGACGTCGGATTGCGCGGACTTGAGCTCGTGCATCTTGCGTACGACGGTCTCGAGCTCCTTGTGGCGGCGCGACAGCGCGCGCAGCTCATTGGGATCCTTCGAGAGCGTTGGGTCAGAGAGGCGTGTGAGGACCTGTGAGTACTCGGCCTCAAGCGCCTCAAGGCGATCGAGCACGTACTCAGGCTAGTGCCGCCCCGCGCGGACCCAGGACCGCTCCATGGCCGATGTCCGGGCTAGTCCCGGGGCATAGGCGCGACGCCGGGCTTTGAACAATCACTACTCCCGAGTCCGAGGACGCCGTACCCTCCAAGTAGGGATCTTGGGGCTCGAGGCGAGATCGTGACGAGATCGCACGATGAAAGCGGAGGTCGACCATGCCGGTACTCGTTGTGTACGCCAGCAAGCACGGTGCGACCCGGGGGATCGCCGAGCGGATCGCGGAGAAGCTGACCGACGAGGGCCACCCGGCGCGACGAGCGAGTCAGCGCTTGGTCTTGCGCTGGCCGTAGCGGCGCTCGAAGCGCTCCACTCGCCCACCGGTGTCCACCAGCTTCTGCTTGCCCGTGTAGAAGGGATGGCATTCGTTGCACAGCTCGACATGCAGGTCGGACTTGGTCGACCGCGTCGTGAAGGTGTTCCCGCACGAGCAGCGCACCGACGCGGTCGTGTAGGCGGGGTGGATGTCTGTCTTCATGATCTCTCCATTGTAAGCCGGGTCGGACGGAGCTCGGCGAGGGCCGCTCCGGGGCTAGTCAGCCGCCTGGGATCGGCGCCTTGGCGATCTCGGCGAGGAACTCGTCGTTGGAGCGGGTCGTGCGGATCTTGTCCATGAGGAGCTCGAGCCCGGCCCCACCACCTCCATCGCTGCCGAGGGCGTTCAGCACCCGGCGGAGCTTCCAGACCTGTTGGAGCTGGGAACGGTCGAAGAGCAGCTCCTCATGGCGCGTCGAGCTGGCGTTGACATCGATCGCCGGGTAGATCCGCCGCTCGGCCAGCTTGCGGTCGAGGCGGAGCTCCATGTTGCCGGTGCCCTTGAACTCCTCGAAGATCACCTCATCCATCTTCGAGCCCGTCTCCACCAGGGCCGTCGCGAGGATCGTGAGCGAGCCGCCCTCCTCGATGTTGCGAGCGGCTCCGAAGAACTTCTTCGGCGGGTAGAGGGCGCCGGAGTCCACACCACCGGACATGATGCGCCCTGTCGCCGGCTGGGCCAGGTTGTAGGCCCGGGCGAGACGGGTGATCCCGTCCAGGATGATCACAACGTCTCTCCCGAGCTCGACAAGCCGCTTGGCCCGCTCGATCGCGAGCTCTGCGACGGTCGTGTGCTCGTCGGCAGGACGGTCGAAGGTCGAGGCGATCACCTCGCCCTTCACTGAGCGGCGCCAATCCGTGGCCTCCTCGGGACGCTCGTCCACGAGCAGGACCATGAGATGGACGCTCGGGTCGTTCTGCTCGATCGAATGGGCTATCTGCTTCAGGATCGTCGTCTTGCCCGCCTTCGGCGGCGACACGATCATGCTCCGCTGCCCTTTGCCGATTGGCGAGATCAGATCGACGATCCGCGCGGTCGTGTTGAGCGGATCGTCCTTCAGCTCGAGCCGCATCCGCTGGTCGGGAAACAGCGGCGTCAGGTCCTCAAAGCGCGGCCGCTCACGGGCCTCTTCCGGCGTCATCCCGCAAACCGTGTCGATCCGCAACAAGGCCGGGTACTTCTCGCTCGGCCCGGCCGGACGGCACGCACCCTCGATGGCGTCGCCGCGGCGCAGGGCGAACCGCCTGGCCTGCGAAACCGAGATGTACACGTCCTTGCCACTCGGCAGGTACCCGCTCGTGCGCAGGAAGCCGTAACCCTCGTCCCGTAGATCGAGCAGACCGCGGACCGGCACGAGCTCGCCCTGCCAGGCGACTTCCTGGCCGCCCCCCTGCGGCTCTTGACCCCCACGTTCGCGGTCACGGCCGCGACGGCGCCGCCCACGACGGTTGCCCGTCTCGACCTGGCCACCCTGGCCGATCTGGCCGATCTGGCCACCTTGACTGCTCTGATTGCCTCGCCCAGGCTGGGAGTGTTGCGGGGCCTGGCGCTGAGGCCGCGTCGTGGTCGACACCTCCCCGGACACCCGATCAAGCGTCTCAGTACCCGAAGCGGCACCGCCGGCCAGGTTGGACGTGATCTCACCAGGCCGGGACTCGCCTGATGCAAGACTCGTACCGGTATTCGGAGCTGGCTCTCTACTGGCGCGGCCAAGGCCTGAGCTCGCCAGAACGGCAGCTGCGCCTTCTGCGATCGCGTCCCCGACCTCAGTCGAGTCTGCGGAGTCGCTCCCGTAGAGAAATGCCGAGCCTGCCGGCGTCGAGACGCCATTGCCCTCACTCAGCTCATGAGCTTGCCCGCCCCCACTTCCGTTCACCTCGGCATGGGCCGGCGACGAATCCGCCGGGCGCGCCTTGACCGTGGACCGCGCCCTCGAGGTGCGTCCTCGCGCCGGCTTCGAAGTGGATGCGCCGTCAGCCTCGGGTGCTTGGCTGGTGACGATGGCGCCACCGTTGGAAGGCGACGACTGCACCGATGCCGCGGTTGTCGCGGACAACGGTGAGGTGCCCTCGACCTCGACGCCGGCAGCACGCAGGATCTGGTTCACCAGATCCGCTTTGCGCAAGCGCGCTACGGGCTCGAGGGACATGGCGGTCGCGATTGCCCGAAGCTCGTCGCTCGCTTTGCGCTCGAGGATCGAACGTTCGAGCTGCTCTTCGCTCATCAGCTTCCTCTCTGGATATTCCTGTTGCTTGAGGTGGTTCTTTGGAGGTGGTGCCCGGACCTTCCGGGATTCCGCGATGTCGGTGCTCCCCCAGACGGTCCCGCCGTGCCCTCCCGAGCGGTCATTCGGACCGCTCGGGTCATGCAATCGACCCGAGCCTGCAATCCGTCGCCGGGAGTCTCCAATCAGAACAACTCGTCGACTTCGCCGGATCGCACAGCCCAATCAGTGGGTGCCCATGGCGGCTAATGCGTCTGCACGGGAGGAAGCGCGGTATAGGTGATAACAGGGAACGGACCTCTGCGATTCCCGCCGCCCCATTCGGGTCACCCGCCCATTAGGACGAGCTGGCGTCCGCAATGACGAACCAGGGCAACAGCATACTAGCGGAGCATTGGTCTGGCAGCAAACACCGCCGGTGTTCTGGAGCCGTCAGCCGGCTGCTGGGCGCGCAATCGAACGCGGGTTGTCGACGTCGTCCGCATGGGCCACTGAAGCGTCCGGAGCCATCGCGATGAGTGACGGCACCGTCTGCTCCTGGGATTCGAGGCGGCTCTTGCGGAGACGCTCACAGGGGTGCACGACATAGCAGTAGCGGACGAGGTTGTCTCGTGAAGCTCCATCTGTCTCAACGATGGACGCGCCGAGCCGCCATCCCCCCGACTGGTCGGGCCTCACCGACTGCACGGCGACCGCGACCGCCACAGGCAGTGTCGTGTCGTCGAGGCCGGGCAAGGTGAACTCGAGTTGCAAGACCGATCCCGTTTCGATCTCGTTGGCGACCAACAGCCCGACACCCGACACCGAGACGTCGACAACTCGTCCGTAGGTGTGCTCGCGCGCCGGACTCGTGATCGTCGCCGGGGCAAGGCAGCCGAAGCGGACCTGCTCGCGCCGCTGCTGTCTGCGAAAGACAATCCTCAACGACTGGGCGATTCGATAGAGCTCCCAGGTTCCGAGGATCATTGCAAACGTCGCTGCCCACGCGGGAAGCGCCCGTGCGTGCACGTAACCGAGGATTCCCAGCGCCCGCCAGACGAGCCCACCGGCAAGGGCAATGCCGAAGGCGGTCACGAGCTTGAGGCGCCCAAGTGAATGAAGGCCACCGGCGCCGGCGCCCGATTTCGGAGTGACCTTGAACTTGGTCCGAGAGGGGAACAGCGCGCATCGCAGCGCTCGGGTGAAGACCGCGGCGGTGACGAGCGTGTAGTGAGAGGATTCGCCAGTACGGAGGTGGCCCCGACAAAGCGCGGTGGCAGAGGTGACCGCGAGGATCGTCCAGGGCAGCCAGAGCACCGCGAGGCTGAGCAAGGTCATACGGGCCGGCAGCACGCCGCCCACTAGGACCGCCACGAGCAATCCGATCATGGCCAGTCGCGAGACACCGGCACCGTAGGCAAAGAGACTGCCGAAGTAGGAGAACCTCTGGCGCGGGCCGAGTTTCGAACGAAGCCTGAGCGGAGACTCTGGGAGGCGGAACACTGCGAGGTTGCCGCGCGCCCAGCGGTCCCGCTGCAACAGGTACCCGTCCATGTCAAGCGGCGCGAGACCTTGGACGAGGATCTCGTCGTGGTAGTGAGTCGTCCATCCCGCCCTGTGCATCTTGATGGTCGTGTGGAAGTCCTCGGCGATCGTCTGGGTGGCCACTCCGCCAACCTCGACGAGCGCGGCTCGACGCAGAATCGCCGCCGAGCCGCACCAGTAGACGCCGTTGTGCCGGTCCTTGCCCGGGCAGACCACCTCGAAGAACATGCTCTGCTCATGCCGGCCAACCTCGTAGTGCTGCACCGAATCCTGGTTGTAGAAGTCGTGCGGGCTCTGGACGAGAGCGACCTTCTCGTCGTCGAAGTAGCCCACGGTGGCGTCGAGTGCGTCGGGGAGCGGGACATGATCGGCGTCAAGGCAGAAGATCAGGTCGCCGCTCGTGCACTCGAGCGCGTGATTGATGTTTCCCGCCTTCGCGTGCGAGTTGTCCGGCCGGCTGATCCAGTGTGCGCCCCACTCCCCCGCCAAGAGCTCCATATCGGGACGTCGGCCGTCGTCGAGGAGGAAAGTCTCATGGGGGTAACGGAGCGCCGCGCATCCCGCGAGCGTGGCCTCGACGACCTCACGCGTCTCGTCGTAGGTCGCCACGTAGACATCGACGCGATAGCCGGGCGTGGCCGGTGGCCGGCACGGCTCCGACCAGCGCCACCCGTAGAAGGCCAGGAACACGAGCGAGGTGAAGTTGTACAGCTCCACGAACCAGAGGACGTAGAACGCCTCCGGGTTGGCCGCTCGTCCGGTCTCGAGGAGCCGCCAGCCGAGGTAGGCGCAACCCCAGACGAGCGCGACGGCTGCGACCGTCCGCAGCAACCTGGGGTGAAGCTCCCACCATCGACCCGGCCGGGTCTGAGGCGCCCTCGTGGCCTGCCAGTCCCCCGGTCCGTCAGTGACGGCGAGAGGCTCGTCCTGCTCTGTTCGGGTCGTTCCCATGTGGCGTACCACCACAAGGATTGATCGGCTCGGGACGGGACGGCCCAAGCACTGAGAGTGGTGAATCACCCTCAACATCACCTTCGATTACCACTCTGTGTGGCTATGCGGGTGATCCGCTCCGGTAAGTCAGTTAGAGCCCGAGCGCGCCGAGCACCGACTTGAGGTCGGCATCGACCACCGCAGGCACCGACACCTGGCTGATTGCCAGGTCCGGGTCCTTCAACCCGTGGCCGGTCAGCACGCACACGACGGCCGCGCCTGTGGGCACCGACGTCTTCAGCAGTCCTGCGACAGACGCCGCCGAGGCCGCCTCGCAGAACACCGACTCCTCTGTGGCGAGGAAACGGTATGCCTCCAAGATCTCCTCATCGGTCACCGCATAGATCCCGCCGCCGGACTCCGACGCTGCGGCTGTCGCTCCGTACCAGGAGGCCGGGTTCCCGATCCGGATCGCCGTGGCGACTGTCTCGGGCTCGGCAATCGGGTGACCGGCGACGATCGGCGCAGCGCCGGCAGCCTGGAACCCGAACATTCTCGGCAGCCTCGTGGAGCGCCCGGCGTTGCGGTACTCGCAATAGCCACGCCAATAGGCCGTGATGTTCCCGGCGTTGCCCACCGGGATGCAGTGGACCTCGGGCGCATCGCCGAGGTGGTCCACGATCTCGAATGCGCCCGTCTTCTGCCCCTCGATGCGAAACGGGTTCACCGAGTTCACGACCACTACTGGCGCGCGTCCCGGCAGCTCCCTCACAACCTCGAGGGCAACGTCGAAATTGCCCCGCACCTGTAGGACGTGCGCCCCATGCACGAGCGCCTGGGCCAGCTTCCCGAGAGCGATATGGCCCTCGGGGATGAGCACTGAGCAACTCATCCCGGCCCGGGCCGCGTAGGCCGCCGCGGAAGCTGAGGTGTTGCCGGTCGAGGCGCAAACGACTGCCTTGACTCCCTCCTCGGCAGCTTTGGAGATGGCCATCGTCATGCCCCGGTCCTTGAACGAGCCGGTCGGGTTCGCTCCCTCGAGCTTGAGCAGCACATTGGCACCGACGCGTTCTGACAGTCGCGGGGCCGCGAGCAAGGGCGTCCCGCCCTCCAACAGCGTCACCACAGGTGTCGACTCGGAGACCGGGAGGAAGTCTCGATATTCCTCGATCACTCCGCGCCAGGAGATCATCCCGATCAGCGTTCCGCCCCGATGACCCGCAGCAGGACGCCGATCCGCGCGACGACGTCCAGTTCTGCCAGTGAAGCGAGCGTCGCCTGAACGTCGGCTTCACGGGCGATGTGCGTGATGAACACCAGGCGAGCTCCGCCACCGAGGCCGATCTGTTCCATTGACCGGATCGAGACATGGTGATCGCCGAACACCTGGGCCACCGTTGCCAGCACGCCAGGCTGGTCCTTCACGTCCAAAGTGAGGTAGTACTGGGTCCGAAGCTCGGAGATCGGGTGGACCTCGACTCGCTCGCGGCGGACGGCGCGACCTCTCGTCTCCTCGCGCAGATGGTGCGTTGCCGCCACCACGTCACCGAGCACCGCGCTTGCCGTCGCCATCCCGCCGGCGCCACGGCCGTAGACCATGAGCTCGCCGGCAGTGTCACCTTCGACGAAGACCGCGTTGAACGCTCCACGGACGCTCGCCAGAGGGTGCTCACGGGGAACCATGGCCGGATGGACGCGCACCGCGACTGCGGGAGTGGGCCCGTCGCTCACACGCTCGGCGACAGCCAACAACTTGACCACGTAGCCGAGCTTGTGGGCAAAGGCGATGTCGGAAGCGCCGATGGCGGTGATCCCCTCGGTGTAGACGTCGCTCGCGACGACGTCCGCGTCGAACGCGATGCCGGCCAGGATGGCGGCCTTGGCCCGGGCGTCGAAACCTTCGACATCCGCGGTGGGATCGGCCTCGGCATAACCGAGTGCCTGCGCCTCCGCGAGCGCCACGGCGTAGTCGCAGCCCTCCTCGCTCATGGAGGTGAGCATGTAGTTGGTCGTGCCGTTCACGATTCCCATCACGCGGACGATCCGCTCACCTGCCAGTGAGTCGTTGAGGAGCCGGACGAGAGGGACGGCTCCGGCGACCGAGGCCTCGTAGAACAGATCGACTCCCCCTTTCTCGGCCGCAGAGAGGAGCTCGGCCCCGAAGGTTGCCAGGAGCTCCTTGTTGGCCGTGACGACGGGCTTGCCAGCCGCGAGAGCCGCTAACACCAAGCTGCGCGCCGGCTCGATGCCGCCGATGAGCTCGACGATGACATCGATCGACGGGTCGACCACAAGCGAGGCGGCGTCGCCGGAAAGTCTCTCCCCGGCGTCGGAGAGGGCCGAGTCAGGCCTCTGTTTGGCTACATCCCTCACAGCGATGCGCGTCACGCGCAGCTCATGGCCTATGCGGAGCGCGATCGCCTCAGCTTGGGAGTCGATGAGCCGGGTGAAGGCGACACCGACGTTGCCATAGCCAAGCAGGCCGACGTGCACGACATCAGTGCCGCGTTTCTCGCTCGATTGAGGCTCGTCCACGTGCACAAGGTACAAGACCGACGAGGTCACGCTTCACAGGCGAGCAGGTCGGCCTCCGTTTCTCGTCGGACGACGACCCTGTGCCGGCCATCTGAGACGAACACGACGGGGGGGCGTAGCACCCGGTTGTAGTTGGAGGACATGGCGAATCCGTACGCGCCCGTCACCGGGGTGGCGAGCACATCACCGACGACAAGGTCGGAGGGAAGCCGTGCATCATCGACTATGACGTCACCAGACTCGCAATGCTTGCCCACCACCCGGGTGCAAAGCGGTCGAGGCGCCAGCGGCGCACGAGGTAGGAAGGCCTCGTACCCGCTGCCGTAGAGAACTGGGCGCGGGTTGTCGGACATGCCGCCGTCGACCGCGACGTAACAGCGCAAACCCGGGAGCCGCTTGATGGTGCCAACCCGGTACAGCGTCACAGCCGCGCTCGCGACGATGGCGCGACCCGGCTCGGCTGTGAGGCGCACCGTCTGGGGCAGGCCTGCCGTCCTTGCCGCGGCGTGCACGGCCAGCGCCCATTCGGTGATGGAAGGTGCCACCTCCCCTTCGACGTAGGCCACGCCGAGGCCGCCACCGATGCAGCACTCCGAGAACCGGTTCTCGACCACGAATGGGACGAGAGCGGCGATCTCCTCGACGAAGGCGGAGACCTCGAAGATCTGGCTGCCAATGTGCGCGTGCACCCCGACGAGCTCGAAATCCGCCAGGCCCCTGAGCGCGTCTGCCGCTTCAGCCGCCGCTCCCGAAGCCAGTGAGAAACCGAATTTCGTGTCCTCCTGCCCAGTCTTCACGAACTCGTGTGTGTGCGCCTCGATGCCGGGCGTCACGCGGACCAAAAGGCGCGTGCGACGACCCACCGAGCCGGATGTCAAGCCCGCGGTGACGAGGGCACGAAGCCGGTTGATCTCGTCGAACGAGTCGACGACGATCCGGCCGACGCCGGCACGCAACGCGGCTGCGAGCTCCTCGGAGGACTTGTTGTTGCCATGGCACACGAGGTGCTCACCGCTAGCCCCCCCCGCGAGCGCAACGGCCATCTCCCCGCCGGTCGAGACGTCGAGTGCCATCTTCTCCTCGAGGGCCAGCGCAGCCATCGCCTTGCACAAGAAGGCCTTGGTCGCGTAGGCGACGCCGGGCCCGAAGCCCGCTACGGCCTCGCGGCACCGAGCGCGCAAGTGGTCTTCGTCGTAGACGAACGCCGGCGTGCCGACCTCCTCCGCGAGCTGCACGAGATCGACCCCACCGACGCTCAGATGACCGTCCCCGGTGACCGCGGACGTGTCGGGAAGCAGGTCCCAATGGATCGGGCCGTCGGGTGGCGACGCCGGCGCCGGCGACTCGGGCACCGGTGCCCCGGAGGGGAATTGGGGGTTGGTCACATCGCCTCGGGTGCCCGGACCCCGAGGAGGTTGAGCGCGATCGCGAGACCGATCTGGACTCCTTCGACCAACCACAACCGTGCCTGGGTGAGCTCTGGCGGGACCTCTTCGGAGAGGACACGGCAGTCGTGGTAGAAGCCGTGGAACTCACCTGCGAGCACGCGTACCCAGTTCGTCACCTTGTGCGGCGCGCGTTCTTTGGCCGCCTCGCCGACCACACGGGGCAGGTCGACCAGGCAGCGGATCAGCTCGAGCTCCCGGTCGTGCACGAGCAGGGCCAAGTTGGCCTCCGAGATGGGAACGCGCTCGATTCCGCGCTCGGCGCGCTTACGGTCGATAGAGGCGATCCGAGCATGTGCGTACTGCACGTAGAACACGGGATTCTCCATCGACCGGCGTTTCATGAGGTCGAGGTCGAGCGTCGTAGCCTGATCGATCGAATTGAGGAGCGACAGCAGCCGAGTCGCGTCGGCTCCCATCTCGTCGATGACCGAGTCGAGCTTGATGAAGTTCCCCGAGCGCTTCGACATGCGGCGACCAACGATGTTGACTAGCTGGCCGAGTCGGATCTCCAGCCTGTCGTGCTCGATGCCGAGTGCCGCGACACCGGCTCTGAGGCTGGCAACCTGACCGTGGTGGTCCGCGCCGAATATGTCGATCACCCGATCGAACTTGCGGACCAGGAACTTGTCGCGGTGGTAAGCGAGATCGCCTGCCAGATACGTGAGGTCGCCATTGGTCCTGATCAGCACGCGGTCGCGGCTGTCGCCGACCTCGGTGGACCGGAGCCAGATCGCTCCGTCCGCCTCGTAGACAAGCCCCCGCTCACGGAATATCTCGATCGTCTCGGCAACTTGACCGCTCTCCTCGATCGAGGCTTGCGAGTACCACTCGTCAAAACGAATGTCGAGCCGGTCAAGTGTCGCCCGTATGTTCGCGAGGATCGCTTCGCTTGCGAACCGGCCGGCTTCGACGACGTCCTCGGGCCCCTCGTACTCTTGTGCGAGCTGGGTGACGTACTCGCCTTGATAACCCTCCTCCGGCGCGACGTCGCCGCGGCGCCGAGCGAGCAGGCTCTCGCCGAGAAGGCGGATCTGGCCGCCCGTGTCGTTCACGTAGAACTCCCGTTTCACGTCCCAGCCGCAGCGGCTCATGACCCGCCCGAGAGCGTCGCCGTACGAGCCGAGCCAGCCGTTGCCCACGTGCAAGGGGCCCGTCGGGTTCGCGGAGACGAACTCGATCTGGACATGCTCCCCGCCTCCGAGCCCGGGAGACGCGTAGCTCTCTGTGCCGGCCTCGATGACGTCGGTCAGCGCGTGGTGCAACCACGAGATCGCAAGCTTGAAATTGACGAACCCGGGACCCGCGACCTCGACCGCGACCACATCGTCGATCGATGCGGCCTGGAGCGCGGCGGCAAGGTCGTTGGCGACGTCGCGAGGTGCTCGGCCTGCGGTCTTCGCAACGACGAGCGCGACATTGGTCGACCAGTCACCATGCTCCGGGCGCGCCGGGCGGACGAGCTGGACCTCTCGCGGCTCGATTGGGATGTGAAGGGTCGCAAGAGCCGCGACGATCCCGCCGGCCAGACGTAGTTCAGTCGTCATTGGAGTCTGAGGATGGCCGAAGTCCCGCTAGCATGCAACCTGCGCTCAAGTGAGCCCTCGTAGCTCAGGGGATAGAGCATCGGCCTCCGGAGCCGGGTGCGCAGGTTCGAATCCTGCCGAGGGCGCCGATCCTGACGGTGGTCGAACCTTTCCGTTGTCGGAGGGACTCAATGCCGTCAGGCCTGTGCCGTCGAGCGGTACCCGGAAGTACGGGCGCACGGAGGCCCGGCTTTCGACCTCGATTCGGGCGACGAGCGCTTGAAGGAGGCCCTTTTGGGCGCCGGGGTCACCGTGTTCAATGGTGTCGGTGACGTGGCTTCGGAGCTGTTCGAGGTGCGCTTCGGTAATGGTGAGCTCCTGCTCCGCATCGAGAAGCGCGGCCAGTTCACCCCGGCGGGCTTGCAGGGTGGCGATCTTTGCAGCGAGGGTTTGAACTCGTTGCCCGCAGGTGGTCTCCGAGAGGGTGCCGGCCTCGAAGGCGAGAAAGTACCGTTCGATGGCTTCTTCGGACTTGGTCAGTTCGGCGTCGGCCACGCCGAGTTCGTCTTGGTGCTGGCGGCGCTGCGCACCGGACCGGGCGAGACCGGCGGCGAGCGCAGCCTCGAGGAGGTCGTGGCGTCGGACGGTCCGAAGGAGCGCGCCGCGCACTTCGCTCTCCAGCTGGTCGGCGGGGAGCCGTTCTGCCGAGCAGGTGGCGGTCCCGTAGCGCTGACGGGAGAAGCAGGTGTAGTAGCGGTAGCGGTACCTGTTGCCGTGCGCGGCGGTCCCGATGTAGCCCTTGCCGCACCGCGTGCACGTGATGAGCCCGGCAAGGAGGTAGTCGCTGGCGTTGGAGGCACGGTGCGCGTAGTCCTCACTCCGGAGGCGGAGGATCTGCTGGGCGAGATCGAAGGTGTCGGGGTCGATGAGCGGAGGGTGGGGTGCGGGGTGGTGGGTGTCGCGGAAGTACACCTCGCCGAGGTAGGCCCGGTTACGCAGCACGGTGAGCACCGCCATGTGGTTCCACGGTCTGCCGGCCTTGGTGCGATGGCCGTGGCTGTTGAGCCAGGTGGCGATGGTCTTGGCGCCGTGGCGTTTGCGGCCGTAGCGGTCGAAGATGACCGCGACGAGAGGGGCCTCGTCGCAGTTGATGATGAGGTGCCCGCTTGCAGGGTCGACGAGGTAGCCGTAGGGGCGTGAGCCGCCGCACCACTCGCCCCGGGCCGCCTTGCGCTCCATGCCGGCGATGACCCGGTCGATGATGGTGGCCCGCTCGAACTCGGCGAACACGCCCAGCATCTGGACCATCATTCGCCCGGCCGGGGTTGCGGTGTCGAACGGCTCGGTGGCCGAGCGGAAGGCGACCCCGGCGGCGTCGAAGGCTTCGAGCAGGCTGGCCAGACCCCGGACCGACCTGGCAAAGCGGTCCACCCGGTAGACGAGGAGCAGGTCGTAGCGCTGCGCTCGGGCCTCGGCGAGGGCGCGCTCCAGTCCGGGGCGTTCGGTGGTCGCCCCGGACGCCTGGTCACTGAAGGTGCGGACCAGCTCCCAGCCCTCCTGGCTGTCGACGTAGGAACCGAGCCGCGTGGCCTGGGCTTCGAGGGAGTAGGGCTGGTGGGCCTCGTCGGTCGAGATTCTGGTGTAGGTGGCGATCCTCATCTTGGATGTCCTTTTGGCGAGCTGGTCTCGGGTCTCAGAGGAGACCTCCGTCACTGCCGAGTGTCAAGGCCACCCGGCGCCGCTAGCGATTGTCCTGTGGCAGCCTCGAGGCGTGCGGCAACGGGTTCATCGCTCGATTGCCGCCCGTCCTCGCCGGATCACTGTGTGTCCGCGTGGCTCGGGTGTTTCGACGCGAGCCCGTCGGTAGTAAAAAGGGGCGCCAACAGCTCGGCGAGGGCGATGAGCGCCCGCCGTTCATGTTCGGCGTCGAGAGGCACCTCGATCGGCGGGAGCACGACGAGCTCGTCTTGTCGGTAGTCGCGCCGACCGGCGCGACTACCGACGTCTCGTCGTCTCAGTGGTCCAGCCACTCAGCGGGACCTCCAGACCAACAGATCCTCATGAGCGGTCATCAGTCGGGGCAGGCCGCGGCTTCGGGCTTTGCGGACCGCTTCGCGGAGCGTCGTGCCGATGCCGGCGAGAGGCTCGACGACGACCTGGCCGGCGCTCGAGTACTCGGTGACGATGCGCCGGTCGAGCTCGGGGAGCATCTTGCCGGGATGGGCCGTGCAGCCGGGTAGGTGGCGGCCGGCCCGTTGGTACTGGGCGGTGGTCTGGGCCACCGGCCAGATGGCCAGCGGCACGGGGGGATCCTGCGGAGTGGTGGCTGTTGTCATGGGCGGCCCACGACCGGAGAAGCGTCACCTATAGAACAAGGGGCTCAGACCTTTCTTTCAACAAACTCTTCCGAACGATCCGCGCCGTTCACCTTCTGGCGACGAGGTCGAGAAGATTCGTCCTCGGCCTTGAGCTCGACTCCGAGACCGAGGTAGGTCCTTTGCACAAGACCTCGACCCGACCCCGGAAGGAGCCACCATGGCACGACCTCAGCAGATCTCAACCGAGACGATCACCCAGGCACTGGCAGCCCACCCAGAGGTGACCGTCGCCGAGGTCGCGGAGACGCTCGGGACCGGCCAGTCGACCGCCGCCAAGCACCTCGCCACCCTCGAAGCCTCGGGCGCGGCCCGCCGGGAGCCGGGCGGGCGCGAGGGTGGCCGGCGGGTGGCGGACCGATGGAGCGCCATGGCGCCCGCGGCCGATGACGCGGCGCACGACGATGCCGACCACGCCGCGCACGACGGTCCCGTCCGCTCGACCGACCGGCTCGCCCGTGGCGAGCTGGGCACGCTCGTACGGGCGTACCTGGCTGGCCGCGCGGGCGAGGACCTCGGACCCGCATATTTAGACGCCCTCGCCCGCCTGGAGGTCGCTGGCGATGCGCAGCTCGTGAGCGCCTCGCCTCGTCGCTACCGGATCGGCGAATCCCGGTAGCTCACGGTCCGCCGGTCCGTACCCCGCGGCTACCCCGCGGCCCCGAACCCCGCTGGGTACGGACTACCCCACTTGTGGGGTAGTGGCGTGAGTGCCGACCCCGCGCCCGTCGCAAGGGGCTCGCCGAGAAATTTCTTTCGATGGCCTGGTCGGGTCTCCCCGCGGAGTACCCCGCGCGCGGGGGTCGAGTACCCCGCGGCGCTGACCTGCACGAACGCTTCGGGTCGGTCCGTCGTAGCGGCGAATACCCCACATCCGGGGTAGTCGCGGGGTGCCGGCGAGTGGGGTCAATTCGGGGGAAAAGNNCTCGACGGCACCTCGCTCGACGGACTACCGGACAGAGTGATCCCTCTGGGCGAGCTGAAGGCGATGCTGCTGCACCCCTCCATGGCTTTCGCGGCGCGCGACGCGGTGGTCGACGAGCTCGTCGCCCGTTCCCGTTCCCGTGGCGGCGCCTGGACCGTCGGCCTCGCCGGGGTGCTCCTGCCCGGGTTGCGCCGGGCCGTCTGGCCGCTCGTGCAGTCGTGCCCGGGCAAGGCCGCCGACATCGAGGCCGAGACCCTCGCNNGCGTCCCGGCTGTGCTGGCTGGCTCGCATCGGCGCCAACCGGCTGCTGCAAGCCGAGGTGGCCGAGCGCGCCCGGCCGGGCACAGACCCGGTCTCCTCCGCCCCGCCCCGACCGTGGGGACACCCCGACCTCGTGCTGGAGCGGGCCGTCCGGGCCGGGGTCATCGGTGCAACCGACGCCGAGCTGATCGGGACCACCCGGATCGGTGACGTCGAGCTCGCGGAGGTCGCGAACGCCCTGGGAATCAGCTACAAGGCGTGCCACCAACGGCACCGTCGGGCTGAATCGGCCCTCGTCGAATGGCTGAGCTCGGACAGGTATTCCCCGTTCGAGTTTGTCGAAAAAGGGCCCGAAACCCCTTGTTCTTCTAACGGGGGTCGTCCCCGGCAGGGCCGGTCAATGGACCGGCGACCGGACAAGCGTCGCTCGACACCAATGCCCAGGAGGTGAGAGTGCCCAACCCGGCCCGAGCGGACCTGGTTGGCCGTGACGCCAACCGGGCCGCGCACAGCCGTCCCGAGACCAAGCCGGCACGGCCGGTGCTCGTCAGGCGGATCCTGCCCGCCCCATCGCTGGCCAACGCTCCGCGCGCTCCGGGCGATGTCCCCCGCGATGTCCGCAGTGGGCTCCATCAAGGGCTCCACGAAGGGCTCCGTGAAGGGCTCCGTCCTCGGATGGAGCCCTCGCCACCGTCCGAACCGGCACGTCAGGCGCCCGAAGAGGGCTCCGCCGCGTCGGCGGACTTAAGGGGGTAGGTGGTCGTGAGTCGCTCGAAGATGTCCGGCCAAGGGCCGGTCCGCACTGCGTCAGGGCAGAGAGCGCCGGCGGGTGCGGCGCCGTCAGGCGCAGCAACGAAGTCCGATCCAAATCAAGCACGGTGCCGTCAGGCTCGCTCGGATCGGTGACTGGTCGNNGGACCTGGATGCTCGGCTGCTGGGTGTGGTCGGCCGTCTCACCGAACGGGACCGTCTTATATGCCGTCTCATCGATGACCATAGGGTGTTCACCACCGCACAGGTAGCCGAGGTCGGCTTCAGCGGCGAACGCCGAGCCCGGATGCGCCTCTCGGAGCTGTACGCCCTCGACATCCTCGACCGCTTCCGACCCCGAGCGTGGGGGAACCCGTCCCCATTCCACTGGGTCCCTGGGCCGCTCGGTGCCGCGCTTATAGCGGCCGAGGCCGGATTCGATCTGGCCGATCTCTCTTGGCGACGCAGCCTCATCCACGACCTCGCCGCCAGCCAACGCCTCGCGCACCTCGTCGGTCTGAACGGGTTCTTCTGCTCCCTGCTCGGATCCGCTCGCACACGGCCCGGCTGTCGACTCGACGAGTGGTGGTCAGAACGGCACTGTGCCCGGGAGTGGGGTGAGGTCGTCCGCCCCGACGGCTACGGCATCTGGAGCGAAGCTGACACCAGCCTCCCGTTCCTCCTCGAGTACGACAACGGCACCGAGCGTCTCGAACGCCTCGCCGACAAGCTTCCCGGCTACGCCGGCCTGGCCGCTGCGGCGGGACACCACAACTGGGTCCTCTTCAGCTTCCCCAGCCCACGGCGCGAACGCGTCGCCCGCCCGGTCCTCGCGCAGCGTGGCGTCCCGGTCGCCACTGCGTCGCGCGAACCCGGCACCTCCCCCGACGCCGCCGTCTGGCTCCCGGTCGGACACGATGGCGCTCGGCTCCGTCTCGCCGAGCTCGCCAAGGTCCCGCTCGAGGTGGCGTGAGCATCGGCCTCGACGGCGCACCCGCCAGCCTCGGTAACAAGGTCGCGGCCGGCGTCGCTGGGCTCGTCCTCCTCGTCGCCGTTCTTGCCGCCGGAGCCGGCGCCGGCGTCACGTCGCTCCTGGGCGGCGGTGACGCCACCCCGTCGCTTACGGCCACCGACGACATCCCCGCCGCCATGCTCACCTTGTACCAGGAGGCCGCCACGACCTGCCCTGGCCTGCCCTGGACGGTGCTCGCCGCCATGGGCACCGTCGAGTCCGACAACGGCACCTCGGACCTTCCCGGCGTGCACTCCGGGGCGAATTCGGCCGGCGCCGAAGTTATCTG
>PMVZ01000255.1 GCA_003166375.1 Acidimicrobiaceae bacterium | reverse complement strand
CACGATCGCCGACGGGCTGGCGGGGAACCTCGAGCCGGGCTCGGTGACTGTTGGCCTGGTCGCCGGAGCACAGCTCGTCGCCGTCGACGACGACGAGCTCCGCGCCGCGATGCGCTGGTTGTTCGCCAATCACGGCCTCGTCACCGAAGGTTCTGGCGCAGCAGGGATCGCGGCGGTGCTAGGCGGCAAGGTCGACATCGCCGGGCGGCTCGTGGTCGTGGTCACGGGCCGCAACATCGCGGCGGACCGTTTCGCAAAGATCCTTCAGGGCGGCTGAACGGCCCGGCCCCGGTTTCGGGAACCAGGCTCCGCGGGGGACCGCCCCGCGGCGGCCCGCCGCTCAGTACCGGTATGCGTCCGACTTGTACGGGCCCTCGACCGGCACGCCGATGTACTCGGCCTGCTCTTTGGTCAAGGTCGTGAGGTGCACACCCAGGGCGTCGAGGTGCAGGCGCGCGACCTTCTCGTCGAGGTGCTTCGGCAGCACGTAGACCTTCGGTTCGTAGTCCTGCGGCTTGGTGAACAGCTCGATCTGGGCCATGACCTGGTTGGTGAAGGAGTTGGACATCACGAAGCTCGGGTGTCCGGTGGCGCATCCAAGGTTCAAGAGCCTGCCCTCCGCCAGGACGATCACGGCGTGGCCGTCGGGGAAGACCCATTTGTCGACCTGCGGCTTGATGTTCACACGCGCGATGCCGGGAACCTTGGCCAGCCCGGCCATGTCGATCTCGTTGTCGAAGTGGCCGATGTTGCCGACGATCGCCTGGTGCTTCATCCGGCTCATGTGCCCGGCCGTGATGACGGCCTTGTTGCCGGTGGCGCTCACGAAGATGTCCGCCGTCTCGACGACGTCATCGACCGTCGCAACCTGGTAGCCGTCCATCGCCGCCTGGAGCGCGCAGATAGGGTCGATCTCGGCCACGACCACGCGGGCCCCTTGGCCGCTCAGCGACTCGGCGCAGCCCTTGCCGACGTCGCCGTAGCCGCAGACGAGCGCGACCTTGCCCCCGATGAGCACGTCGGTCGCACGGTTGATGCCGTCGATCAGCGAATGCCGGCAGCCGTACTTGTTGTCGAATTTCGACTTGGTCACCGAGTCGTTCACGTTTATGGCCGGGAACAAGAGCTCTCCGCTCTCCTGCATCTGGTAGAGCCGGTGAACGCCTGTCGTGGTCTCCTCGGTGACGCCCTTCAAGTGGTTGGCGATCTCGGTCCAGCGCCGCGGGTCTTCCGCCAGCGAGCGCCGGAGCACAGCCAGTATCACGGCGAGCTCCTCGCTCTCGGCACCTGCCGGATCCGGCACGACGCCCGCTTTCTCGTACTCGACTCCCTTGTGCACGAGCAGTGTCGCGTCCCCGCCGTCGTCGAGGATCATGTTCGGGCCCGCTCCGTCGGGCCACCGCAACATCTGTTCTGTGCAGTGCCAATACTCCTCGAGCGATTCGCCCTTCCAGGCGAACACGGGCACGCCGCGCGGCCCGCTCGGCGACCCGTCGGGGCCCACTACCACCGCTGCGGCTGCATGGTCCTGGGTGGAGAAGATGTTGCAGGACGCCCAGCGGACCTCGGCGCCGAGAGCGACGAGCGACTCGATCAGAACGGCTGTCTGCACTGTCATGTGCAAAGAGCCCGAGATCCGGGCGCCTCTGAGCGGCTGGGCCTCGGCCTGCTCGCGCCGGATGGCCATCAGGCCGGGCATCTCGTGCTCGGCGAGCTCGATCTCCTTGCGGCCGAACTCGGCCAGGGAGAGGTCGGCAACTTTGAAGTCGAAGCTCATGCGATCTCCTTGCTCCAGCCGGCCGCTTTGGCAACCGGCTCCTTGTCCCAGCCGGCCGCGTCGGTGGCCAGCAACTGTGTGTGCTTGCGCTGCTCGAATGCCAGCCATTCCCCCGGGTCCACCTCTGCCGGCCGTACGGCCTTGGAGCTGAACCACGCTTCCAGCCCGTCACGGAGCCGGCTTTCGTCACGCAGGCGACGGGCGAAGCCCACGTCGCTCAGCTCGATGCCGAAGGCTCCGAGGAGCTCTTTCAGAGTACGGAGGCGCTGCAGCTCGGCCGGCCCGTAGAGGCGGTAGCCCGAAGGCGAGCGGCGCGGTGCCACGAGCCCGGCCTCCTCGATGTAGCGCAGCATCCGGGGCGACCAGCCCGTCGTCTCCGCCGCCTCGTGAATCGTCAGTGCGTCGGCAGGCACGAGTTCAACCCTACCACATTCATGGCAAGGTTGTCACCGGGGATTTCTGCCCTGCGGGCGACTAACCTGCTCAAGGCCATGATCCTCTCCGACCAGACGATCCGTGAAGAGCTCGCCAGCGGCCGGATCGGCATCGACCCGCTCGGGGAGGGCTGCATCCAGCCTTCATCGGTCGACCTGCACGTCGATCGTTATTTCCGCGTCTTCCGCAACCACAACCTGAGGGCGATCGACGTCAAAGAGGACCAGGAGGAGCTCACCGAGCTGGTCGCGATCTCCGAGGACGACGTCCTCATGCTGCATCCGGGCGAATTCGTGCTCGGCTCGACCGTCGAGCGGGTCCGCCTCCCGAACGACCTCGTCGGCCGCCTCGAGGGCAAGTCCAGCCTCGGAAGGCTGGGGCTCTTGATCCATTCGACGGCCGGTTTTGTGGACGCAGGTTGGGATGGCCATCTGACCCTGGAGCTCTCCAACGTGGCGAACCTCCCGATCACCTTGTACCCCGGCATGAAGATCGGCCAGATCAGCTTCCTCAAGATGACAACTCCCGCCGCTATCCCGTACGGGTCCGCCGTGCTCGGCTCGAAGTACCAGCATCAACGCGGGCCGACCCCGAGCCGCTACTTCGAGAACTTCCGCGACCACCAGGACTGACCGGCGGGAGGCGGTGTGCTCACGAGGTACCCGATCGGCCTGGCCGCCACGGCGGTCGCGCTGGCGATAGCTGTCTGGCGCCTCTCACAGATCTTCCGGCTGGTCACCTCTGGCAAGCCGGCACCCGGCCGGCGGGCTCAGAGGTCAAAGCGCGCCAAGCTTGAGCTGGAAGAGGTCGTCGGGCAGCGCAGGCTGCTGCAATGGAAATTGCCTGGAGCGGCGCACGCGTTCACCTTCTGGGGCTTCGGCGTGCTTGTCCTCACGATCATCGAGTCCTACGGAGGGCTGTTCCGGCGGAACTTCGCGATCCCGGGCATCGGCCATGCCGCCTTCATCGGCTTTGTCGAGGACTTCTTCGCCTGCGCCGTGATTGTCGCCCTGTGCGTGTTCAGCGTCATCCGACTCCGCTCCTCCCCGAAACGGAAAGGTCGCGCCTCGCGCTTCTACGGCTCGCACACGGCCACCGCATGGATCACCCTCGGGATGATCGCCCTCGTGGTCGTAACCCTGCTTGTGTACCGCGCGGCCCAGACCAACACGGGCGACTTCCCCTATGGCTGGTGGGCCTTCGCCTCCCACGGCCTCGGGCGGGCGCTGCGGCCGCTCGGGGCACCGGCCAACCGGACGATCGAGACGGTCTTCGTGGACCTGAACGTGGTCGTGATCATGACGTTCCTGGTGTTGGTCGTGTACTCCAAGCACCTTCACATCTTCATGGCACCGTTGAACGTCGCCTTCACGCGTCAGCCCTCACGCCTCGGCGCCCTCGACAAGACCCCCTGGATCGACCTCGAGACGATGGACGGGGACATGATCTTCGGCGCCGGCAGGATCGACCACTTCACCTGGAAGCAGCTGCTCGACCTCGTCACCTGTACCGAGTGCGGCCGCTGCCAGGACCAGTGTCCGGCCTGGAACACCGGGAAGCCCCTCTCCCCCAAGCTTGTCATCATGGACCTGCGCGAAGAGCTGTTCGCGGGCGCCAAGCAGGCATTGGTCCCGAACGTCATCGCCGACGACGTCTTATGGGCCTGCACTACATGCGGAGCGTGTGTCGAGGAGTGCCCGGTCGACATCGAGCATGTTGACGCGATCGTCGACATGCGCCGCTACGAGGTCCTGAACGAGGCCCGTTTCCCGTCCGAGGCCGCGTCGATGTTGCGCAACGTCGAGAGCCGGGGCGACCCGTGGGGCCTCGGAGCCGCAAAACGGCTCGAATGGACGGCGAGCCTGGGCTTCGAGGTCCCGGTCGTGGACGGCGCGATCCCCGACGACGTCGAGTACCTCTTCTGGGTCGGGTGCGCCGGGGCGCTCGACGAGCGGGCCCGCAAGACGACCCAGTCGATAGCCCGCCTCTTGCACCTGGCCGGCGTCAGCTTTGCCGTTCTAGGTCCTGCCGAGTCGTGCACGGGTGACCCGGCCCGCAGGCTCGGCAACGAGTACCTGTTCCAGAACCAGGCCCGCCAGAACATCGAGACGCTGAGGTCAGCCGGCGTGCGCAAGGTCATCGCCTCTTGCCCGCACTGCTTCAACTCTTTGTCGAAGGAGTACCCCGCCCTCGGCGGCAACTTCGAGGTGATCCACCACACCGAGCTGCTGGGAAGGCTCGTAGTGGAGGGCAAGCTGCGGCCGAGCCGCCTCGACGCGAAGGTCGCCTATCACGACCCTTGCTATCTCGGGCGCCACAGCCAGATCTACGACCCGCCGCGCTTGGTCATCGCTTCGCTGCCCGGCGTCAGCCCTCTCGAGCTGGGGCGCTGTCGCGAGCGCAGTTTCTGCTGCGGAGCCGGGGGCGCCCGCATGTGGCTCAAGGAGCCTCAGGGTACGCGCATCAACCTGGATCGCACCGACGAGGCGCTCGCCACGGGCGCGGACGTCGTGTCGACGGCCTGCCCATACTGCCTGATCATGTTGGACGACGCCGTCAAGGCGCGCGGCCGGGAAGAAGACGTCAAGGTCCTCGACGTCGCCCAGCTCCTCGAGCGCTCGATGGAAGCCCCCGCCGCCAGTTAGCGCCGCATGGTCGATACTGGGCCTGTGCCGACTTTGCGCGTGGCGCTCCTCCAGCTGACGGCAGCTGCGGCCGATGCCGCCGAGAACCTCGATCGGGGTCTCACGGCCTGCAGCATCGCCTCCGCGGGCGGAGCCGACATAGCGCTCTTCCCCGAGATGTGGCAGATCGGTTACACACCCTGCCCCGATGATGCCGACGGCCGCCGTGCCTGGGCCAACCGGGCGGTCGAGACCGACGGTGACTGGCTGGCAACTTCCGCCGGATTGCCGTCGAGCTCGACATGGCAGTCGCGATCACGTATCTGCAACGCTGTCGCGGCGCCCCGCGCAATGCCGCCACCCTCATCGACCGCACTGGCCAGCCCGTGGCGACCTACGCGAAAGTCCACACTTGTGACTTCGCGATGGAGGCGGCGCTCACGCCCGGCGACGCTTTCCGAGTCGCCGACCTCGCCACGGCCCACGGAGAAGTCCGCATTGGGATGATGATCTGCTTCGACCGCGAGTACCAGAGGCGGTTGCGCCCAACTCGGAGCGAAGTCCAAACGCTCACCTCTCGGCGTCGCCGAGCAGCGCCTGGAGACTCGCCGGAGCGGCCTCGACGACATCACGAACGAACTCGTTCGCCGCGCTCTCCAAGCAGGCGAGCATCGCGAGGACGGGCACCTGCTCGGCGAGCGCGGGCCTGGTCATCGCCCACACCTGGCGCGCCGGCTGAGCGCCCTTGAGCCTCCGGACGGCGACACCGGGATGGAGCGAGGAGCCGAGCGCGAGCATGGGCACGAAGGCCACCCCGAGGCCGGCAGCGACAAAGCCCTGGGCGGTCGGGTACTCGTCCGCGTCGATGGCGTACGTGGGCCGGAACCCGGCTCGCATGCAGGCGGCCTCGATGACGAGCTGGCAGTGGCCCGGACAGGAGCTGACCCCTATCCAGCGCTCCGAAGCGAGAAGTGCAAGGTCCACCGA
>PMVZ01000062.1 GCA_003166375.1 Acidimicrobiaceae bacterium | reverse complement strand
TCAAATCCCCTCAGCTCCACTCGGACGTCATCACCGAAGTCGGCCTTCGGGTTCACCGAAGCTCGCACAGGCCAGGTTACAAGGGTCCTGTTCGTGACCGTGTGATGGCGCCAAATGATCTTTTGTCGCCTCTGGAGGGCTCGCGGCTTGGTGAAGACGCGGCAGTTTGCCGATTGTGGCGACGTGTTCGGCTAGGCGAGCGACTCGGGCCTCTGTCGTTTTCGCCTCGGACCCAGGGCGTTGTTAGCGACTCGTTTTTCGAAGCTGGCCAGGACGCGCAGGTTCCTGATGACGACAGCACAGACGAGCATCACGAGGTTCTTCGTGCGTCCGAACAGGCGGCACCAGCCTCGCCTCACGTCGGTCGTGGCCGGGTCCTTGAGCGTGGAAAAGCTCCGTTCGACCGCTGTGCGCCGTGCATAGGAGAGCCGGTGGGCGGCGCTCGGGTAATCATGCTTTTGACGAGTCTTGGCATTGACCGAAGGGCCGACGGTGATGCTCGCTTGCGTGCAGCATCGCCGGAGAGCGGTGGGCGGGTCCATAACCTCGGGACGGTCAAAGTCGAGGTTCATCGAGGCAGCCTTCAGCGGACAACGCAGCTTGCCGAGCGCGGCCGGGCAGCCCACGCGGTAGTAGCCCTCAGAGTCTTCGGCACTCAAAGGTCCGAGCTTGTAGCGGGCGAGCTCTGCGCTGCGGCGATCGTGTGCGGCCCGTTGCTCTGTCCGGGCTGACGGGGCAAGGGGTCCTAACTCCAGCAACGACAGAGGAGTTGCCGGGCAATACAGGTTGCCGTTACAACAGGTGGCGCCTTGGTGGGTGCCCTGCATGCCTCGGTCGTGAGGATGAAGGTCTTGGACAAGCCGGGCACCGAGGCGGCGAAGAGGTGTGGCCCAACGTTCGGCGAGACGATGCGAATAGCCGCAGTCAGCGATCACGTCGCCGATCAAGATCCCCTTGTCGGCCATGTCGCGAATCGTGGCGACGAGCGCGCTTGGCGGATCGACATTGCACGGGTGAAGTACCACCCGGCGGATGAGCTCTGGGACCGGAGCCTTGCGCTCGTCGGGGACCATCGTGACCGCCTGGCCGTAGTAACCGAAGAACGCTTCGTGTTTCGCGCCAGGTGTGTTGGGTTTTCTGTGTCCCCAGGCGGCATCGGCATCGACGGCGACTGTGTCCGGGTTGCTCGGACGGCTCCAGCTGGCGTGGTCCGTCCAGTCGACGGCGACAGATTTCGAGATCATCTTCTTGTCCTCCGGGATGCTGGCTTCGGTCAAGGCGTCACAAAAGGCGACGAGGCGGCTCTCGCTCCCTTCGGCGTCGATGCCGTTGCGGGCCTGACCAAGACGGAGACGGCGTTGTGGTTCATTAAGGGCACCGAGAGACGGAACTGGTGTCGGGTCCATCGTTGCGATCAGGGTCGAAAAGGTGCGTTCGACCTGGCGATAGGTGAGGGCGTGGACGCCTTGACCCATGTCGTGGGTGACGTGGAGGCGCTCCTTGTCGCTCTCCGGCAAGCCGAGCAGGGCCTGGTGGACGCGGGTGAGATGGCAAGGTCGGTGGTCGGTGAGGGTCAAGAGGATTCCGAGCAGCAAGGTCCTCACCGGGAGCTGGCGAGGACGCCCACCTTTGGGCATGGCGGCCTCGATGACACCGATGTCGCCGGCATCGATGATGGCCTCGAGCTCGCGGACAGTGGCCATCTCAGCTGAGGCGTTTGATCATCGCCGACTCGCTTGGAACGCCAAGTGTGGCCACGAGGTCCCAGATCCGTTGTGAGTGCGTCACGCCGGCCGCACAGAGCAGTTCCGGCACGCCGAGACGCACGAGTTGTTCGCAGAGCCATGTTGCTCGAAGGCGGCCGAGATCCAGGCGGGAGAGATCACTCCCCCCACAAGTCGAGTCCACCAACCGGTTGGTCAGGTTCTTTCTGATCGCGGACACCCCGCCGCAGATAAAGCCACTCCCGGCATACAAAGCTGAGGCTTTGAGCTTTTCCCCATAGCGGGTGAGCACCGGCACGCTGCGGGGGTGACGACCCTCGAGGACCACTACCAAGGCCCCGTGACTTTGGCGCAGGTGGTTGCCCGTTACATAACGCAGGTCTTCTGCTTGAATCCCCGCACCGAGCCCCAGGCACAACAAGCCTGTAAGACGTTGACGACGGGCCTCGGTCGGCTGGGTCCTGGCCAGGGCGAAGTACGCCTCCAACTCGGAGTCCTTGTAGGGAAGCTTTGCCCGTGAGCGGGCGAGCGGTGACGGTGCTGGCCCCGCTAGCTCGGGTGCCACCTTGCGAGCCATAAAGCGAAGGTTGGTCCGTGCCGTGCGCCGGGCCGAGGATGAGACATCAGCCATGGCGAGGCTCACAAAGCGCTCGATCACCGAGGGCTTGAGCACCACCTCTTTTCGGGGCTCGAGCCCGACGCTGAGCGCCCAGTCGACAAGACGACTTGTGATCCACAAAAGCGAGCGGGCACGAGCGACCCCCAAAGGTGCGGCCCCGCTCACAAGCAAGCGGGCGAGCTCGACGGCTTCCGCGTCAACACCGTTCGCGCGGTAGTCGGCGATCACCCGGCTCGTGTGATCCACAAGTGCAACACTTACAGATAGCATGACGGTCGTGGTGGATGCCTTGCGCGAGGCTTGAAGCGATGGGTCTGACGCCGAGACAGCGCACAAGGGCGCGCATCATCGCCTCAGAGCTCGCCACGATCGGTCCCGTTCTACCCGGAACCGTGTTGCGCCGCGAGACGCGCTGTGGGCGGGCCAACTGCCGCTGTCACGCAAATCCCCCGCAACTGCACGGGCCCTATTGGTGGTGGACGCGTTCGGTGGGTGGCAAGACCGTCACGCGGATGCTCTCTGATGAGCTCTACGAGGACTACCGCGCCTATTTCGAGGACCAGCGCCGAGCCCGAGAGCTGCTAGGAGAACTGGAGTCGCTCGCTCTCAGTGCTCTTGAGGCCGATCCTCGTTACGGCCAACGCCGAGGTCGGGGACCAACTGCCCCACCAAGAGTTGTGGACAAACCGCGGTCAGGGTCTCGTTAACCCGCGGTCGCCAGCTGAAAACTTCTCCCTTGTCGCAGGTTAAGGCCTTATGTGAACACCTGACCGAGAATGTCCAGTTCACAGCGGTGTTGTCGGTGTGACTGGCTAGCCGGCTTGGTGCGAACGTAGCCAAAAATGTAGCCACACAGCGAGGACGGGACTTCGCAAAGGAGAGATGCCCGCTCTGCTCGTCGAGGATGTCGACATGAAGGCCGAAGAGTTGCATGCTGCGTTTGCCATCGCGACTACCATGCTCGACGCTGGTGTGCCGTGCCGGGCCGTTGCTGACATGCTCGGCAACGGCGGGTGTCCCGGGTCAAGAATCTTGGACAGATTCTCGTTGAATAGATTTTAGCTATCACCCCGATCAGGGCTCTGGCGGGCCCGGGCAAGGGCGGCGCCGAGGAAGCGGAACGTC
>PMVZ01000371.1 GCA_003166375.1 Acidimicrobiaceae bacterium | reverse complement strand
CCCGGCTCCTCGACGACTGCCTTAAGGAGGCCGGGCACCGGTGGGCCCCCGACGGCTCGGTCCGCCTTGTCGCCGACGTCGGCGTCTTCGAGCGCTGGTCGGACACCAAGCAGGAGGTGCATCAGAATAGGGACCCAGACATCTCATGAGCGAGGCACCACGGTGGGGTGGTGGAGGACTGTGCTCAAATCGTTTGGACGAGTTCTCGATGACCGGCACCGCCGACGCACTGAATCGGCCCGAGTTTGATAGAGGTTCACGGGGACCCGTCAATAGCGACGGGCGTTCCACCTGACTGCGACTTGCGGCCGATTGTCAAAGGCCATACTGGAAGAGTTGTATCTGTCGCTGGCGCGACTGAACCGAGGCTGTCGCCGTCAAGAGTTCTTCGCCAGCTCGGTCATTGCTCGACTCGGCGGAAGCGACGAGGCACCCGATGTCTCAGCACCGAGACCGAGCTGTGTCCGGAGCAGCGAGGTACGGCGAGAATTTCCCTTGATTGCTAGCGTGCAAGAGTGCCTTTTTGGTGGCCGGACCTTTCCTACGAGCAGTGGAACGAGACCTGCGACACGCTGCACGCCCACACGCAGGTCCTCGGCAAGCTGGCGGTGGCACTTGCACCGCCCGAGCCACAGCTCCAGCACGCGGCGCTACATCTGACGGCTCGAGGATGGGAGACGGCGCCCCTGCCTGCGCCGGACGGCTCGGGCACGCTCGTCACCGTGATCGATCTCCATACCCATGAGGTGGTGATGGAGACCAGCAACAGGGGCGTCCGGCGCGTGGCGCTTATTCCCGATCGCCCGGTGGGCGTGGTCACCCGCGAGGTTCTTGACGCCATCTGTGGCCTTGTCGGCTCCGTCGAGATCAACCCGAACCCGCAAGAGGTTCCCTGGAGCGTGCCGCTCGACGAGGACGACGAGCACGCACGTTACGACCCTGATCAGGTCGCATCGTATTTCGCCGCCGCAACTCAGGCGGCGCTTGTCCTGGCTGAGTTCCGTGCGCCCTACCGGGGACGCTCGACGCCGGTGAACGCATGGTGGGGATCGTTCGACCTGGCGGTCAGCCTGTTCTCCGGTCTCCCAGCCGCCCCGCCCTCCGATGACTTCATTATGCGCAACACGATGGACGCCCAAGAGGTGGCTGTCGGCTGGTGGCCGGGCGATCAGAAATACGGCAGAGCGGCGTTCTACGCTTACGCACACCCGGCGCCGGACGGGTTTGCGGCAGCGACGCTGTCCCCGGCGTCGGCCCGCTGGAATGCGACACTCGGCGAGTACATCCTCGACTGGGCCGACGTCTGCAACAGTCCCGACCCGCACGCAGCTGGAGTCGAATTTGCCCACTCTGCGTTCCGCCATGCGTGCGTAGTATGCGATTGGGATCCGGCACTGCCCGCCAGTGTCGAGGGCAGGCCACCGCCTATTGCGTGAGGCGCACCAGTCTGCTCCCTTGAACCTCCTGGATCGGTTGGGGCCAATCACCGGACTCGGTCTCTGGGCCTCTGGGAGGCAGGACTGCAAACATATGCGAGCGACAGGCAGCGGACGACCGCTGTCGTGCAGAAGATGGGATCAAGGCGCTCGATGAAGTGAGAACGCTCTAACGCCGCTCCGATGTGAGGGGGAGTGAATCCGCCGTCCCACTATGGATCGCACTTGCTTGGTAACGGCGATCCCGGTCGCACTCCCTCCAATGCAGTCGACGCTGCTGTTCGGCGTCGCTCGATTCAGTCCGTTCGGACGACCTCGTGTCCGTGAGCCGCGTGGACGTTGATCGCGTCCAGGCCGGGAACATCACCACGAACATGAATGCCGTCGGAGTTTGCGCCGTTTGCAATGACTCCTCCAGCGATATCGATTCGGTCGACGTCACCATCGAGTTCGACGCTGATCACGTTGTTACCGGCGGTGCGGACCTGGCCTCCGACGGTGACCGAACCGACCTTGGCGCCGGGCTTGACGCTCAGAGCGATCGCCTTGAGCGACATCTGGACGCCCTTGACGAGGCTCTGGCCTTCGCCGCCGTCGGTGCTGAGGTCACCGGAGATCTCTAGGATCGGCAAGGGCTTTGACACTTGCACGCCGACCGACCCATCACCGTGGGTGGTGTGAAAGGTCTAAAAATCCAAGCCTTCCCGATCTCCCCCGCGCGCCAGCGGGCCCAGGGAGTTGGGCGGGCAGTGAGGACCTCGGTTGTGGACTCGCACCAGAGCGAGAGCGTCGCGAGGCGCGGACTCTCCGTCACTGGTGCGGGGAGATGCATGGACTGGCGTCAGGCGGCGAGTTCGTACTCGTGGATGAGACCGCTGAGAACGTCGCGTCGGCGGATCGCGCCACTCCTGCCGACCAGGGAGGTGGTGGGTTCTGGCGGCGTCAGGTCAAGGCCGCGATGCGGCCTGGCGGTGTTGTAATGCTCGACATACTCGGCGAGGACGGTCTCTAAGTGGTGGTGCGAGAGGACGAGCAGATGGTCGAGGCAGTCCTCCCGGGCGGTGCGGACGAGGCGCTCCGCGAAGGCGTTCGCTCTTGGCGAGCGAACGGGCGTGAGGATGATCTCGGTGCCGATCGACGCGAACACGGCGTCGAAGCCGGCTGTGAACTTCGTATCTCGATCGCGGACGAGGAAACGCACCTGGCGTCCGGCCTCTTCGAGCTTCGCTGCGAAATTGAGAGCGACCTGGGTCACCCACAGACCGTTGGGGTTGGCGGTCACGCCGAGCAGGTGGACGACGCGCCGTTCGAGCTCGATGACGAACAGCACGTCATAACGGCGGAGCAGAACGGTGTCGATCGTGAAGAAGTCAGTGGCCAAGAGGCCGTTGGCCTGGGCGCGGAGGAACTCGCTCCAGCTGGGCCCAACTCGCCTGGGCGCGGGTCCAAGGCCGTGACGGCGGAGGACGCTGGCGACGCTGCTCTTAGAGACGTCGATCCGGAAGTAGCCCCACCGCGGGAAATGTTGAGTTCAACATTTCCCCCGTTATGTAGAGCCGGAAATTATGTGGAGCTGAGCCGGATGAGCCAGTAGTCCCGCGGCGACACGTCGCTCGCGCTTCACATAACTTTTCGTGCGTCCCATGCTCCTCCTTCATCACAACCCACGGAGGTGGACATGCACGACACATTTTGGAACGGCCTATTCGACGTGCGGTGGGAGGGCGCCCAACTCGGCGAAGAAGCCCTTCGTCTCGTTCTGCGGCTACGCAAACGTGGGTATGCGGAACGGACCTGCCGCGACTACGGGCACGCGGTTATCCACTTGGGAAGGGTCCTTCACGAACGAGGTGTTACCTGGACACCGGACGAGGCGGTGGTCGAGGAGTTCATTCGCGATCACCTGCCAGTCTGTCGCTGTCACCGCCATCCGTCGGGGTGCCAAGGAGTGTCTGTGCGGATCGGCCTCGCACACCTGCTTGCGATGCTTCGGGAGGAAGGAGCCCTCCCCGCTATCGTGGCCGACGAGCCGCCGTATCACGAGCTGATCGAAGGCTATTGCCGGTTCCTCCGACACGACCGTGGACTCGCCGAGACCACGGTCGTGAACTACCGGCGCTACCTGCGCGACTTCCTCGTCAGCCGAGGCGACGCTGTGAGGCCGAACGAGCTGGTGTCCCTCAGTCCCGACGACCTGCTTGGCTTCAGCCGCCAGCGCGGAGCGAACCTGGGCCACACCGCGTGGAACCACATGGCGACGTCCCTCTCGGGCTTCTATCGATGGCTGGACCTGCGGGGCTACGGAGGGGCGCACCTGGTCGGCGCAGTGCCGCTCCGACGGCGATATCGCCTCGCCGATGTTCCGTGCGCTCTGTCCTGGGACCAGGTGCAGGCTTTGCTGGGCGCGGTCTGTACTGGATGTACACGCGCATCGCCGGTTGATCCATAACCTTTTGATTATCCTTCCCGTAAGGGTAAACGATCCTGCGGCGCGTCAGTTTAGTTTGCGCCCACCTAAGCGACACCTCAATGATTCAGCCTGAACTACACGATTCTTGATTTAGACGCCGCGCGAAGAGGGACCGAATAGAAGACCATCCACCGGTCGTCATGGCGGCCCGAGTTAGCAAGACTGGTCGAAGAGACGTGCAAGCGGGGCAGAATCGACGAGATGCGACGGAAATAGAATTATTGCGCCGGACGCGGACTCACCGGACGTCCTTTGCAGCGACACTCCCCAGCAGTCGCGAGAACTGCTCCACCTCGTCTTCCATCAGGAAACGTGCTAGGGAGCGGTGTCTGGCCGCATTCGACAAGCTCGCGAGAAGATTTTGGTCACTACCCAGCGTGCTCAGGCAGGAAGCCACGCCGCGGATGTCGCCCGGTTCGA
>PMVZ01000332.1:5154-10958 GCA_003166375.1 Acidimicrobiaceae bacterium | reverse complement strand
TGACACCATGGCGGACGAGGACGGACACGAGCCCGACGAGCCAGCGCCCGAGGACACCGAAGCCGGCGTCGGTGGCACGAAAACCTGGAGCGAAAGAGTCCGAGGTAACTTCGGGGCCCAGCGGTTCCTCCGACCGCGCGCGTCGAGCACAAGGCGGCCAGGCGGAGCGGATTCCGGACGACACGGCCTGTCCACCACAACCTCGGACGAGGCCAGAGCGGCCGTGAACTCCCTCGACCCGCGCGAGCGCCGCATCGCGATCACGGCGACGATCTTCGAGCTGGCCCTGACCCTGATCGTCGTCGTTCCGTACCTGACGCACAAGAACAACCGGTCGACCAGCGACCTCAAGACCCTCGGCGCCGTGCACGTCTTCCTGTTCGAGGGGATCGTCCTGTTCATCTTCCTGCTGCTCGGGACGCTCCTTAGGCGCAGAGCCCTCTTCGGCTTCGCCTCGCTGCTCGTCGGCTTCTGGCTGCTGCAGATCAAGGCCCTCTCCGTACTCGGCATCGCGTACGTGGGCCTCGGGATGTGGCTAATCATGAAAGGGCTCAAGTCCACCAGGGGCCAAGGTCAAGGCACCGCACGCAAGCCTGCCGCGCAACCCAGGCCAAGGAAGTCCCGCAAGAGTGAGAAGCTGGCCGCGAGCCGCGCCGCGCCAAAGCCCAACAAGCGCTACACGCCACCAAAGGCGCCCCGCCGACCTCCGCCGAAGAAGCCTGCGCCCGTTCGCTCCGAGACCCCGAAGCACTGATCGCTGCCAAGGCTGCGACCATCCCTGCAACCGCCGGCCAGCCTGCCTCACCCAGCTCACCAACCCGTTTCCGCAGCTGAAGTGACCGCTCTTCGGCAGCCGGGTGCTAGAAACACACCTGTGATCCCCGACGAGCTCGCCGGCCGGCGAATCGCCGTGACCGGGGCCACGGGCTTCCTCGGAACAGCGCTCGTCGAGCGGTTGCTCCGCAGCGTGCCCGAATGCGAGGTGGTCGTGGTCGTCCGGCCCGGCCAACACCAAGGGCCCGCCGAGCGCACTCGGCGCGAGATCCTGCGCAACGACTGCTTCGACCGACTACGCGATGAGCTTGGCGAGCGTTTTGACGATGTGATCGCCAGCCGTCTCCACACGATCGCCGGCGACGTCGGAAGAGACGGGCTGGCGCTCGACGAGGCCGGGCGAACCTTGCTCGGGTCTTGTGACATCGTCATCCACGCCGCGGCCTCTGTGACCTTCGACGCGCCCCTGGACGGCGCCGTCGAGGTGAACCTGCTCGGCCCCACGCGCGTCGCCGAGATCCTGAACGAACTCGCCACTGAACGGGCCGCACGCGCGGGCGTCGCGAAGATCCTCCCCCATCTCATAGCGGTCTCCACGGCATACGTGAACAGCGGCCACAAAGGTGACGCCGCCGAGGAGCTCATCACCTCCTCGAAGTTCGTCTCCAAGATCGACTGGCGCGCCGAGGTCCGGGCTGCCCGGAGGGCTCGTGCCGACGAAGATGCGGCCAGCCGGAGCCCGGAGCGCCTGGCCGCATTCCACCGCGCTGCGCGGTCCGAGCTCGGGGCGGCCGGCACCGCGTTGCTGGCCGAGAAGACCGAGCAGCTGCGGGTCGACTGGGTCCGTGACCGGATGGTCGCACTCGGCCGCGGCCGTTCCAGAGCTCTCGGCTGGCCCGATGCCTATGCCTTCACGAAGTCTCTCGGCGAGAACGCACTGCTCGACAGCCGGGGCGACCTGCCGGTGACCCTCGTCCGGCCCTCTATCGTCGAGTCCGCTCTCTCACAACCGCGTCCCGGGTGGATCCGGGGCTTCCGGATGGCGGAGCCGGTCATCATCTCCTACGCAAAGGGCCTGCTCAAACAGTTCCCAGGGGTCCCCGAAGGCATCGTGGACGTCATCCCGGTCGATCTTGTCGTCGCGGCTTTGATCGCGGTGGCGGCCAAGGGCCCGGACCCGTCCGGGCCGACCGTCTACCAGGTCGCCTCCGGCGCACGGAACCCGTTGCTCTACGGCCAGTTGGTGGACCTCGTCGAGCGCTGGTTCACGGAACGACCCCTCTATGACAACCGGGGCCAGCCCATCGTCGTTCCGAAGTGGTCCTTCCCCGGCCGCGGTCGTGTCCAGGGCCAGCTTCGCCGGGCGACCCAAGTCCTCGGCGCCGCCGAGCGCCTGGTCAACGCGCTTCCGCTGCGCGGCGAGCGAGCAGAGGGGGCCGCGCGACTCGAGGAGAGGCGGTCCGAAGCGGAGAGGGCCCTCGGCTACGTGGAGCTGTACGGGTCCTACAGCGAGACCGAGGCACGGTTTCGCATGGACAGGACCGTGCAGTTGTTCGAGAGTCTCGATCCTGCCGACCAGGCCGCCTTCTGCTTCGACCCGGCAGTGATCGACTGGCCGGGCTACATCGAGGACGTCCACCTGCCCTCGATAGTCGAGCACGCCAGGGTCCGCACTACCGCGGCCGGCAAGCGGATGATGGCAAGCCGCGAAGAGCGCTCCTTGAAGGCGATCTTGTCCGACCAGCCCCGCTGCGCCGCGTTCGACCTCGAGAACACGCTCATCGCCTCCAATGTCGTCGAGAGCTATGCGTGGCTCGCGACCCGACACCTCGAGCGAGCAGAGCGCGTCCGTCTCGTCGTGGGCCTCTTGGCAGAGGGACCAAAGCTGCTCAGGCTCGACCGCCGCGACCGGAGCGACTTCCTGAGAGCCTTCTACCGCCGCTACGAGGACGCCCCCGTCGAACAGCTCCGTCTCGACAGCTACGAGCTGTTCAGCGATCTGCTGGGGCTCCGGGCCTTCCCCGAGGCGATCGCCCGGGTACGCCGCCACCGCGCCCTCGGCCACCGGACTCTTCTTATCACAGGGGCTCTGGACTTCGTCGTCGAGCCTCTCCGACCCCTCTTCGACGAGATCGTCTGTGCGGGCATGGCCGAGCGCGACGGCAAATTCACCGGCGAGCTCACCCAGGCACCTCCGACCGGTGAGGCCCGAGCCATCTTGCTCGACGAGTTCGCGCGCGCCCAAGGCCTCAGCTTGGCCGACACCGTGGCGTACGCGGACTCGACGAGCGACCTCCCGATGCTGGAGGCTGCCGGCTTCCCGGTGGTGATCAACCCCGAAGCCAAGCTCGCGGCCATCGCACGTCGGCGGGGCTGGTTCATCGAGCACTGGGAACGAGCCGCTGGAGGTCCGAGGCGGACACTGGCGATCGCCACCCGCCACCCGGGCCTGCAAACGAAACCGGCGAGCTGGCTCACGACTTTTCCGGCCGGAGAGCCCCGATGAAGGCCTTGAGGTTCGAAAGGAACGTCCCACGCTTCGCAGCGGCGCGCGTCGCGTCGGCGCTTGTCGGATCCGGCAAGGGAGTGCGCGTCGGCCCTCTCGAGCTTGTCGAGCTCGACCTCGTCGAGATTCCCGGTCCCGGATGGGTGCGGCTGCGACCGCGCCTGGCCGGCATCTGCGGTTCCGACCTCGCGACCTTGGACGGTCGCAGCTCTCGCTATTTCGAGCACATCGTCAGCTTTCCCTTCATTCCCGGCCACGAAGTCGTAGGCGACGTCGAAGGTGGGGTGCTCGACGGGCGCAGGGCGGTGATCGAGCCGGTGCTCGGCTGTGAGGCTCGCGGGATCGACCCACCGTGTCCTGCCTGCGCTGCCGGCCGGAAGGGCTCGTGTGAGCGCATCGCCTTTGGTCACCTGCGTCCCGGGCTACAGACCGGCTACTGCCGTGACACTGGCGGTGGCTGGTCGACAGGGCTGGTCGCGCACGAGAGCCAGCTCCACGCGGTCCCCGACGACTTCTCCGACGAAGCAGCCGTCATGGTCGAACCTGCCGCTTGCGCGGTTCACGCGGCCTGCGCCTCGGACATCACCGGTGGAGAGCGGGTCATCGTGCTGGGCGCCGGAACCCTCGGGCTCTGCGTGATCGCGGCCTTGAGAGCGCTTTGCCTCCCTGGTGCCCTCGTCGCGGTGGCAAGGCACTCCAATCAGCGAAAGCTCGCGCGCGACCTCGGGGCGGACCAAGTCGTCAAGCCAGGCGAGCACAAGCGAGCCGCCCGACGACTGTCGGGCTCGCTCGCTCTCGAATCGGACAACGGGGACATCGAGCGCCTCACCGGCGGGGTCGACCTCGTCGTTGACTGCGTGGGAAGCGCCGACTCCCTGGCGCAGTGCCTCGAGGTCGTGCGCCCTGGTGGCCGGATCGTCCTCGTCGGAATGCCGGGCGTCGTGAGAGTGGACCTTGCTCCCCTTTGGCAGCGCGAGATCGAGCTGCGCGGCGCCTACGCTTATGGGAGTGAGGACCGACCCGAAGGGCCACGGTCGACCTTCCAGCTCGCCTTTGAGCTCGTCCGAGAGGCGCGCCTCGAGCGCCTCGTCTCGGCGCGCTACCCGCTCGAGCGCTACGAGGACGCCGTCACGCATGCCGCCGCGGCTGGGCGTCGCGGCGCAGTGAAGATCGTGTTCGACATGCGCAAAGGGGGATCCGGCCCGGACGCGCCCAGCACAAGCGCCGGAAGGCCGAATGCGGCCGACACAACCAAGGAGGCAATGTGAGCCCTAGGCCCGGCTTCGTCCTCGAAGTCGACCGATCGACTCCGGCGACCTTGATTTGGCACGGCGAGGGCTTCCGGCTCGAACGGCTTCCCGTGGGGACGCGAATCGTCTACGGGCCCGAGGCCCTTGCTCCGCTCGCTGATCCCGACCAGGCCATCCGACATGCCCTCGACAACCCCCTCGGTGACTCCCAGCCTTTGCGCACGCTGCTTTTCGCGGGTATGCGGCTGACCGTCGCGTTCGACGACATCTCGCTCCCCCTGCCGCCCATGCGCACCCCCGACGTGCGCCAGCGCGTGATCGAAGCGGTCCTCGATCTCGCGGCGGACGCCGGCGTCGACGATGTCGTGCTGATCGCCGCGCTCGCTCTTCACCGCCGGATGACCGATCCGGAGCTCCGCCATGCCCTTGGCGACCGTGTCTTCGAGGCCTTCGCGCCCCACGGCCTGCTGATGCAGCACGATGCCGAGGATCCCTCGAACCTCGTCGACCTCGGGGTCACCGACCACGGTGAGGACGTCGAGATCAACCGCCGGGCGGCCGAGAGCGACCTCTTGATCTACGTGAACATCAACCTCTCGGCCATGGACGGCGGGCACAAGTCGGTCGCAACCGGCCTGGCCTCCTACCGGAGCATCAAGCACCACCACAACGTGCGCACGATGCTGCACAGCCGGTCGTTCATGGACATGCACCATTCCGAGCTGCACAGCTCGAACTGGCGCATGGGGAGGTTCATCGCCGAATCGGGCGTGAAACTGTTCCAGATCGAGACGACGCTCAACACAGACACGTTCCCCAAAGAGCTCGGTTTCTTGCAAAAGCGCGAATGGGAGTGGTCNNGTGCACGAGGCCACGCTCGCCAGCGTCTTCCGCCAGCAGCTGGTCGAGGTCTCTGGACAGGCCGACGTGCTCACGATGGGGCTGCCGTACATCGGCCCCTACAACGTCAACTCGACGATGAACCCGATCCTCGTCGCCTGCTTGGGCCTCGGCTACTTCTTCAACCTCTACCTCGGCAAGCCCCTCGTGCGCGAGGGAGGCGTGGTCATCATCTCGCACCCGACGCCGTGGGAGTTCAATCCCGTTCACCACCCGAGCTACATCGACTTCTTCGAGCAGGTGCTGGCCGAGACCACCGACATGTTCGAGATCGAGTCCAAGTACGAGGAGTCCTTTGCCACCGATCCCTGGTACGTGCACCTCTACCGGACGAGCTACGCCTACCACGGTGTCCACCCCCTCTACATGTGGTA
>PMVZ01000332.1:3862-5125 GCA_003166375.1 Acidimicrobiaceae bacterium | reverse complement strand
GCGGAACGGATTACGTTTCGTGGCCGAGAAGCCGACGAGGCCCGGCGGCCTCCTCGCACCTTTGCCAACGCGCAAGCTCGGAGTCGACTACGACACCGCTTGGGCCCGCCGCTACCCTGTCCGCCTCGCGCGCGCGATCGTCCTGGACGACATCACCCGGCCGATCGCCCGCGTTGTGCTCTCACCTCGCGTGATCGGCCTCGAGCATCTCGATCCGGTTCAGGGCCCGATGATCCTCGCGGCGAACCACGCGAGCCACCTCGACACCGGCCTTCTGCTCTCGAGCCTGCCGGTAGGGCTGCGCCACCACACGATCGTCGCGGCGGCGGCCGACTATTTCTTCGACCGCCATTGGAAGGCGGCTTTCTGGTCCTTCGGCCTCGGGGCGATCCCGATGGAGCGCTCGAAGGTCAACCGCCGTTCCGCCGATCTCGCCGCGAGCCTCATCGGTGACGGCTGGAGCCTCATCATCTTTCCCGAGGGAGGCCGTAGCGCCGACGGCTGGGGCCGGGAGTTCAAGGGGGGTGCTTCGTACCTCGCCAAGCGGTGCGGCGTCCCGGTGATACCGGTGCACATAAGGGGCACTCGGGCTGTGCTCGCAAAGAGCAGTTCGCGCTTTCGGCCCGGGTCCACCGAGATCCGCCTCGGCGATGCGCTCGCCGCACGCGAGCATGAGGACGCGCGCAAGTTCGCAGTGCGCATCGAGCAGGCCGTTGCGGCCCTCGCCGACGAGGCCGAGTCGGACTGGTGGTCCGCCCGCCGCCGCGCCGCGAGCGGGACGACTCCGCCGTTTCGAGGTCCGCAGGCCTCTGGCTGGCGCCGCGAATGGGCGTTGCCGGACTCGGCGCGCAAGGACCAGCGCGCGGCCCACAAGCACCGCAAGCGCCAACCATGGAGCCGCGATGACTGATCCTCCGCCGCTATCTCCCCCGCGCGGGCTGCGCCAGGTGNNGGCAACGCGGTCCTCGCTCCCCTCTCGGTGCTGCCCGACACCGACGTCGTCCTGGAGACGAACCTCCAGTCCGCCGTGGAAGGTGGTCTTGTCCAGACCGGGCTTTCCGGCTCCAGCGGCGGCTTGACGACGACCGGAGCGCCGACCTCACCAGGGGTGGTCAGCGTCGCGAGCGCTACCGGCGTTTCTGTCTACACCGCCTTCAACCCCGCCGACCGGCACTGCCTCGGGACCTTCGTCCTCGCGCCAGGCGCCGCGTTCGCCGTTCTCGGAGAGACCACGCCCGGCACCTATGACTTCTGGTTCGGGCC
>PMVZ01000332.1:0-3760 GCA_003166375.1 Acidimicrobiaceae bacterium | reverse complement strand
GGTCGCAGGTGACGGCTCGAAGCTTCTCGCTCCCTCCGGTGATCCGCACCGCGCAGAGCGTCTCCAGCAGGCCATAGAGCGACCCTTGCGTGAGGTCGCCACCCACGAACGCCCGCCGTTGCGCGGCATCGATCGCCAGCGCGGACCGGTCCAGCGCGAGGGGCTCACCGTCGGCGAAGCGGAGGCGCTCGACCCATTGCACCATCTCGTGACTATCGGTCCCGAGTGCCCGAGCCGCCGTCTCGCCCGCCGGGCCTTCCTCGATGCGGAGCACCCTGCTCGTCTCGACGAGCCCCGCGGCCGTGATCGCCTGCGCCAGCCCTGAGGTCCCAAGGATCGGGGCGTCGAGCTGGCGGCGCACGACGAAGGTCCCGCTGCCGCGGCGGGCGTCGAGCAGCCCTTCGCCACGGAGACGGCGAATGGCCTCTCGGACCGTCGCCCGGCTCACGCCGAAGGCCACGACGAGCTCCGCCTCTGTCGGGAACCGCTCGTCGAAGTCGCCCAGGCCCAGACGCCGCCTGAGCTCGGCGGCAAGCTGTGCCCAAAGCGGCATCGGGTCACTCGTGTCGAGTGACGTCACAGAGCCTGGCCCTCGCACCGGTACGGACCTGGCTGCCGGGCTGTCGTCACGCTGACAGCCAGCCGAGCAGGAACGACCCCAAGATNNCAGAACCCCGGCGACGATTATCGCCTCACCGCTGCCGCGCCCGATCCCGTCCCACACCGCGCCGAACGAATGCGGAAAGCTCGCCCTCCCTGCGAGGTGGGCCTTTTCCACAGCATGCGAGCCGAACGCTGCCGGCTGACCGACGAGGCCCACGAGGTAGCCCGTCACCAGGATCGCCGCGCTCATGAGCACGCCTGCATGCAACACCCGCCCGACGGCGGCACGCACGCCACGCGGTGAAGGCGGCGTGAGGGCACCATGCCCACGAGCCGGTGGGGGCATCAGCCGATGCCCTTCCAGATCATCTGGACGGCGACGACGCCGAGCACGCCCACAAACAGCACCCGCAGGCGATCGGAACGTATGCCGACGAGCCACTTGGACCCCTGCGTCGCCCCCAGGAGGACGCCGATCGCGACCGGGCCCGCAATGATCGGGTCGATGTCACCCCGGGCGAAATAGACCACAGCGCTCGCCGCCGCAGTCAGCCCGATCAACAGGTTGCTGGTCGCGGTCGAGACTTTCATGGGGATATGCATCGCCAGGTCCATCGCCGGCACTTTCAGCACGCCCGAACCGATCCCGAGCAAGCCGCTCAGCGTCCCGGCGAGATACATGAGAGCGAGACCGAGGCCGGTGTTGGCCACGAGGTAAGGCACATCCAAGCCTTCCGCCTCGTCGTAGTAGGCCGAATGAAGCGCCAGTCGGTCGGCCATCCGACCACCGCTCGCAGCTCCCCCCGCAGCGCCGACATGCATGCCCACCGTCTCCAGCCCAGGGATCGGTTCTTTCACCTCCGGAACCCGACGCTTGTGGATCATCTGAGCTCCGGAGACTGCGAGCACGATCCCGAACAGAGCGAACAGGAAACGGGCATCGAACACACCGGCCAGCAGTGCGCCCGTCACCGCCCCGAGTGTCGTCGCCAGCGCCAGGAACGTGGCGACGCGCAGATTGGTGATGCTCTCGGTCACGTTCCTCGCGGCCCCGGCCGAGGACGTGGCCGCCACCGCCACGATCGAAGTGCCGATCGCAAGGCGGATGTCGAGGTGAAAGACCAGAGTGAGAACCGGCACGATCACGAAGCCACCGCCCAGGCCGAGCAGCGAACCGAGCGCGCCTGCCAAGATCGACACCCCGAGCAGCACGAGGGACAGCTCGACGACAGTCACGAAGGAGATACTATATTTGTTCGTACAATCGGACAACTACGGATCCACGCGGAGTCCCCCTGCGCTCTCCCAAGCAAAGTCCGCTCAACGTGCGCGCTAGGTGCACGGCGGCCTCGCGCCGATGGGACGGTCCGGATCTTGGTGTGCGCGCGGGCCTGGTCGGCCGGAGTCCCTGGTCTGCGTCGGGCAAACTTGCCCCAGACGCGGAGAAAGGGCCGGTGGGGGGGAATACCGGCCCCTTCTCAAGACTCTTCAGTCGCTGGAGGGGGGATTCCGCTACTGAGGTCTGAGTACATAGTGCACGATTTCACAGCATCAGTCAAACAGTTGTTACCGATAGCTGATATCGTTGATTGCGATGGAGTTGCGCCAGCTGAGTGCGATAGTCGGGATAGCTGATCATGGCTCGTTCTCGGCGGCCGCCGACGCGCTCCAGACCGTGCAGTCGAACATCTCTGCGCACGTGAAAAAGCTCGAGCGCGAGCTCGGCTGCGAGCTGGTCGATCGTTCCACCGGCCAGTTGACCGAGGCGGGCGCGCTCGTCGTTGCCCGCTCGCGGCGAGTGCAGGTGGAGCTCGACGCGTTGCTGTCGGACGTGCTCGCTCTTACACGCGAAGTCGCTGGAACCGTTCGGATCGGGATCATCGGCACGACCGCCCGGTGGCTCGTGCCTCAGCTGCTACGCACCGTTCCCCAGCGATACCCCCACCTGCACCTGGTCTTCGTCGAATTGACGTCAACCAGGCTTGATGCCCAGCTCGCTACCGGAGAGGTCGACCTCGCCGTGCTCAACCTTCCGGCAAGAGGGACCGATCTCGCTCTCACCCCACTTTTCGAGGAGGATCTCGTCCTGGTCGTACCAGTCGACCACCCGCTCGCGAGCTCGCACGAGATCAGCCTCCGCGCGCTCAAGGGGATACCCCTGTTGCTGCCCGTCGCCGGAACGGCGTTTCGGGCCGACCTCGACGCCGCTATCAACGCGACCGGCACCACGCTCCTGGCGCGCGCCGAGATCGACGGGACTCGCCTCATCGCGTCTCTCACCTTCGAGGGCTGGGGGCCGTCCATCCTGCCGGCTACCGCTGTGCCCAGCTACCTGCGTGACAACTTTGCGCTCGTGAGGATCACCGAGATCCCCCGGAGGCTCATCGGGGTCGTCCAGCGCGCGGCGGGCCTGCCCTCGGCACCGGCGCGAGCCGTGCTCGATATGCTGACCGAGATCGTCTTCGACTCCTCCAGGATTCCCGCGGGGCTGACCCCGGTGGCTCCTGATTCTCCGCGCCCTCGCGGCGCGGAGACCGGGCGATCAGGCGTCGTCCTGCTATAGCGGCGGCCTGAGAGGCTCTCGCCACATGAGCCACAACCGGACGGAGCTGTCCGGCACGCTCACCTCGCCGGTGACCTCGAACCCGCGGTGTCGGTAGAAGGCGACGTTGCTCTCCTTCGAGGACTCGAGATAGGCAGCAAGACCTTCACGGTCGCAGATGTCAAGCACGGGAGCCATCACAGCAGAGCCGAGGCCTCTTCCCTGCCACTGCGGGTCGGTGCCAAGCCCGCCCAGGTAGTAGTGGGGCGTCTTCGGATGACGGGACTCGACGAGTTGGACCAGCCGGAGTGCCGCTCCCGCCCGCCGCCCCAAGATCAATAGCATCGGAAGCTGTGCAATCGCGTCGCGCATCGCGGGCGGACCGGCTCGAGGGGGAATCCACAGCGCCGTCGACCGACACTCCTCGGTCGTGTAGGCGAGTCCTGTCTTCATGTACGTCTGGCGGAGTTGGAGCTTGAAGAAGCGGAGCAGGGCTCGTTGCCGAGTCCGCGGGTCAGGGAACATGTACGTCAGCATCGGATCGTCGTGAAAGGCCCGCACGAGCGACGCGGCGGCAGCCGGCACATCGGCCGGACGCACCAGGTGAACCTGTGG
>PMVZ01000130.1 GCA_003166375.1 Acidimicrobiaceae bacterium | reverse complement strand
GGTGCCGGAACTGGTGGTTGGGGCGCATCGCCCCAGAGGAGCCGGTAACCACCAAGGAGTTGACCAGCGCAGCCAGCGCGACAGCCACGACAATCCCACCCGCGAAAGCGCGGCGTCGATGAACGGGCGAAGCGCGGCGTCGATGAACGGGCGAAGCGCGGCGTCGATGGACCTGTTGCGTGTCGCTCATTGTCGACCCCCTTCGCCTTGGTAACGCTACGCACTAACAGCGCCGAGTGCCCGCCGGGCGGGTCAGCCAGTGCCGGCGCATCGCTCGACGATCCCAGCGGCGGCGTCGATGTCGGTTGCTAGGCCCTTATCGTGGGTCATGGGCGCGGGCAGGGCGGCGACAATGGTACACAGGGCGTCTGCGATCTCGATGGCCTCAGCGGCGGTGAGGTCGTCGAGGTTTGCGGCCACGCCGATGGCGCTTATTGAGGCCATTCCTCACGTCCGGCGCTCGATCATGTCGAGCACGAAGGCATCGACCTCGGGCCGTACCGGTTCCATGAGGTCGAGGGCGAGCGACTGGCGACCCTTCGCGTCCGCGTGGACGATCCCGAGTCTGGGGTCCAATCCGACGGCCTGGCAGGCGAGGATCGCTTCCGCTTCGACCAGCGCGTAGAGGTAGCTTCAGCATGGCGTTCACCGGTCGTTCGGCCTTGCGGTTCGAGGCAGCCGACGCGAGCACCGAGCGGCGACCTTCGTAGCGTGACCAGCGAGGCGGGATCCGGCGCCGGTTCTTGGTCGCGAACGTGGGCGCCCGTGTACCGAGTCGTGGGCGCCTGATGCTCCGCTCCGGGTGGTGTGCGGTTCGGCTCCCTGGGCATAACCAAGCGCTCGGCCGCGGTCGCGCTCCGGCCCTGCGCTCCGGCCGGCTGGGCTGGCTGGGCCGGGCGCTTGGTGCGCCGGCCCGCCGCCCGCCGGCTGTCCCCCGTCTTTGGGTCCCCTTCGTCTCCTTGTCCCCTCTCTCCCCGGTCGTGGCTATGGGCGCTAAGGGACTCGAACCACTGACCCATGGAAACAATTCCATTTTCGCCATGAAATTGCCTACAGAATTTCCGTAGGCGCTGGGCTCTGTAACCCCCCCCGGCACCCTTTTCCCGAGGCCTATAGCGACCCTAGGAGTCGGGCCAGCTACGGCGCAGTCCACANNGGCCAGTACCTAACTAGGACTGACAGTGCCCAGGATTACCTACTCACCCGACGAACGCAAGGCCCGGATGGACGTGGCACACGCTCAGATGGTCGCAGCGGTCGAGGCGATTTCCAGTTCGGATGACTGGCGAGCGTTTCTCGACTTCGCAGCCAAGCTGCACACCTACAGCGCGCAGAACCGCATGTGGCTGTTTCAGCAGGCCATGATGCGCGGCTGGGACGACCTGGGCCACGTTGCCGGGTTCCGCACCTGGCTCTCGTTAGGGCGCCACCTACGCAAAGGCGAGACGGGACTAGCGGTCCTGGCACCTGTACGGGTGAAGGTCTCGGCCGAGGACGGTTCTGAGAGCTGGGCTGTTCGCGGTTTCAAGATCGAGCACGTTTTCGCCGCCTGCCAGACCGATGGGGACGGAGACATTCCCGAGCCGATCCGGCCGACACTGCTCACTGGCGAGGGTCCGCGCGGTGCGTGGGACGTCCTCGCTCAACTAGTCGAGGCCCGCGGTTTCACAATCGAGCGCGCTCCGCTATTCCACGCGAATGGCACGACCTCGATGACTACGCACCAAGTCACCGTTGTTGACAGGCTGGACGATGCGGCCGCAGTCAAGACTCTCGCTCATGAACTAGCACACGTAGTCCTGCATTCCGACCCGAACTGTGATTACCACGGCAATCGCGGACGGTGCGAGGTCGAAGCCGAGAGCGTCGCCTACCTGGTGTGCCGAGAGCTTGGCCTTGAGACCGATGCCTACAGCTTCCCGTACGTGGCTACGTGGGCCAGTGGCGAGGTCAAAGTCGTGACGGCCGCAGCGGATCGCACATCGTCCGAGTCGAGGCGGAGAAGATCGGCGATGGCGTCGACGATGGCGTCGGGGTAGCGCCGTCGATACCTCGCGTAGTTCTCAGCCGTCTCGCCTCCGAAGGAACCCATGGATCACAAGCATGGCCGCGCCGCCCTCCGGGCGCACAGATAGACCGATCGTGGATCGCCCCCGCTGTCTGTCGTCAGCGTCGAGAAGACGCCCATGACGATTCCGGCGTTGGCGCGGTCCCGCTCGGTCCTACACGTACGCGTCAGGTTCGGGGGCGACGTAGGCGTCCAAGTGGTCGCTGAGTTCGTCTCGGATTTCGACAGGCAGTTTCGGGGCGCGACCTCCTGCCTCGGATTTCGGCGGCGTCAAAATGCGCACCTGTCCAGTGATCTCGTGTGCCTCACGTTGGACATGCACGGTTCTATGCAACAAGTCGATGTGGCCACACTGCTAGCCCAACAGCTCACCAGGTCGGAGCGTACCGAATGCTGCAACGGGCTGGCGATAGGCACAGAGACGCTCACACAGTCATCTGCGTTGCGCGCCTCGCGAGACCGTCCCAAGAACTGTCAAGGCCGGCGAACCCCGTCCGCGCGACTGAACTGGATCGCGGCTCGGCGGGAAGATCGGCGCAAGCCGAGTACCACCGCCGCCGCCACAAGCGTGAGGAACGCATCGACGCGAAGTTCGGACGCCTGGCAGGTGTCGTCAAGTTCCTCTCTGATGACCCGCAATCAGCCAAGGCTTGGGTACGCTGCAAAGCGGAGGTTGGTGCAGTCATCGATGTCGCGGCGGTATCCTGAACAATACCGAGTTCGCGAGACAAGAGAGAACGCAGGCATTGGCTCTACAGATCAGCGACGAGATGGCGGAACGTGTCGGGCAATTGGGGAATGCTCCGTCCGTGAGCGTGGTAATCCCTAGTTACCGTGGTGGTGGGTTCCTTCGCGAGGCCGTTGCCTCCGTCCAGTCACAAACACTAGAGGACTGGGAAATCATCATAGTCATGGACGGATGCGAGGATGACCTTTCTGACATCGAGCAGAATGATCAGCGGGTCGGAATAGTCCGACAGTGCCGACGCGGTGCTTCTATCGCTCGGAACGTGGGGATCACACGAGCGAGATCCGAGCTGATCGCCTTTCTTGACGACGATGATCGTATGTTACCCGATAGGCTCACGGCACAGTTAGAGGTAATGAAAGACAACAACGTCGGCTTATGCCACACAGATTGGCGTGCAGTAGACGAAAATGGCCGACCCGTATATGTTGGTGTAGCACTGAGCTCACGGTACCGTGCAATAGACGAGACCGGAGAAACCAGACGCCCCGTCGACGCAAAAGGAGCACAGTATCGCGCCTTCCTCCGAGGTGACGAGAACATCCTGCTCTCTTCTGTGATGGTGAGAAAGTCGCTCATACAGGAATTGGGTGGATTCAACCCACTCCTTGCTCTGGGCCAGGATGTTGATCTCGTCTATAAGATCGCGCGAGAGAGCAACATCTGCTTCCTGCCCGACGTCTTGGCCGAGTACCGCAGACATCCGAACAATAGATGGTCGGAGGCGACAACAACTAGAGAAATGAAGCTGCTCCTGACGCAGCACGTTGTCGCGGCTGAGGCTCGCGGGGACGCCGAGGACCTGAGAGCGGCCCGTGCGGGTATGGCCAATCTGCTGTCGGGTCGTGCCGTATTTTCGATATACCGTGCGCGCGAAGCACAGTTGCGGCATGACTATATAGGTGCAGCGCTCGCTTTCGGAGTTGCATTACTTTCATCTCCGAGAGGATCCTGGAGGGTAGCTAGGAGATCAGTTCAGAGGGACGTGCTTGGTGGGCGTTCCATCGTTCGCTTCATACGTTCAAGAATCAAGCCGCGTCGNNCTTGGCGAAGAAGAACTAGTGGGAGCGTGTCGATTGGAGCATCGAGACGGGTACGTCTTGAACTGCGGCAAGCCCCCGACGCCCTCCTACCTCATGTTGCACCGGGCAACGTGCGGGACTATCAACGGCACACCGGCGCGTGGTCGGAGCTGGACTGCGATTTATCAGAAGGTCTGCGCCAACGCGAAGCGGGAACTGGAGGACTGGGCGAACGAGATAGGGCTTCTACGGCCGTGCAAGCTGGGCAAGCCTTGCGGGCAAGCGCCGTCGGCGCCATAGGAGACTGCTGATTTAAGCCGTCTACCTCAGGATTCGCGATTTCGGCCCGGGTCTAGAAGAATTCCGGGATGCNNGATGACATGTTCGCCGATCTGTTCCCATCCGATCGGGGCAGGCCCTCGGTGCCGGCCGACGTGATCGCCACGGTCATGGTGCTGCAGGCTCTGGAAGGGCTGTCCGACAGGGAGGCCTGCCGCCAGCTCGAGACCAACATCTCCTGGAAAGTCGCCTGCGGCCTGGGTATCGGGGACGAGGCCTTCCACCCGACGGTGCTCGTGTTATGGCGCAACAAGCTGCGGGCATCAAAGCGCCCGCAGCGCATCTTCGAGGCGGTGCGGGAGGTGATCAGCACCTCGGGCGTGATCNNGGTCTACGTCCGCGAGCACAACCTCGGGCCCGGGCGCCCGCCCTGCGACTTCGAGGACCGAGACGACATCGACCGGCTCATCTCAGAGCTCGTGGACGACGCCTACGAGCTCGTCTTCGCGGCCGAGGACCTCGCCTTGGTGCTCGACGAGCAACAACAAGACGCTCTCGCCCTCCTCGC
>PMVZ01000359.1 GCA_003166375.1 Acidimicrobiaceae bacterium | reverse complement strand
GCTGAGGCAAACCCGGCGTTCGAGCGAGTCGTCGCAGGGTCTAACACGGTCGCTGGCTCGACAAGGCCATGCAGCGCGGACAGGACGGACCAGCTATCACACGAGCGTTCTACGTACCGGACTCGTCCTCGGAAGAGCGGTGACGTGTAGAGCTTGGCCGCGGGCTGTGGGGTATTCGTCTTCTCCTTGACGCAGCCGACGAGTCCGATTCGGCGCCTATCGATGTCAGGCACGCCGTTCCTCCCTGATCCGGCCCGGTATGAGGCTATCTCGGCTGTTTCACTGCGGAGCCATGCAACCGAAGCGATGCGACGGCTGAGGTTGCCGCGGTCCCATTCGTAGGGCCGTTAGCTGAGAGGACCTCTCCCGGGCTGAGGTCAGTGAGAGCCGGCTCCTCCGCGATGGGTCTCGTGAGGTCTCGGCCCCCGGCTGTGCGTCCAGCCGCTCAATCTCCTGCTTGGTTGCCGCCAGTTCAGTCCTTACTGCCTCGGCTCGGGACGGGGAGCCCGACCTTGGCCAAATCGAAATCACCACTTCGGTGAGTTGCTTGGCCCGCTCGCGAATATCCTGCTCGGTCCAGCTTTCGGGATGTTGGTCGACGATGTTCTTGTTGAGGACGAGGAGGCTGTAGTGGCTGAGGAGTTTTCGCTTGCCTTCCCGCGCACCGGCCACAGCGACGACCTCGTCGTCTCGCCAGGGACGGTTCGAAAGGGTGCCGTTGAGCTTCTTTGTCACCAACGTGAGGTTTCCGAGAGTGTCCACAAGGACATCACGCTTTGGCGCCAGTTCATGGTCACCGCGGAGGTCCTCTCCCCAATAGGTGCGCCAGCCTCTCGGCATGACATGCTCGACCTCGAGCTTTTGTGGTAGCGCCAGGTTCTCGGTTAGCGGGGTTCGTTGAGCCAACTCAACAGCGGAAAGGAGGACGCGCAAGCGGCTCTGCTTGATGTTGCCGTACAACCGGATCGAGGGAAGCAGCTCGCGAAGTTCGCCATCGGACGGCCACGATCTCGAATCGGCGGTCTGCTGAGCGAGGTAGCGCTCGACGACGTCGCCGACCTCGTCCATCGGCTTGCCATCCAGTTCTCTGAGGATGGCGACGACGAGCTTGTTGATGTCCTTCATCGTCATTCGGAGCAGAGTGCGCCGTATGGCCATACTCTCCAAGGCGCACAGCGCCTTGTGAACCTGCGCCTCCGGTACGTCGTGGTTGTCGCTGATGAGCCAGAGAACCAAGGGGATGAACGTCCCAAGCTCAAGCGCTTCGACGATTCGATCGTAGAAGCCGGTCCAGACGCAATGAGCACCTTGGGTGACCAATTCTCGGTACTTGTCGGCGTCACGGCGGAGACTTCTCAGGAAGGGTTCGGCGTCGACAACAGAACGCAGGTGGGCTTCGGCGTGCGTGCGGAATCGGGAAAAGACAGCCTCGGTTGGGATCTCGTCGCGCAGACGCATCGTGAGCCAGTACTGCAGGAACAGGTCGATTCGAGAACGAAACAGGCGGCCTTGCGCGACCTGGTCGCGCCACCAGTCCTCATCGAAGTCCTGCCAATACGCTGCGCTCCATGTGTCGACGTCAGCACCGATCAGCTCGCATTGCTGGAAAACGTAGTTCTTGATGAGGTCCGCGGCTAATAGCGGTGTTCCACGATCGTTGAGCGTTTCGAATATCAACTGAACGTCGTCGCCGCTCGACAAGTTGATGGCAACTACCTGTAAATGCTGCTGCAGTACCTGCGCCAGAGTGGCGAGGCGCGCCTTGACCTTGTCAGGGTCACCCGTTACGTCTGCCCACTCCGTGATCACGTCCCGAAAGAACATGTGTGCCTGGCAGATGCGACTGGTGGTCGAGTCATCGGGGACGTCGAGCCCTTTGTCCATGACCACTTCGAACGAACCCCGGTCGACACGTGACGGCCAGAGCTTGAATCGGCTTGATTTGTTGCGGAAACGTTTTGCGCCGTTAGAAACCAGCTCCTGAATGCTCTCAGCGTCGGCCTCGTCGCCGTGTTGTTCCAGCACGAGCTGAGCTGCGGCGAGGAGAAGTTGCAGAGTCATGAGCCGCTGCTGTCCGTCAATGATCGAATGTTTCGTTGCCTCGACTGCGGACGTCTCGATGAACTTGAGCACGACCGCCCCGAGAAAGTGTGTGGGAGGCTCACCAGACTGAACGCTGTCCGGCAACTCCAGAATGGCATCGACGACGCGCACGATGTCATCCCAGAGAGGCTGCCACTGGTCCTCCTCGGTCCAGACATACGGTCGCTGGAAGGGCGGTACCTCGTAGCAGATGTTCCCGTCGAATAGGACCCGTGGGTTTGAGACGTTTGCTTCCATTGCTATCTCTCAGTGACTGAATCCCGCGTGGCTTGATCGTACTGAGCGTCGGCAATGGGCGGCGTGACTGCTACCAGCTGTCAGATGCATCGACGCACCCTTTCAACTGCATCGCGGCCTATCCCCACAGCCTGCAGATTGGGAGCGCGGTGATTCGCTCGCTAAGCGTGTACGTCGCTGGTCCCGTGTGGAACACGATGCCAGCCACAAAACGGTCGCCCAGCTGGTCGCGCAGCCATGCGAGGTGGCGTGCATCGGAAACACCGGGTGACGCCGAAGCCTTGATCTCACACGCGACGATACGTCCGCCGCGAATTTCCGACAGGACATCGACCTCTCGGCGGCCTTGCTGCTCCCGAAGGTGGTAGAGGCGCGGGCGGCTCTTTGTGACCTCATGCTCTGCACGAAGCTGGGACACAACGAACGTGTCGATCAAGCGGCCAATCAGATCCGTGTCACGAAGAACAGTGTCGACATCGGCACGGAGGATCGCGCCAATCAACGAGGGATCCACGAGATAACGCTTTGGACCGTGGGTGAGGCGCTGAAGCCTGTTTGTCCTCCAGGCAGGTACAGGTTCGACAACGAAGAGGTCGGAGAGCAGGCGCTCGTAGCCCTGCGCCGTCTTGCGGTCGAGGCCCGCCGCTTCAAAGAGAGTTGTGTCGGAAACCGTTCCTGCGGAGTTGAGCGCGTAGGCGTGCATGTAGCGCCGCAGCCGAGAAGGGTCCCGGATACCTCCGACCTCGACAGCGTCTCTCGTGATGAGTTGGTCGACGTAGCTTTCGAGCCACCGTTCGCGGAGGCGGTCGGGTCCGAAGATCGCCGTCGGGAAGCCGCCGCGCAACGCAAGTTCGACGTAGCCGCGGAGGTCAGGCAGTGCGGGTGGTGCACCAACGTTCTCACCCTCCACGATGCGATCCAAGAACGCCGGACCATCAGTACGTCCTGTCTGCTCGCGCATCGACATTCCGTGCAGCGTGATCCTCACAAGCCGGCCAGTGCCGGGCCAGGTCTCTCCCGCCATGTCGCCACGCACCGAACCAGTGATGATGAATCGCCCCGGTCGCGAGTCGGTGTCTATCGTCCGCTTGACGGCTCCGAGGATTCCGGGCACTTCCTGCCACTCATCGAGGAGCACGGGTTCGGGGAGATTGTGAAGCGCCGCGTCAGGATCGGCTCGGAAAGCCCCCGCTTCGGCGGGTCGGTCGAGGCGGACGACGGTGGCTGCACGGCGGGCGGCTGTGGTGGTCTTGCCGGCGGCGCGCGGCCCGACGATCATGACGGCCGGGACGCCGGCCAGCAGCTCGCCCAGCAGGGGGTCGATGAGACGGTTCCGGTAGTCCGGCACGGCCTTCAGTGTACAGGTGTTTTAGGTTGTACTCCCGCTCTTACGCGTTCGCT
>PMVZ01000272.1 GCA_003166375.1 Acidimicrobiaceae bacterium | reverse complement strand
TGCAGCTTGCGCCGGTTCGGGAACGAGATGTCCAGTCCGCGGACCTCGAGCAGCTTGCGGATCAGGTAGTTGTTGTTGATCACCGCCCATTCCGAAGCTGCCCGCAATCCGTCGGAGCCCATCGCGAGCACGTACGCGTACGCCTTGACGACATTGGGCACCATCCCGAAGAACGTGCCCACCTTGCCGATGCTGTGCGCCAGGCTGTAGTCGAGGTGGTAGCCCGAGCCGTCGAAGCTAACCAATGGGACGGGCAGAAAGGCGACGAACTGCCTCTTCACGGCCACGGCGCCGGCACCCGGGCCGTATGAGCCGTGGGGTGTCGAGAACGTCTTGTGCAGGTTGAAGTGCACCATGTCGGCGCCCAGGTCTCCGGCACGCATGCGGGTCATGACCCCGTTGAAGTTGGCCTGGTCGAGCGAGACGAGGCCACCGGCCTCGTGCACCAGCCGGGCGTACTCGGCGATCTTGGAATCGAAGACTCCAGTGTCGTAAGGGGCGGTCACCATGATCCCGGCCGTTCGCGGAGAGATCGCCGCTTGGAGCGCGTCGATCCCTATCTCGCCCGTGACCGGGTCCGGGTAGAGGCTGATCACCTTGTACCCCGCTGCGGCTGCGGCCGCGGGGTTGCACGGGTGTGAGACCGCACAGGTGATGATCTCGTCACGGAAGTCCTCGCCGCGCGAGTGGTGATACGCGCGCATCACACAGGCGTTGGTGTAGGCGCCATGGCCCCCGCCGCGGGGCTGGAAGGTGACCTCGTCCATGCCGCCCAGCTCGCAGAGCCAGTTGCGCATGGAGTACATGATCTCGAGCACGCCTTGGAGCGACTCCTCCGGCTGTAGCGGGTGCAGATCGGTGACCTTGGGCAGGCTGGCCAGCTGCTCGTCGAGCCGTGGCGAGTACTTCATCGTGCAGGTGCCTACCCCGACGTTGCTGCCCGAGTCGTACCCGAAGGTCATCTGTGAGCAGCGGATGTAGTGCCGCAGGATCTCGGGCTCGGTCAGCTCCGGCAGCGCCGGTGGCAAGGCCCGCCGCGCCTCGACGGGCAGGCCCTCCACGACGGCCGCCGTCTCGGCGGCCACAGCCGGCTCGACAGCCGGCAGGATTTCGTTCACCGTCCCCGGGCGCGACTGCTCGTAGAGCGTCTTCTCGTGCCATCGCACGGCTCGGTACCCGGTGTCGATCTCCTGGTAGGCCGTGAAACGATCGGCCTCGACCGCTGAGTCCGTCAGGTCCGTCATCGGATCACCTCGTCAATGCTGCGGACCAGCCGGTCGATCTCCGACTGCGTCCGGTTCTCGGTCACGCAGTAGAGGGCCACCTGGCCCAGACGGGGCAGCTCGGTCGAGACGTCCTTGCCCCCGAGGATGCCATGATCGAGGAGCGCTCGGTTGATCTCGGCGACCGTCTTCGAGGTGCCGCTGAAATCGACCAGGAACTCGTTGAAGTGCGGCCCGCTGAACACAGGGGCCTTGACCCCCGCCAGCGAGTCGAGACGGCTCATCGCGTAGGCCGCCTTCGCCATGTTGGCGACGCCCAAGTCGCGCATGCCTTTCGGGCCGAGCAGTGCCATGTAGACCCCCGCGCCTAGTGCCATCAAGAACGACGAGGTGCCGCTGATCGACCGTGCCTCCTCTCTGGTCCCGTAGAAGATCCTGTCGAAAAGGGCGTGCCAGGTATAGGCGCGCTCTCCCGGCACTTGCGTGCGAAGGATGCCGACCATCAGCATCGGCAGCGAGTGCACGAACTTGTGCTCGTTCCTGCAAGCGAGGATGCCTAGGCGGGCTCCACCGCACGCCATCGGCAGCCCGAGCGGTTGACCGTCGCCGCAGGCTATGTCCGCGCCGTACTGACCTGGGGGCGCCAGGACGCCGAGAGAGGCCGGATTGACGCTCACGATCAGGAGCGCGCCGTTCTCGTGGGCAATGCGGCTGATCTCCTCTGGCCTGGTCTGCACGACACCGAGGTAGCCCGGGTTCTCGATGTACACCGCCGCAGTGTTCTCGGAGACCTTCTCGCGCAACTCGTCGAGGTCCACCGTCCCGGTGACGGGGTCGTCGCGGACGTAAGTGACGTCGAACCAGGAGCCGATGTAGTTGAGCATCACCTTCAGCCGGTCCGGGTCGATGTTCTGCGTCAACACGAGCTCTCGTCGCCCTGTGACTCGCGAGGCCATCTGGAGCGCGTCGCCGCTGGCGGTCGCGCCGTCGTACACGGCCGATCCGACCACGTCCATGTCGAGCAGGTCACCCATCATCGACTGGTACTCGAACATGGCCATGAAACGGCCGTGGTCGGTGACCTCGATCCCCGCGTAAGCGGTCAGGAATTCCGAGCGACCCATGACCTCTGCGAGCAAGGCCGGCGCGTAGTGGTCGTAGCAGCCGGCGCCCACGAAGCACAGGTAGTCAGCAGTCGTCCTGTTCTTCTCCAAAATGGACTTGACGACCCTGGCGACGTCGGCCTCCGAAAGCGGGTCGCGCGGCAAGTTGAGCTCGCCCTTGAAACGGAGCTCGGCCGGGATCTCTTCGTAGATCTCCTCGACCGAGCTGACCCCGATCTCCGCCAGCATCTCCTCGCGGACCCCTGGTGACGAGTTGGGTATGAACCGATGGGTGAACGTCGTTGTCATCGGGTCGTGCCGCCCTCGGCTCGGCCGCTTCCGGATTCCTCGCCCCAGCCGTCCCAGAAGTGCCTGATCTCCTCCCACTGCTCGGCGGTCGTCGGAGAACCCTGGTAGCGGGCTCCCGGGTGCGCGATGGACGGTGCGGTGTAGGTCCCCCGTTCCACCAGCCGCGCGATGTTGGCGCGATAGATGTCGTCGACCGGCTCGTGGGTCAACGGCTCCTGCTCCAGCCAGAGGTTCTTGGGGTGGATTGGCTGGTCGTACATGCGCCGGAAGATCTCGGTGCGAAGGTCCTTGGTCCAGTTCGAGTTGAGGTTCATGACGCGGAAGTTGCGTAGGGCCTCGACGTCGATGATCGCGGCCACCATCGTGTTCGCGCCCGACGCCGAATAGGACATGACGTTGCCGTAGTAGTCGACGATGTGCGAGCTCCCACCCGCGATGTCGACGGGGTGCCGCATCTTCGGGTGCAGGTACACCGGCCCGACGTTGGGGCAGATCATGTAGACGCTGTTGAACTGCGCGTGACCCCGGTTCTGGGTCATCCAGCTGCCGCCGCCCGGATACGAGTTGCCGGTCATCGGCATGGCCTCGCTCGGCCTGTAGACGACTTCGGCGCCGTTCAGCGCGAGGGCCCGCACGACCTCGGGGTACTCGCCGTCGCTGCAGCAGATCGTGCCGATGGCGCCGATGTCGTCAGTGCGCAGCACCGGGTAGAAGGCGTCGATGCCGTCGCCGAACAGCTCGACCCAGCGATCATAGACGTCGTGGGGCGTGCAGGAACGCTCCCGGCACCAGAGGTGGTTCTTGGCCGCTTTGTGCACGATCTCACCGGTTGGAGAGAGGACGAACATGGTGTTGAAGTAGCGGTCGGCCATGACCTCGGGCCAGCGAGCCTTGCACTGCACGACGATGTAGGTCTCGTACAGCCGGGCCAACCCGGCCAGGCGCTCGGACTCCGGGCCCGGGATCTCGATGAACAGGTCCCGGGCAGCGAGCGTGTGCGGAAGGTCGAACGCCTCGTCGGTGAAGCCGGTCAGCGCTCCTTCGGAAAGGGCGATCAGCTTCACCGGCATGTTGATGTTGACCATCGACATCGCCGCGTGCAGGTTGTCCTCGATGATGTCGAGGTTGACCGCGATGTGCTTGCGCTCGGCGATGCCGTAGACGTAAGTGGACAGGCCCACGGCCATGTACGGCGCAACGGGCTTGCGAGCGGGAAGGGATCCGTCGCCGGGCATCTCACACCTGCCCTGTGAACTCGGGCAGCGGCTTACGGAAGAAGTTGGTCTTGAACAGCATGTAGATGATGCCGAGCCCGAGCCACGTGCCGCCGACCTCCCATGCCGAGTGCGAGAGGTGGAACCACAGCCAGATGATCACCCCGGCGCCGAGGACGGGGGCGATCAGGTAGCGGACCGCCTGGAACCCGGTCCGCCGGTGCTCGCGGACGAAGAAATGGTTGGCCATGGAAATGTTGACGAGGAAGAAGGCCAAAAGAGCCCCGAAGTTGATCATGTTGATGATCTGGTTGAGGTTCCGCCCGGCCCCGATCAGGGTGAGGACCGCGATCAGCATGACGTTGAGAACCGGTGTCTGTGACTTCGGCCAGAGATAGCCGAAGACCTTCTTCGGGATCACCCCGTCCCGCCCCATCCCGTAGAGCAGCCGGGACGCCCCGCCCAAGGATGCGATGGCGTTGGCGAGGCACGCGGCGATCAGCGCGACGGTGAGCACGGTCGACAGGGTCGATCCGCCGGCAACGCCGAAGATCTGGTAGAAGGCGGTGTTCGGGTTTGTCAGCTTGTCCGCGTTCGGTATCAGCAGGGCCGAGAAGTACACCTGAACCAGGAACAAGCCGGTGATCAGGAGGAGCGAGGAGACTGTCGCAAGCGAGACGGCGCGGGCCGGTCGCTTGGTCTCCTCGGCGAGCGTGCTGATCGCGTCGAAGCCGAGGAAGGAGAAGCAGGCGACCGCCGTGCCGGCGAACAGCGGGCTCCAGCGGAAGCTGGCCGCGTGGAAGATCGGCTTCATTGAGAAAACGGTGCCCGCCCCCGTCCCGCCGTTGAGGGTGTGCACTGCAGCGCCGATGAACCATGCGATCACCACCAGCGAGACGAGCAGCAGCACCGCTGAGATCCGGGCCAGCCAGCGCACCTCACGCAGGTTGAAGAAGGTGACGACGATCACAGCTGCGACAACCCACCACCAGTAGTGGATCGACGGCCACTGGGCGCTCGCGAAAAGCCCGAGCAGGATCATGTTGAGCGTCGGGAACAGCACGTAGTCGAGCGTGATCGCCCAGCCGCTCAGCAGTCCCAAGTGCGGGCTCAGACCGTTGCGGGTGAAGGTGTAGGTCGAGCCTGCCCTCGGGAACGCGCCTGCCATCGCCCCGTAGCTCAGCGCCGTGAACAGCATCGCGACCATTGCGATCAGATAGGCAAGGAACAAGTGCCCGCCCGTCTGCTGTTGCACGGCGCCATAGACCGCCACCGGCGCCAGTGGGAACATCATCATGATCCCGTAGACGATCAGGTCACGGGTGTTGAGAACCCGTTTGAGCCCGATCGGACCAGGAGCTGGGGCCGTCGGATCTGCGGCCGTCCCCGGAGTCACGTCAACCATGGCCCGCCTCCAAGCAACTGGGAATGAAGCCCGGATCAGCCATGGCCGGTCCCGGCCTTCGGATAGGTCCTTTCTGTACCCACAAGGCCCGGCCGAGTAGAGGCGGAAGGCCCTTTTCTTGGCGGCTTGTCCAGACGTGACCTACCCGCGCTCAACCCAGGGCGGCGTCCCTATTCGCCCCGCGCGTCGAAGTGCTCGAGCCGGGGGTCGCGCACTTCGGCTCGGGCCGAGTCGGAGGCTTCGTCGGTGAGCAGAGCTTGCGCGGCGGCCTCGGCTTCGAGCCGCGCCCGGTAGTGGGCGATCTCGCGATCGACCGCGGCTTGGTCCCAGCCCAGCACGGGCGCCATCAGCCGGGCGACGCCGTCGGCTGCCAACCGCCCTCGGTCGGGCACCTCGAAGGCGATGTGCGTGCGACGCGTCAGCACGTCGTCGACGTGCAGCGCGCCCTCGTAGGCCGTGGCGTGACAGACCTCGGCAGCCACGTACCCTTCCGCCCCCACGAGGGGGGCGGCCAGGCCAGGGTCCGCCGCGATCAGGTCGAGCACCTCGGCAGCCAGCGTGCCGTAGCGCGCCACCAGGTGGTGCAGCTGGGTGAGCGCCAGATGGCCTGCGCCGGGATGGCTGCTCAACCGGAGCTCCGCGCCCGACAACCCGACGGCGCCGAGGAGTGGCACGTTGGCGCTGCGACTGGGATCGACCGCGAAACGCAGGTCGTGGACGGCCAGGTCGACGGCGTCGCGCGCCATGAGCCGGTAGGTCGTGTACTTGCCGCCCGCGACGCTCACGAACCCGGGAGCGCTGCGCCGCACGGCGTGGTTACGAGACAGCTTCGCTGTCTCCTCGGCCGTGCCGCCCAGCAACGGGCGCAAGCCGACGAAGACGGCGATGACGTCGTCGAATCGAAGCGGCTCGCGCAGCGCCTCGTTGACGTGGTCGAGCAGGTACTCGATGTCGGCGTGCGTCGCCGAAGGGTGATCGAGACCGTGGTGCCAATCGGTGTCGGTCGTGCCGATGATCCAGCGGTCTCCCCAGGGCAGCACGAAAAGCACGCTCTTCTCGGTACGCAAGATGAGTGCGTACTCCGAGTCGATCCGGTCCTTGGGCACGACGAGATGCACGCCCTTCGACGGCCTCACGATCATGGGATCCGCGACACCCGCGAGGCGTTCCATCTCGGTGGTCCAAATGCCGGTGGCATTGATCACAGTGCCGGCACGCACGTCGAGCTCACGACCCGACTCGAGGTCTTGCGCGTGGACACCGGCGACACGCTCGCCGTCGTGCAGGAAGTCGACGACCCCGACTGCCGAGACGCAGACCGCACCGTAGGCAGCAGCCGTTCGCGCCAGCACGAGCGAGAAACGGGCGTCGTCGACCTGGGCGTCGAAGTAGCGGATGCCACCGGTCAGCGAGTCCTCGCGCAGCGCCGGCACCGCGCGCAAGCACGACCGGCGTGTCAGGTGCCGGTGGCGCGGCATCGCCGGGTGCAAGCCGGCCAGCGCGTCGTAGAGAAAGAGCCCCGAGCCCATGTAGAGACGTTCCCAAGCCCTGTGCTTGAGCGGGAACAGGAACGGCGTGGGATGGACCAGATGCGGGGCGATCTTCTCGGCCAAGAGCCGCCGCTCGTGGAGGGCCTCGCGCACCAGCTCTATGTCGAAGCTCTCGAGGTACCGCAGCCCGCCGTGGATCAGCTTGCTGGAACGGCTCGAGGTCCCGGCAGCGAAGTCGCGCTTTTCGACCAGCGCCACCGACAGGCCGCGGCTGGCGGCATCGAGGGCGGCGCCACAGCCGGTCACGCCGCCGCCGACGACGAGCACATCGAAGGTCTCGGACGCGCAGCGTTCCAAAGCGCGTGCACGAGTGGCAGGACCGAAACGAGCCTCTTGGTCCACCCTCATCAGGAGATCAACCTCCAAGCTTCGCGGTTCACAGGTGTCAACGGCGGGCCAAGCCGTCGGGCAGAAGCTCGCTCAGCGAGCCGATCACGTAGTGGGGTTGCACGGGCGCGCCGTCGATGCTGTCGGCACTCGTCGCTCCCGTCAGCACCAGCACTCCCGTCATGCCCATCGAGCGCGCCATGGCGATGTCGGTGAGCAGCCGGTCGCCGACCACAGCGACGCCCTCTGCAGGCATCCCGAGCCGGCCGAGCAGCGCTCGGGCCATGTGGATGCTCGGCTTGCCGACCACGGCTTCGGCTCTGGCGCCCGAGCAGGCCTCGATCGCCGCCAGCATCGCGGCGCAGTCAGGGATCCCGCCTTCAGGCGTCGGGCAGTAAGGGTCGGGGTTCGTGGCAACGATCGCGGCGCCGCCGTAGCGCACTGCTTGGAAGGCCGCGTTCAGTTTCTCGTAGTCGAAGCTGCGATCGAAGGAGACGACCACGACCTGTGCCTCGTGAGGCTTCGTGGTCACGGTGAACCCGGCCGCGGAGAGCTCGTCGGTGGTCGACTGCTCAGCCACGGCGAGCACGGTCGCGCATGGATGCTCCCGGCCCAGGTAATCCACGAGCGCGTCCACCGACGTCACGACATCAGCGCGCACGGTCGGCACGCCGAGGCGCGTCAGCTTCCGGGCGTAATCGTCGGCTGTCTCCAGGGGCTTGTTGGTCACGTAGACGACGTGTGACCCCCGGCGGCGAAGCTCCCGGATCGTCTCAGCGGCCTGCGGCAACAAGGAGTCACCCAGGTACACCGTGCCGTCGAGGTCGAAGACGTACCCCGGATAGATCTGAGTGGGTCGGGTAGGCAATCTCATGTCGGCACCACTCAGGTAGACGTCTGACAACGCAAGTCAGGTGATCAGGCCGTCGGGTGCGAGGCCATCCGGCAAGGGATGTCGGCGTCCTCGTCGAGGTGATAGCTCGCGCAAATGCGGTGGTGGCCGTCCGCGATCTGCAATGGGGCCGACCTGTCCAGGCTCCCCCGGACGAGAAGAACCGGCGAGAGCTTGTCCCCCTCTTTGACCTTCTTCAGATCTGAGCTGACATGCGGGTTGTCGGTGGGCAATAGACCAAGACCGCTCGCGCGAAGGAGATCCTTGGCCTTCCAATGGCCGATGGGCGCGGCGCGCAGCTCGGCTACCAGGGCGTCGACCGATGGCTGGGGCAGGAGAAGGGAGAGGTAGCTCGCAGCAGCCGGATAGTCGTGATCCTCCGGTTCTGATTTCCAGTGCTCTTTGGCTGTCACGGAGCATTCCCTTTCTCATCGGTGCGGACCGCGTCCGGCTGACGCACCCCGATCACCAGCTCCAAGGTACCTTGAGCGGCGGCCGCGGCCTTCGGGTCAGCGCCGGGGCCCCTCAAGATCGGCGCCATCCGGCGGTCACCGACGATGCGAGTCGCGCAGCGCGTCGAGGACGGCGATGGCCTGATCGGTCGCCAGGCACCGTCACGTCGCTCACCATGCACCAGCTCCCAGGTCGCCGACGCACAGAGAGGTGGCTCAGCAGCTCGTCGAGATCGTGCACGACCACGTGTCCAGTATGTCCCGCTGCGTCTTGCCGGCCTAGGTCGCGACGACACCTGCCTCCTCGATCGCCTGGCCCTCGAACTGGGTGTGGTACAGATCCGCGTAGACCCTGCCGGCTGCCAGGAGCTCGTCGTGGCGGCCTCGTTCCACGATGCGGCCGTCGGCCACTACGAGGATCTGGTCGGCGCCGCGCACAGTCGAGAGCCGGTGCGCGATCACGATCGACGTCCTGCCCTCCAGGGCCGTCTGCAACGCACGCTGGACCGCCGCTTCGGACTCCGAGTCGAGATGGGCGGTGGCCTCGTCGAGGACGACCACGTCCGGTGCCTTGAGCAGAAGGCGAGCAAGTGCGATGCGCTGTTTCTCGCCACCCGAGAGCCGGTAGCCGCGATCGCCGACGACGGTGTCGAGGCCATCGGGGAGCGACTCGATGAACGGCAGGATCTGCGCACCGGAGACCGCCTCGAGGAGCTCTTCCGCGGTCGCGTCGGGCTTGGCATAGAGCAGGTTGGCCCGGATCGTCTCGTGGAACAGGTGGGCGTCCTGGGTCACAACGCCGATCGATTCCCGCAGGGAGGCGAACGTGACATCGCGGACGTCGACGCCGTTCAGGCGGACGGCGCCTGATCGCGCGTCGTAAAGGCGTGAGACGAGATAGCTGATCGTGGTCTTGCCCGCCCCGGACGGCCCGACGAGCGCCACCAGCTGGCCGGGCTCGGCACGAAAACTCACGTCGTAGAGAACCTGGCTGGACGGCGTCTGGTCCAAGACGGCGACCGACTCGAGCGAGGCGAGCGACACTTCCTCCGCCGTGGGATAGCTGAAGTCGACGTGGTCGAACTCGACTGCAACGCGACCACGGGCTATGGCGACGGCGTCAGGCTGCTCGGCGATCAGCGGAGGGAGGTCCAGCACCTCGAAGACCCTGTCGAACGAGACCAGTGCGGTCATCACGTCGACGTTCACGTTCGACAGCGCGGTGAGCGGGCCGTAGAGACGAGTGAGCAGTGCGGCGAGCGCGACGACGGTGCCGACCTTAAAACGGCCGTTCACCGCGAGCACGCCTCCCCACCCGTACACGAGTGCCGTCGCCAACGACGAGGTGAGGATGAGCGACAGGAAGAAGACCCGGCCGTACATCGCCGTCTGCACGCCGATGTCGCGCACGCGGGCCGCGCGACCGGCGAACTGATCATGCTCGATGTCCGGGCGGCCGAACAGCTTGACGAGCAGGGCACCCGAGACATTGAAGCGCTCCGTCATCGTGTTGTTCATCTGGGCGTTGAGGTTGTAGGCCTCCCTGGTAAGCAGTTGCAGCTTGCGGCCGATCCGGCGCGCCGGGAAGACGAACGCCGGGAGCAGCAACAGAGCCACGACGGTGATCTGCCACGAGAGGAACGCCATGACCGCAACGGTGAGGACCACCGTGATGAGGTTGCTGACGATCGAGGAGAGCGTGTCGGTGAAAGCCTGCTGTGCCCCGAGCACGTCGTTGTTCAATCGGGAGATGAGGGCACCGGTCTGGGTGCGCGAGAAGAACGCCAGCGGCATCTCCTGTACGTGGCCGAAGACCTTCTCGCGCATGTCGTAGATCAGTCCTTCGCCGACGCGCGACGAGATGTAGCGCTGGGCGAGCGACAGCAAAGCGTCGGCGAGCGCCAGACCTGCGAGGAGCAGGGCGAGCATGACGATCAGGTGGGAGTCGTGCCTGGCGATGCCCCCGTCGATGATCTCGCGGTAGATCAACGGGTTCCACACTCCGATGAGGGCATCGACGACGATGACGCCGAGAAAGACCGCGAGCATCCTCCGGTACGGCGCGGCGAACCTCATGATCCTTCCCAAGGTGCCAGGAGGAAGCTTCAGCTTGGTGACAGAGCGGTCCTTCATGAGCGACCACATGCCGGTCGCACCATGGGTCGTGCCACGTCCGGGTCCCATCTTTCAGTGCCCCCTTCGCGGACGCGCACCCAAAAGCTGGGGTCTGCCCGAGCCGCACTGGTCGTTCGGCCTGCAGTCCGCTTCGCAGCACACCGTCAACAGCCGCGTCAGCTCACCCCGCTCCTTCGGCGACAGGGCGCTGAAGATCGATTCTGCCGTTCGCCGCCGCGCCTGTGCGATCCGATCGAGCAAGAGTGCCCCTTCATCGGTGAGAGAGACGAGGACCGAACGGCGGTCACGAGGATCGGTCGCCCTCGCGACGAGATTCGCCGCCTCGAGGTCGTCCACGACCGAGGTCGCCGTCCGGGGCACGACCTCGAGGGCTGCCGCGATGTCGGCCATCCGCACCGGTCGACCCACGGCCACGATATGGCGGATGACTCGCACCTGGGCTGGCGTCAAGCCCATCGGGCCGAGCTCGGCCATCGAGCTGCGTCGCAGCCGTCGGGAAGTCCGCACTAGCAGCTCGGCGAGCTGAGCGAAGTCTTCGTCGCTCGGCGAGGATCTTCCGGCCGGGCGGGTCTCCCTGGAGGGCGCGCGATTAGTGAGCATAGCTCACTATAACATCAGCTCAGCGAATTCATTCCCTCGGCCACGAGTTCATCCCGCCGTCGATCCACGCCGGGGGGCTGCGCTACAACGGCGACGCACCGATCATCTCCGATCTCGTGAAGGCCGGCAGGATGCGAGCAGTCGCCTATCCACAAGGCAAGGTCTTCGAGGCGGCTCTCCAGTTCGCCCGGACCCAGGGGACCATCCCGGCACCGGAGACGGCACATGCTGTTCGGGCGGCTCGACCAGGACTAGGACTCGGGCGCGGAGACGACCGGCCACCGCTGCCGCTCTGTCAACCGGGCGCGGCGCGGCTAGTTTCCACGACATGTCAGAATGCCGGTCCGACAAGGCCGCGATCTCAACTCGCTTCGCCCGGGGCGCGGTCGTGGTCATGACCTGCTGCGTCCTCATCGCTGGGTGCGGAGATCACGCCTCTGCCGGCCCCCCCGCAACTGACAAGCCCTCGACCTCCACGACGACCATGATGCCCCGCCTCAGCCAGCCGACGGCCGCCAAACCCATGACGATCCTCGAAGTTGGCGACTCGCTCGGCGAGGATCTCGGCCTGGGCCTTGGCTACACGATGGGCACGAACCCGCTCGTACGCATCGTGCAGGCGGCGCACGGCGACAGTGGGCTCGCCCGCCCTGACTACTACAACTGGCCTCTGGTCCTGGCCGCCGATCTCGCCAAGTACCACCCAAAATTGGTGACCATCCTCATCGGCGGCAACGACGCGCAGAACTTCCTCGTCAAGGGCGAGCCGGTCGTCTTCGGTACAGCCCAGTGGCACACCATCTACTCCCAGCGCGTCGCCGTCATGATGAACGAGACGTTGAAGGCCGGTGCCAAGATGCTCTGGGTCGGGCTGCCGATCATGCAGGACCCCACCTTCGGCGCGGCCATGCAGACCTTGAACGCCATCTACAAGACGCAGGCCGGCCTGCACAGAGGTGTCAAGTTCTTCCCGACCTGGTCCCTCTTCTCGGATGCCGAGGGTCACTACAGCGCCTACCTCACCAACAGCTCAGGTCAGACGGTGCTCGCCAGGGACAGCGACGGCGTCCACATCGCTCCGCCAGGGGGCTGTGACATCATCGCCATCGCGGCGGTCAAGCAGATCGAGACGTTCTGGAACGTGCACCTCGGGGTTTGACCTCGACGGTGCTATCCCCCGCCGGCCCACACGTGCATGCCAGGCGGTAGCGACCCCGACTTCGAGAACAGCAGCACCTTCACGCCCCGGAAGTCCTCCTTGGCGAGGAAGCCATACCCCTGACCGAGCGCCGCGAGCATCGCGCGGCTCTGAGCCAGGTACCTCGCAAGTGGTGCCCAGCCTCCGTCGACCACCCAGATCCGGGAGAAGCGGCCGTCTAGCGCCGCTATGGCCGCCGGCGTGGGCACCCGATGATCTGCGGCATAGGGCAACTGTGTGCCCCAGGCGTCGGCGGGCCAGACCGGTGCGGGCAGCAGTGGGAGCTTGCCCGCCTTGTCGAAGTCCGCGAGCAGGTAGTAGTTGAAGATCATCCGCTGGGCAGGCTGATCGAAGATGATCGCGTCGCCAGGACGCGCGAGACCGACGATGAATGCGGTCTCGCGCGGACCGTTCTCGATCACCGCCCCGTAGCGGCCCCAGGAGTCCGCTAGCGGGTACACGACGGTCACGGCCGCGACCACCGCCGCGAGCACCAAGCCGGCCGACGCGGAGCCACTCCTGGCTCCAGAGCTCTCTCCGGCCCGGATCGCTGCGACAGCCCTGGCTGCGCCCGCGACAGCCCACTGTGCGACCGTCGTGATCCCGAGGGCTGCGAGCACTGCGAAGGCGGGCACCGAAGCAATCAGGTAATCCGACTGGAGGAGCGACACCGAGAACGAGATCGCCAGCACGGCCGCGAGCGGGACTCCCGCCCAGCACAACAGCACGACGCGGTACCAGCGCTCGTCAGAGCCGGCCTCGAGCCCGACGGCCTCACGAGCTGTCTGCACGATCCCGACGACGATGACCGCCAGCATCAGCCAGCGCAGCCACGTCGAGAACCAGGGCACGACGAGGCCGTAGAGGAAGCCCTTCACCGACCCTGCGCCGATCGGCGCGATCCAGTCGATCTGGCCTGTGCCCCGGTGCAGCGCCATCAAAGCGAGGGGCACGACCAGGACCGCCGCCACCAGGGCCGCGATCACGGCCGAGCGCACCAGGCGGGCCCTCCGGCGCAGGGTGCCCAGTGACACGAACTGCGCAACGGCGAACAGCGGTGACAAGAGCAAGCTGTAGCAGGCCAGCGCCGAGACGACGGCCCACGCGACAAGACGAGGGCGCGAGATCCGCTCGACCGCGAAGCTGAGCAGCCACGCCGCCACTACGACGAGGAGAAGCCCGAACGCGTATCCACGCGCCTCTTGGGCCTTGGAGATCACCATCCGATTGGTGATGACGAGCGCGACGGCGATGACGGCAACCTGGGTGCCCCAACAGCGCCGCACGAAGCCGTACAGGAATGGGACCATCACGACGAAGGCCACCACCGAGATGAGCCGGACCGAGACCGCGGACTGTCCCAAGCCCGCGAGGAAGAATGTGTGCAGCAACAGGTAGTACGCGGACATGCTGCCGCCGTCGCTCGCGACCGCGCTCCACAGCGCGTGGCCGTGCTGGACCGAGATGGACACCGATGCGGTCTCGTCGCTCCACATCGGTGACGAGCCGAGCTTGTAGAGCGACAGCAGCGCCGCTGCGATTGTCAGAAGAGCGACCGGTCCGAAGCGCGCGAGCAGCAACTTGGTGCCCCGGCCTTCAGGCGATCTCGGAGCCGGCGCTGCACCGGGCGCATCTCGGCCGGGGGCTTCAGCACCGGGCGCGCCATCGGGATGTGTCGCTTGCTCGCCCACCCCGGTGCAGCTTACGCGCAGGTTCTAAGGCTCGGCCGCCGCTGCAGCTCCGCTCAGGTGGGCGATCGCCAAGCCGTCGGGCTCACCGCCTCCGTCCCAGTCCTCGACCAGCACCCCGGACGCGTCACGACGAAACACCGGGATGGCGCCGAGCGCGTGCACGAGCTCCACCGTGTCGCCCAGCTCGCGACGCCAGGTGGCCGCCTCGGTGACCAGTGTGCCGATCGCGACCGGCTCCGCCCCGACTCGGTGAAGCAGGTTCAGCGCTGCCCGCATCGAGGCACCCGTCGAGATGACGTCGTCGACGAGCCCGACTCTCTTGCCCTTGACCACGTCGATCCTGGCGGCATCGAAGAGCAGCCTCTGCTGCGCACCGGTCGTGATCGACTTCACCGGCTCGGTGATCGCGTCGCGCAGGTGCAGTTTCGGCGTCTTCTGCAGGATCAGGTAGTCGTCGAGGCCGAGTGCCCTGGTCACCTCGATTGCCAAAGGGATGCCCATCGTCGCGACGGAGACCACGAGGTCGATCTCGTACGGCTCCAGCAGCCGCGCAAGCTCGGTGGCGGCTCGCTCGACGAATCGAACACCGTGGTCGACGGTGATGAGAAGCGCGATCGCCAGGTCCTCGGTGATCGGGATCAGCGGCAGGTCGATCTGTTGGGAGCCGACTGTCGCGCGATACGTGCCTGCGGCGATGACCATGACCGCGATGCTCGCCCGTCTGGCGCCCGGGCGCAACTACAGCTCAGGCAGGGGGACCGAAGAGCCGGTCGCCGGCGTCACCCAGCCCAGGGACGATGAAGCCGTGCTCGTTCAGGTCCTGGTCCACAGCCACGCACGCCACCTTCACCATCGGGTGATGGCTGCAGAACAGGTCGAGGCCCGGTTGCGACGCGATCAGGCAGAGCGCATGGATCTCGGTGGCGCCCCGTTCCTTGACGAGGTCGCAGACCCTCACCAGCGAACCTCCCGTAGCCAGCATCGGGTCGCAGATGATCACGCGCCTACCCGAGAGGTCGCGGGGAAGCCTTTCCAGGTACACCGTGGGGAGCAGCGTCTCTTCGTCACGGCGCAACCCGACGTGTGCGACCTCTGTCAGGGGGAGCACCTCTTGGATCGCGGGGATCATGCCGAGCCCCGCGCGCAGGATCGGTACGAGGAGCACCATCTCGCTCACCCGCTGGCAGGCGACATCACTTGCCATGGGAGTGTCGATGCGGTGCTCAGCCGTTCGCAGGTCCCGCAGGGCCTCGTAAGCGACAAAAGCAGACAGCTCGCCCATGATCGTCCGAAACGTTGCGTTGTCCGTCTCGACCGCCCTCAGCACCGACAAGCGGTGCGCGACGATCGGGTGATCGACCACGAGCACGCGCTGGCCTCCTGCTGAGGGGTGCCGGGCCGGCTCGGTGACGAGTCGGAGTCCCCTTCCCGAACGTGACATCTCCCGCAGGTTACCCGAGCGCTTCCCGGAGTGCCTCCCGAGCGCTCCGTTCGGGTGCTCGACTCGCGCCGCGGAGCCGATCCCGACGGCGTCGTGGACGTGCCGATCGCCCTATCAGGCCGAGGCGATCTTAAGGACGGTTCCCTCGCGGAATTTCCGTTTCGCAGTCGCGGGCTCTCCCGGGGCCGGATGGTGCTCGAGCCAGATCTCGAGCTCCTCGGCGGGCATCGGCCGGCCAAGGTAGTAACCCTGTGCGACGTCACAGCCAAATGGCGCAAGGCGCTCCATGACAGAGCGCGTCTCGACTCCCTCGGCCACGACACTCAGACCGAGGTTGTGGCCGAGGTCGATCGTCGAGCGGACGATGACCTCGTCCTCTTCGTGGGCGCCCATGGCCGAGACGAACGACCGGTCGATCTTGATCTCGTCGATCGGAAGGCGCTTCAGGTACGCGAGGGAGAAGTAGCCCGTGCCGAAATCGTCGACCGAGAACCGCAGGCCCATCGCACCAAGGCGCTCTAGCACGTCCTCGGTCCTCTTCGGGTCGTCCACGACCGAGCTCTCGGTGACCTCGAGCTTGAGCATCGTGACGGGCATCCGCCACTTGCCGAGCACCGTTGCAACCTCTCCTGGAAAACCAGGATCGACAAGATCCCGCATGGAGAGGTTGACCGCGATCGGCAAGCGGCGGCCCTCGTCCGCCCATGCTCGCCATTGGCGACCTGCTTCGTTGATGACATGGAGCGTCAGCTCCCTGATGAGGCTCGTCTCCCGCGCGACCGGGATGAACTCGTCCGGCATCATGAGACCCCTGGCAGGGTGATGCCAGCGGATCAGGGCCTCCACGCCGACTACCCGGCCGCTGCGCACCGCGATCTTCGGCTGATAGTGCAGGACGAGCTCCTGGTCCTCGATGGCATGGCGCAAGTCGCCCATCAATCCGAGGTGCGTCGCGGCGCGCGTGTCCACTGATGCGTCGTAGAACGCGTACCCGAGGTTCGTGTCCTTGGCCACGTACATCGCCGTGTCCGCGCACCGTAGGAGAGTGTCGGCGTCGACGCCGTCGCGGGGACAGGCAGAGATGCCGATGCTCACTGCGAGGTTGACCGGCAGTCCTTCAAGATCGATCGGCTGCTCGATCGCCCCGCGCACCCGGCGAACGACCTCGAGAACCTGCGCGCGACGCGCCTGGGGCACGAGCACGGCGAACTCGTCGCTGCCGAACCGGGCGACCGAGTCGCCTTCGCGCAGAGCCTCTTGGAGGCGACGCCCGACCTCTTGCAACACCTGGTCGCCGCTCACATGGCCGAGCGCGTCGTTGAACTCCTTGAACCTGTCCAGATCCATGACGAACACGGCCAGCTCAGTGCCGCTTTGCTGCGCCTTGGAGATCGCCTGGGTGACGCTCTCGTGAAAAAGAGTGCGATTTTCGAGCCCGGTCAAAGTGTCGTGCAAGGCCTGATTGCGAACTTGGCGCTCGATGATCTCGCGCGACTTCTCCGCCGTCTTCTGCCGCGTGATGTCCAGGATCACTCCGACTGTCCTCTGTCTCCGGCCATCAAGGCCGAGAACCGGCCGGCCGTGCTCGGCGACCCAACGTGTCTCCCCGCTCACGTGGACCAGCCTGTACTCGAGCGAGTACGAAGAACCTCGCTCGAGGGCATCGCCCACCTCCCCGATCACATACGGGAGGTCGTCGGGATGAATTATCGAGTCGTAGCTGCGAACGCCGTCGCCGATGAAGTCGCTCGCCGGGTAACCGGTGAGATCCTCGATCTGGTCGCTCAGGAACTCGATCGTCCATGTCTCGTCGCAGGCGCAGCGATATACGACGCCCGGGATGTCGGCGACAACCGAACGGACGTGCTCCTCGCCATGGCTCAGGGGCGCCTCGGTCTTGATTCGTGGCGTGATGTCGAGACAGCTCCCATAAAGCGTGGTCGCTCCGGAGACGTCGGTCACCGGGACGGCCTTGTCGTAGATCCACAGGATGGTCCCGTCCTGGCTGACCATCCTGTACTCGCTCACGAGCGGCTCGCCGTTGGCCGCCGCGTCCCAGTGCTCGATCAGGACTCGGTCCCGGTCGTCTGGGTGCAGCAACCTCTCGAACAGCTCCGAGTCGTTGAGGACGCTGTCGGGCGAGATCCCGAGGATGGCTCCGCTGCGGACGCTGAGATCGTTGATGAGGACGGGAATCCCGGGAGCCGACCGGTAAGAGAGCACGAAGAACTGCTCGAAGACCGACCACGCTTCGACCGCGTCGTTGACTGCCGGCCGTCTGGCGGTCGGCGGTTCGAACGGGGGGCCGGAAGCCATCTGACTACACATCCGCCGTGGTCACGCCTCTAAACATCGGCCCGAACGCGCCGCGACTTGAGAGCGATCGCAGGTCAGGAGCATCGAAGGGGCCTCAGGGCCTGTGTGTGAACCGGGCTCGGCCCGGTGCCATGCTCGCGCTCCTCCATCCCCGGCTCAAAGGTACGGAGTCCGTCCCTCGCCACCATCCTGCCCGCCAACCGGGCCTTTCGCGGGTCCCACGCCCCGCATCTGCTCGAGCTGTCGCTGGGTGGCTACCTGCTGGACAAAGAGCGTTGCCTGGATTCCCTGGAAGAGCCCGGCCAGCCACCCGACGAGCTGGCCCTGGGCGACCCGGAGCTCCGCATCGGTGGGCGGGCCGTCGTCGAAGGGGATCGCGAGCCGATCGAGCTCAGTGGCCAGCTCGGGTGAGAGCGTCCCTTCGAGCTGGCGAATTGACTCGTGGTAGATCTCTTTCATGCGCGTGCGGCTCGCGTCGTCCAGCGGAGCCATCCGAACCTCCTCGAGGAGCTGCTTTGCCATCGAAGCGATCCTCATCAACTTGGCTGGTTGCGAGACGACTTCCTCTTCCTCTACGTCCCGTTGCGCGATCACGGCCGGCACGAGGGCACGCGGGCTGAGCTCCGCCTCCTCGGGCCGGGTTGGATCATCGGAGATTGGCGGGTCATTGTTCATGGGAGGATTCTGCCCTCAACGCCACAGGTGGTCCAGATCGACAGTGATCGTGGCATGCGCTGCTTCGATGCCCGCTGCGCGCGGACGGGGAGGCGCCAGCTCTTGGATGTCCAGGGCTGAAAGGACCTCGTCGGAGAGGAACCGGCTCGCCGGAGCAAGGCAGTGCCTATCGTTGTGAGCCCGCCGGTGGATTGGCATCCGAAGGGGCGTGTACAGCGTGAGCAGGTCACGAGCCCGGGTCGTCGCGACGTAGAAGAGCCGCCGTTCCTCAGCTAGTCCAGCCCCCGTCGTGAGCGCTATGTCCGAAGGAAACGCGCCGTCCACAAGGTGCGGAAGGTGCACGGCCAACCACTCGAGGCCCTTGGCGGAATGCACCGTGGAGATGACCACGTAGTCCTCGTCGAGATGGGGCGGCCCGGCCAGATCCCCTGTCGCCACCGGGGGGTCAAGTGTGATCTCCGCGAGCCACGCGGACAGGTCGTCCATGGCGGCGGCCGCGCCGGACAAGCGATCGAGATCCTCGACCCTCGCCAGGCCCTCGCTGTAACGGCTGAGCACGAGCGGGCGGATAACCCGGAAGATCGCCGTCACCCGGGCAGGGGTGCCGACCTGTTTGCGGGCAACGTCCAGGCCCTGCAGGGTCTGGGTGAGAGCCACACGCGATCTCGCCGGCGCTGCGGCCACCACCTCGCCCCACTCGTACGCGCTGGCGCCGGCCTGAGGAGCGACGAGCGCGAGCAGCATGCGTCCTCGCGCGGGCCCAATGCCGTCGTGCATGCGCAACAGGCGGAACCACGCCAGCTCGTCCGCCGGGTTGTCGAGCAGCCTAACCGCGGCGGCGAAGTCTTTCACGTGCGCGGCCTCCACGAATCGGAGACCCCCATACTTGTGGTAAGGGACCCGGCGAGCAGTGAGCTCGAGCTCGATGAGGTCACTGTGATGAGCGGCGCGCACCAGCACGGCCTGGTCACGTAGCCGCATCCCCTGGTCATGGGCGTCGAGGATCCGGTCGACGACGGCACGGGCCTCGCTCGGCGCGTCGTGGCACCGAACGAGAACCGGCCGGCGGCCGCCCGTTCGCTCTCCCCGCAGTGTCAGGCGGACCCCCGCCTCGGACGGCCGGACGAGGTTGGCCAGGTTCAAGATGGGCTGAACGGACCGGAAGTTGTGCTCGAGCGGGATGACCGTAGCCCTCGGCAACGAGCTCGCCAGGTGGTGCAGGTACCGCGCGTCGGCGCCGCGAAAGCCATAGATCGCCTGAGCGTCGTCGCCCACGACGGTGAGCCCACGCCCCTCAGGCCGAAGCGCGCACACGATCTCGCCCTGCAGCGCGTTCACGTCCTGGTACTCGTCGACGAGCACATGATCGAACATCTCGATCATGTGCGGCCCGAGCCGATCGTCGGCGAGCGCCGCTCGCCAGAGGAGCAACAGGTCGTCGAAGTCGACCTGGCCCTTCGCCCGCTTGCGGGACACATACGCCTTGAACAGGCCGGCAATGGCTTCGGTGTGGCGCTCGCACCAGGGATAGTCCGTCGCCAACACCTCACTGAGGCGATGCCGGGTGTTGACGCACCTCGAGTACGCCTCGACGAGCGTGGCGGACCGCGGCACGCGGACATCGCCTGCATCGAGGCCGTGTTCATCTCGTAGCAGGTCCATCACGTCGGCGGCGTCGGCTGGATCGAGAAGCGAGAATCCCGGTTGCAGCCCNNCTCGAGCAATCGGGCCACCCGCGCCGTCAGCGTGCGCGTCTTGCCGGTGCCGGCACCGGCCACGATCACAAGCGGGTCGTCGCCGTGGACCACCGCGGCCAGCTGCGCCTCGTCAAGGTTGGCGTCCCATCCCTCTCCGGCGTACATATGTTCGATCTTAGCTCTCGGCCTGTGTCAGGCGAGAAACACCCTCCAGAGCCGTCCGGGCCGCTACGGTCGTGTTTCAGTAGAGGAGATGTCTCAAGGATGACGCCCAGGTGCCGATAACTTTTCTCGTGGCCTCACAAGACCGCTACGAGGATCGCGTGCCTGCACACTCGTCGAAAACCGCTTCCGGCCAGGCCGATTCACACAACTCAAAGGAGCCTTCGACACCCGGCGGGACACTGGTGCGCGCGGCACCCTCGCACGCGGCGCAGCCGCCAAAGATCACTGCGAAGCTGGGAGTCACGGTATTCACCGCCCTTCTTGCCGCCGGCACGGCCGTCCTTCTCATCTGGGGGCCGATCGCTGGCCTCGGGCCCGTTCGGAGCCTGATCGCCCAGCCCCTGGTCGCCGCCCTGCTGACCATCACCTTCGCAGCCGTGCTCTTCGGCCCGGTCTCAGTCCACTACCGAGGACAGCCCTACCAGTTCGTACTGAGCGAAGTGCCGCTGCTACTCGGGCTGGTGATCGCGGCACCTGCAGTCCTCGTCATCTGCCGCGTGCTCGGGGAGGCATTCGCTCTCGGCGCGATCCGTCGGCAATCGCCGCTGAAGCTTGCCTTCAACCTTGCGTCCGGTGCGATGTCATGTGTGGTCGCGATCATCGTGTACCGGGAGCTCCTCGGTCCGTTCATCGCGACCGGTGGATCGCGCGACGCAGTCCTTCCCATCGGTTGGGCGGCGGGAGCCTTGGCGCTCAGCGCGGCATTCGTCTACGGCCACTTGGCGGTCACCATCGTCGTACGCCTTACCGGACGCGTCCAACAGCGCAACTACGGATTCGACTTCACCACCGTCGCGCTGGTGCTCATCTCGAGTATTGCCCTGGCCCTGGTCGTCCTCGACGCGGCCTGGTGGGACACCTGGGCAATTCTCCCGCTCGTGACTGTCGGCGCCCTCATCGTGTTCGCTTACCGGGGGTACCTGCGCCTGACGAATCGTTTCGGCGCACTTCAACAGCTCTACGACTTCAGCAAGTCGGTGACCGGCCCCTACCTCGAGACCACCGGAACTGCATGGGCAGTGCTCGAGCAGGTGCAGTCGGTGATGCGGTCGAAGCGGGCGGAGCTGATCATCGTCGACGAGTGGCCCGCGGTCCGGCACGTCGCTTTGAACGGGGTTGTCCGCTCAACGGTCGAAAGGACGATCGTCGACAGCTCGTCGGTGATCGCCAAGGCCGTCAAGAACCAGCAGGCGAGCTTGCGGTTGGGCACGACAGGAAACCACAAACGGGAATCGGACGTCGATTCTCTTCTCGGCGAGTTCCGGGGCGCCATTGTCGTGCCGCTCGCCAGCGGGGAACGAACCCTCGGAGCCCTCGTCGCGCTCGACCGCGACGAGGGCTTCGACCCCTTCGACGCCGATGACCTGAGGCTCTTCGAGGCGTTGGCTGCGCACGCAAGCACGACCATGGAGAGGGCACAGCTCGTCGAGGAGCTTCGGCTCGAGGCCGAGAGCAAGTGGCACCAGGCGACTCACGACCTGCTGACCGGGCTCCCCAACCGGACCTTGTTCCTTGATCGCGCGGCGAGCGCGCTCACAGCGACGGGCAGGGCAGCTGTCGCCCTGCTTGACCTCGACCGTTTCAAGGAGGTCAACGACACCCTCGGCCACGACACGGGCGATCGGTTGCTGTGCGAGGTCGCCGAATGCCTCGTCCGTGCGAGCAGCGGCCGAGCGACTGTTGCCCGGCTCGGAGGCGATGAGTTCGCGCTCGTCGTGCCGGACATCA
>PMVZ01000232.1 GCA_003166375.1 Acidimicrobiaceae bacterium | reverse complement strand
CCACCCACCGATCTGACGACAGTTCCGCCCCGGTCTCTCCTGACTCGGGGGCCGGGTCGCACCAGACGACGCCATTTGGGCTGTGCAGATCACGGCCGAAATGGCCCGATTCGGCCGTGTGGCGCCCTGGGCGAGAGCGCCGAGCCGTCGTACCCTTGCACTGTGCGTAGAAGATAGGTAACTTTCCTGTCAGAATGACACAAGGGCCGGAGTCCTCAGCGACTGGGGGGATGGCTGGAGGGGTAGTCCTCGGAATGGACTTCGGGGGCACCAAGATCGCCCTCGCCGTCTGTGACCTCGATGGGCGCTGCCTTGCCCAGCAAGTGCTGGCCACATGTCCCGGCGACGGTGGTGGCGCAGTCCTGGGACGAGGGATTGCCGCCGGCCAGGCGCTCGTCACCGGGATCGAAGATCGCTATGAGATCGCCGCCGTCGGTGTCTCCACGATCGGGATCCCGCGGGAGAACGGGGTCGAGCTCGCCCCGGCAATACCGGGCTGGGAACACGTAGCTCTCGCTCCAGCGATAAGAGCGGCCTTTGGGGTTCCGGTCCGGGTGGCGACCGACGTGAAGGCGGCGGCCACGGCCGAGGTCCGTTGGGGAGCGCTCGCCGGGTCAGACCCGGCGATCTACCTCAACCTGGGGACTGGATTGGCTGCGGCGATCGTTGTGGGCGGCTACGTGCTGGAGGGGGCTCACGGTGCCTCCGGTGAGATTGGCTACAACCTGGTAGACACCAGTCATGTTGGCTTGGATATAGGCTCCCGCCCGATGCTCGAGGACACCGTGAGCGGGATGGGTCTCAGTGCTAACGGCTCCAGGTTTCTCGGCCGTCCGGTTACCGCCGAGCAGGTCTTCAATGGTGGTCCGGTCGATCCGGAACTCGACACCATGGTCACAGCCTTGATCGGTGAGCTCAGCACCCACTTGGTCAACCTCGTCATCGCCGTCGACCCCGCCCGGGTCGCCATCGGTGGTGGCATGGTCGGGTCCTGGGAGCGCCTGCAAGGACCGCTCGACCAGGCGCTCAAGTCCGGAGTTCCGTTCCCCCCCGAGCTGGTCTTGGCCGCTTACCCCTTTGATGCCCCACTCGTCGGCGCGCTGGCCCTCGGTGCCGAGGTCGCGGGTGTCAGCATGGTCCAGGGAGCCCGTTTGTCCGCAACATGAACCTGATCGACCGCTACACAAATTGAGGGAAGGGAGATCATCATGAAGAAACATTGGTTCCGAATCTCGCTGTTGGCTGTGTTGATGTTCACCATGGGTCTGACGGCGGTTTCGTCTGCGACGAGCGCAAGCGGGGCCGGCTCCTCATCAGGGTCCGCAGTGCTGACCATCTCCAACGAGTCCGGGGAACTGTGGCCTTGTGCTTTCAGCCCGTTCAACTCAGCCGTGCAGGGTGAGACGGTCGGCTTCGTCTATGAGCCTTTGGTGTTCGTGGACTCTTTGCAGAACGGCAAGACAACTCCCTGGCTGGCTTCGTCCTTCGCGTGGAGCGACGCCAACAAGGTTCTCACCTTCACCATCCGCAAGGGCGTGAAATGGAGTGACGGCAAGCCTATGACGGCAGCCGACGTGGTCTTCACTTTCAATCTGCTCAAGAAGAACCCCGCCCTTGACCTGACCGCGGTGTGGAGCGTGCTGAAGAGTGTCGTCCAGAGCGGTGACAACGTCGTGCTCACCTTCAAGACCATCGCCGTGCCCTACTTCTATTACGTCGCCGACCAGGTGTCGATTGTCCCCGAACACATCTGGGCATCACTCAAGAGCCCGGTGACCTACGCGGACACTTCACCCATCGGGACAGGTCCCTACGTCGTGAGCAAGTGCAGCGGCCAGAACATCACCTACACCGCCAACCCGACCTACTGGCAACCCGGCCTGCCCAAGGTGAAGACCATCGAGTACCCCGCCTTCACCTCCAACGACCCGGCCAACGAGGAGCTGGCCACAGGCGAAGCCCAGCTGGGAGCGCAATTCATCCCAAACATCAAGGCTTTCTACACCTCCAAGAGCCCTGCCTACCACTACTGGTTCCCACCCATCGCCAATGTCGACATGTTCATCAACCAGACCGTCTCGCCGCTCAACCAGCTTCCCGTGCGCCAGGCGATGGCCTACGCGGTGAACCGCCCGCGGGTCTCTTTGATCGGTGAATACGGCTACGAGCCTCCCTCCAACCAGACCTCGATCGTCACCCCCACCTTCAGCGCCTGGTTGGATAGCTCGCTCCTGGCCAAGTACAACTACAGCTACAACCCTGCCAAGGCCATGTCGATACTGGAGAAGGCTGGCTACAAGAAGGGGTCCGACGGCGTGTTTGCCAAGGATGGCAAGCAGCTCTCCTTTACGATCATCAACATCGGAGGCAACTCCGACTGGGTGGCCGCGGTGCAGGTGATCCAGAGCGAGCTCGCCGCTGTGGGCATCAAGATCTCCCCGGACAACCTCTCCGGCACGGACTTCGATAACGACGTCTACACCGGCAACTACCAGCTCGCCTACGACAACGAGGTGGGTGGCCCGAGCCCGTATTACGAACTGCGCCAGCTTCTCTTCAGCGCCAACAGCGCACCCATCGGCAAGCTCGCGGCGACCAACTGGGAGCGCTATTCGAACCCCAGCACCGACAAGCTCATCGATGACTACGCTGCCACGACGTCCACCGCGGCGCAGCACTCCATCGTCGACCAGCTGGAGCAGGTGATGCTCGCCGACATTCCTGTCATCCCCATGACCGAGGAAGTGGACTGGTACCAGTACGACACCGCCGCTTTCTCAGGCTGGGTCACCCCTCAGGATCCTTACGCCCAGCCGGCCATTTACATCGTGCCCGACGACGAGGTGTTGCTGTTGCACCTGGTTCCAAAATGAGCCCGGTCACCGGTTCGGCTGAGGAGCTCAGCACCGACCGGTGCTCGAGCGACTAAGAGGTAGTGAAGTGAACCCAGGCGGTGTGGTGCCAGCCTGATGCGCTACGTACTGCGCCGCTTGGGTTTCTTCGTGGCGACCCTTTGGGCTTGCCTCACGATCAACTTCGTGTTACCCCGGCTGATGCCCGGCAACCCGGCTATCGCCATGATGTCCCGGTTCAAGGGTCGCATCAACGGTCAGGCGCTCAAGGCGTTGGAAGTTGCCTTCGGTGTGAACAACAGCGAAAGCGCCATCAGGCAATATTTCGGGTATCTGGGCAACACCTTGACGGGTCACTTTGGTACGTCGCTCACGTTCTTCCCTGATTCGGTGTCCAAGGTCGTGTTCTCCGCCCTTCCTTGGACCATCGGGCTCGTGGGAATCACCACGGTGCTCGCTTTCATAGCCGGGACGCTGGTCGGCATGGCAGCAGCATGGCGGCGGGGGGGCGTCCTGGACAGCGTCCTCCCACCGCTTTTCGTGATCATTTCCGCCTTTCCCTACTTCTTCCTGGCCTTGATGGGGCTCTTGCTCTTCTCGGTGACCTTGCACTGGCTGCCCCTGGGCTTTGGATATACCAACACCGACACACCCGCTCTGAGCTGGCACTTCATCGGCGACGTGCTGAGCCATGCCCTGCTCCCGGGGATGGTGATCCTCATCACCTCCATTGGGGGATGGGTGCTCACCATGCGCAACAACATGATCTCCACTCTCTCCGAGGACTACGTGCGCATGGCCCGGGCCAAAGGGCTGTCGCCGGCGCGGATCATGTTCGCCTACGCCGGCCGCAACGCCGTGCTGCCCAATCTCACCGGCTTCGCGATGTCCCTCGGCTTCGTGGTGTCGGGAGCGATCCTGGTCGAGTACGTCTTTTCCTATCCCGGAGTGGGCTACATGCTCTTGGCGGCAGTGGAGAACGAGGACTACGCCCTTATGCAGACCCTGTTCCTGTTCATCACGGTGGCGGTCCTGATCGCCATCTTGGTGATGGACTTCGTCACCATGGCGCTGGATCCGCGCGCCCGCACCCAGTCCTAGGCGAGCCGATGAGCACCGCACAACGAGATAGTGAGAGATGAGCACCGCGGCCCTGAGCGGCAGTGCCCTTCCCGGCGCCAAGACGCCTTTGGGTCGGTTCCGCACAGGCACGGTGGGCGGGCTGGCGCGCGCCATCTCCTCCAACCGAAAGGCCACCGCCGGCCTGGTGATTCTGGTCGTGTTCTGCTTCCTCGCTGCCTTTCCGGGGGTGGTTGCGCACGACAACCCCCACGCCGAGATCTTCGCCCCGGCACTGGGCCCGTCGGCCGCTCATCTGCTCGGCACCGATGCCTATGGCCAGGACCTTTTTGCGCAGCTGATCTATTCCACGCGCGAGTCGCTTCTCATCGCCCTGGTCGCCGGGCTGCTGGCCACGGTGCTGTCGGTGATCGTGGGCGTGACGGCCGCCTACATCGGTGGGCTGGTTGACAACGTGCTGTCTTTGGTCACCGACATCTTCCTGGTGATACCAGCCTTCCCCTTGATCGTGGTCATCGCCGCTTACTCCAAGAACGGGGGCGACCCCATCCTCATTGCCGTGCTCGTGGTTACCGGCTGGTCCTACGGTGCCCGCCAGCTTCGTGTGCAGGCGCTGTCCATTCGGGACAGGGACTTCCTGGTAGCGGCCCGGTTGCGGGGAGAGCGGCGTTGGCGGGTGATCGTGTCGGAGATGCTTCCCACCATGACCTCTCTGATCGTGGCCATCTTCCTGGGAACCACTCTCTACGCCATTGTGGCCGCCGCTGGTTTGCAGTTCGTCGGACTGGGTAACCCCGACACTCTCTCCTGGGGGACCATGCTCTACTGGGCCCAGAACAACGAGGCGCTGCAGGCAGGATCTCCGCTGTGGGCGATCATGCCCGGAGTCTGCATAGCCATGCTGGGCGCCGCTTTTGCTCTGTTGAATTACGCCTTCGACGAGGTGAGCAACCCGGCCCTGCGACCCGTGCGAAGAAGGCGCAAGTGACACCGGCCGAATCCAGGGTCATCTTGGAGGTGAGCGACCTCTGCGTGGACTACGCGAGCTCCTCCGGCACAGCCAAGGCAGTGGACCAGGTGAGCTTCGAGCTGTCCGAGGGGGAGTTTCTGGCGGTGGTAGGCGAGTCAGGCTGCGGCAAGTCCACGTTGCTCTTTGCCATCGCCCGCCTCTTGAGCCCGCCCGCCGAGGTAAGCGACGGCAAGGTCGTCTTTTCCGGGCAGAACATGGTGGCGATGTCGGACAAAGCCCTGAGGGCCCTGCGCTGGCGGGACCTTTCGGTCGTCATGCAGTCCGCGATGAACGCGCTCAATCCGGTGAGCTCCATCCGGGCACAGTTCTTCGACGCCATGAAGGCACACGGTGAGAGCGATCCGAAAGTGGCGCGGGCCCGCTCGCAAGAGGTTCTCTCCATGGTGGGAATCGACCCTGTCCACCTCGCCAGCTACGCCCATCAGCTTTCTGGGGGCATGCGCCAGCGCGCAATGATCGCCATGGCTCTGCTCTTCTCGCCGGAGCTGATCTTGATGGACGAGCCCACCTCGGCGCTGGACGTTGTGGCGCAACGTTCCTTGATGGTGCAGATCAAGCAACTCCAGGCCGAACTGGGCTTCGCCATCATCTTCGTCACGCACGACATGTCCCTGGTCTCCCACTTCTCTGACCGGGTGGCGGTGATGTACGCCGGGCAAGTGGTGGAGACCAGGCCAACCCGCTCCCTGTTCGACAACCCGTTGCACCCTTACACTCGCGGTCTGCTCGACTCTTTCCCTTCGGTCTACGGGCCGAAGGTCCTCGTGGAAGGGATTCCGGGGAGCCCCCCCGATCTCACCGACCTTCCGGTCGGCTGCAACTTCAGCCCTCGCTGTCCCAGGGCGACCGAGCGCTGCAGTGCCGGCGAGCCCGCGCTGTGCGAGTTCGATGACGCCCTGGTCCGTTGCGTGCTTTACGAAGGAGGGACGGCGGGCGGTGACTGAGGCCGAGAAGCGTCCTCAAGACGGCGCGTCGAATCTCGTGCGGGCCGACCCGGTGCTGGAAGCTCGCGGCTTGACCCGCCACTTTCGTATCGGCGGCCTGCGCGGGCACACCCTGCACGCCGTGGACGATCTGGACATGGTGATCGCCGAACGTGAGATCGTGGCCTTGGTGGGTGAGTCCGGTTCGGGGAAGTCCACCGTGGCGCGGCTGCTGGCCATGGTCTACCGGCCCACCTCCGGCGAGATCCTGTTTCGGGGCCGGCCCGTCTCTTCAATTCGCGGACGGCGCCGGGTCCTCGCCTACAGGGGCCAGGTCCCCATGGTCTTCCAGGATCCGTTCAGCTCGCTGAACCCGGCCCACACGATCGGTTACGCGTTGGTCCGCGGGTTGAAGTTGCACCGGCCCGAACTTGACCGCCGCCAGCGTCAGGCCGAGGCGGAACGGGTGCTGGCAGTGGCCGGGTTGGTGCCCCCAGCCTTCATCATGTCCAAGTACCCCTACGAGCTCTCCGGGGGCCAACGCCAGCGGGTGGGCTTCGCCGCGGCCCTCTCCTACCGGCCGAAGCTGATCCTGGCGGACGAACCGGTATCGATGCTGGACGTCTCCATTCGCATCGGGCTGCTCAACGTGATGGCCCGCCTGCGCGAAGAGGAGAAGGTCTCGCTGCTCTACATAACCCACGACATCGCCTCAGCCCGGTACCTGTCGGACCGCATCCTGGTCATGTACGCCGGCCACCTGGTCGAGCAAGGACCCACCGACGACGTCCTGCACAATCCCGTCCATCCCTACACCCGCTTGCTCCTGTCGGCTGTGCCCGATCCCCGAGCAGAGATGTCGGTCACCTCGGCGGATGTCGGTGAGCCGCCCCGGGTCATCGATCCCGGGGAGGGCTGCCGGTTCCGCTGGCGTTGCCCCCTCGCCACTGATGTCTGTGCCGAAGTGACCCCCAGGCTCCGTAGCGCCTCCCCGGACCACGAGGCGGCCTGCCATGTCACCGTCCCCGGATCAGTCCCTCGCGTCGTCGCCGGGACCGGCCGATGACAGAGATGGAAGTCATCTCGTTCGGGTCGGTGTTCTTGGAGATCGTGTTCGGGCACTTGGAACGGCTTCCCCTGCCCGGGGAGGAGATCTACGTAGACCCCTTCGCCTTCTCCTGCGGAGGGGCGGTCACCATCGCGGTGGCCGCCAGGCGTGCCGGTGCCACCGCCGGCTTGGCCACGTTGCTCGGCGACGACCTTGGCTCGAGGGTCGTGACCCAGCATTCGCTGTGCGAAGGGGTCGAGCTTTCCCCATCGCGCCGAGTGGCCGGCCCCGCCGTCGGGATAACCGTGGTGCTCAACTTCAACCGGGACAGAGCGTTCGTAAGCCACATGCCACCGAGACCACCGGGACCGGTCCCGGAAGTCGGGCGTTGGCTCGAGGTGCTGCGCCAGATACGGCCGGCATGGTGCTACATGCACGCAAGCCCCGGCGTGGAGGACTTCCTGCACGAGGCGCGTGCCTTGGGTACCCGCGTAGCGCTCGACCTCAACTTCGGAGTGATCGACGACCACCCTGAGGCGGTGGTCCGTTGCGCCCGTCTCGCCGACGTCTTCCTGCCCAACGAGGAGGAGCTCCGGCGCCTCACGCGGTCCGAGAACCTCCGAGAGGCGATCGCCGCGGCCGCCTCCTGGTGCCCGTGGGTCGTGGTGAAACGCGGCCCAGCCGGGGCAATCGGCGTCGAAAGAGGCAGGTCAACAGAAGTCACCGAGGGCCTCGAGGACGTTGTGGTGAGGGACCGCACTGGTGCAGGCGACGCATTCGCCGGGGCGATGATAGGGACCCTGGTGCGCGGGGCGGGGCTCCTCGAGGCGGTCGCCGCCGGGAACGCCGCGGGCTCGAAGGCGGTCGCCCGGTTGGGTGCCGCAGGCGAGGTGACCATCTGAGAAGTGGCGGCCGTCTGTTGAAAGGAGCATCGACCGTGAAGCTGGCGATACTGGGTGGTGGAGGCGTACGCATGCCCGCGTTCGTGCGCGCGTTGTTGTCCAGCGGTGCCAATCTCTTCGACGAGATCAGCTTGTTCGATCCCGATCCGTTCCGCCGCGAGACCACCGCAAGGCTTGCGGTCGAGCTCGCCTCCGCTCTTGGCTACCCGGGCATGGTGAGCGTGACCGCCGAGCCGGAAACAGCTTTCACTGATGCCGCCTTCGTCTTCTCGGCGATCAGGGTGGGCGGCGACCAGGGCCGTGTCATTGACGAGGAGGTGGCGCTGCGCCGCGGTTTGGTTGGCCAGGAGACGACCGGGCCGGGCGGCGCCGCCATGGCCCTGCGGACCATCCCGGTGGTCCTTTCCTATTGTGAATCCCTGGCGCAGTGCTCGCCGCAAGCAGTGCTCATCAACTTCACCAATCCGGTGGGGATCATCACTCAGGCGATATCCCTGCACAGCGGAGTTCGGGTGGTGGGAGTCTGCGACACGCCGAGCGGCACGCTGTCGCGCCTGGGTGCTTTCCTCGGCGTCGAGCCGGAGACGGTGTCGTTCTCGTACTCGGGACTGAACCACCTGGGCTGGATCTCCTCGTTCAGCGTGGAAGGAGAAGAGCGCATCGGCGAGCTGATCGGACGCTATGAGGAGCTTCAGCGCTTCGACCATCGCTTCGCCGCTTTCGATGCCGACGTCGTTCGCCGCCTCGGGGCGTTGCCCACCGAGTACGTCTTCTACTACTACGACCCCCACCGCTACGTCGACGGCGTGGCTCGCGCCGGCTCCAGCCGGGGCCAGGATGTCCTGCGATTGAACGAGGAGCTCATCTCTGGTGTCGCCAGGGCTTTCGAGAAAGGTGGCGTGGAAGACGCCTGGTCGGCCTACTCGTTGCTCCTTGGGGTCCGTCACGACACCTACATGCGCACCGACACCGAAGGTGACAGCCACCAGGCCGAAGCACGTTCCAAAAGGGGCACCGGCGGTCCCGCTCGGCTGAACGAGGCCGATATTGGGGGGTACGAGGGTGTGGCGCTGCAGGTCATCGCCGGCCTCACCTCGCGTCGACCGGCGCAAGTGATAGTCAACACCCCGAACGGCTCCGCCATGCCGTTCCTGGAGCCGGATGACGTGGTCGAAGTGCCGACGTTCGTCCACGGTGGTGGCCTCCAGCCGCTGGCCACCGGCGAGTTGCCTCGTTCCGCTCGCGGCCTGGTCACCCAGGTCAAGGAGTACGAACGCACTCTTGTGGAAGCCGCGGTCACTCGCGACGCCGGGCTCGCCGAGCTGGCCCTGTCCCTGAATCCCCTCGTGCCGGGGATCAGCGTGGCCCGCGACCTCCTCGCCGAGTACCGCTTGCGTCACGGCGAACACCTGGCCTACCTGCGATAGTCCTGACGGCCTCGTGGACCCTCACGAAACATCGTGTTTCAGGGGATGACTCCGGGCAGCTCGGACAGGTCACTCACCACAATGTCCGCCGCAGTCAGGACATCCGCCGAATGCGTGGTTGTCAACGCAACCACCAAGGCACCTGCCGCCTTGCCGGCGGCCACTCCGGCAGGTGAGTCCTCGACGACCACGCAGCTGGTCGGGGGAACTCCCAGGGCCTTTGCCGCCAACAAGAACCCCTCCGGATGAGGCTTGCCGAAGTGAACGTCGTCCGCCGTGATGAGGACCGGTGGTACCGGCAATCCTGCCGCTCGTAGCCGCGCCGCCATCAAGGGCCGAGGACCGGAAGTGACTGCCGCCCACTGGCCGTCATCGAGCGTTGCCAACAGCTGCTGTGCCCCGCGGACCGGCACAGCCCCGTTCACGCACTCTGTGTCCAGAGCGTTGACGCGCGCCAAGACGGCCTCTATGACCTCAGGCTTGAAGAAGTCCTCCGCCACGTCGACATCCCGGCGCCCGTGGCAGTTCTGCAGGATCTCGGCCTCGTCCACGCCGAACTCGTGGGCGACCTGGCGCCACACACGCTCGATGCTCACCGAGGAGTCCACCAGCGTCCCGTCGATGTCGAACAGGAACGCTCGCATACGGCCGCACACTACCGCCCTGGCAACGGTGTGTTCCTATAGGACTGGCAGACGGCGCGGTCGCCGGTGCGCAGGCAACGAGAGCGCCGATGCTCCTTCGGCGCCGGCGCCTGCGCACCCGGCTGAGGTGGCTCACAGATCCACCCAGCCTGATCGTGTTCGCCAATGGCCTCCGGCCCTCAGGTGCGCGACGACGGCCCGCTCCAACCTCGTTCGTTGCGGCAAAGCGTCGAGATGCTCAAGCGGATCGGGCACGCGGAACACGAACTCGAGAATGTTCCCGTCGCTCTCGATCGACCCGGGCACGAGCTCGAACCGGCGCTGGAACCGGACGATGTTCGACTCGGGTGGCAACCAATCGGCGAGCTGGTCGTCGAGCAACCAGGACCAGCAGGTAGCCAGTCGACGCCTTTGACCGACAAGCGGGAAGTGCTCGGAGAAGAATCCCTTCGCCCTCTCGAACGAGTCGTCGCAAGCCGCCGGGGTCATTGGGCCCGACTCCGGGATGTGGACGCCGACGCAGAAGTCCCCCGGCCGGAACCCAGGGCCCCGATGCCGCGCCTCCTCGAGCGGATACCACCATGGGCTGGTGTCCCCGGCACCGAGATGGAACCAGTTGAACTGCAAGCGCCCGAGGTCGAACACCTCGGCCCGTAGGCACACGGTCACCCACCACGCAGCATCCACGCCCGTAGCGCCATAGGTGCGCCTATGGATCACCATGTGGCGGCCGAGATCGGCCATCGAAGCCCAGGAGATGTCCTCGGCTAGGCCCCGCGAGCGGTGCCACGCCATCGTGTGAGGCACCATCGCCAGGAACACATGCGCCATGAAGCAGCGGCGCTGCAGCGAGCATGCCTGCTCGGTCCCGACCCAAGAGGGCCAAGTGAAGTGGGACTCGTCGGGATCGCCCATCACTTTGGTCAGCCAGTGACACGAGCGCTCCAGCAGCCACCACCACTCAGGCAGCCCGGAGCGCGATGGCAACGTGGCCACGACCTCAGCTGCGTCCGTTTCGGGCACGCCCAGACGCCGGAGAAGCTCTGTGGCCTCGTCGGGGGGTGGCAGGACCAACTCGTAGGGCGGCTTGCCCACGGCGTCGAGCCCGTCAGCCCAACTCGTCTCCGATGTGCCAAAGCCAAGCGCTTTGGCAACGGCAGCACCCATGGCGACGGTCACTAGCGCACCCAGACTCGCGACTGGCCCGGCGTGGGTCCTTCGAGGGGGCGGTAGTTGACGCCGATGGCATCGAAACGCCTCAGGTGCTGGCGCAAGCGGCTCTCGAACTCCTCGAACGAGCGCGGCCCGCTGAGGTCGCGAGCGGCAGCCCCCCTCCACATCACCTCCGAGAAGGCGCTCACGCGTGGGAAATACAAGTACTCGGCGTGCTCGGCGTTCGGCACGTACTCGGTCCAGAGCTGGCACTGAGCGCCAAGAACGTGATGGCGCTGGACCTCGGGGATGGAGTCCGGCACGGGATCATAGGACCAGACCCGCTCGACGCTGGTGCCCGGACAGATGGCGAGCGGTTCACGGGGATCGTCCGCGTAGGCCCAGTCGAAGTAGAGCCACTGCTGTGGCGCCATTACGACGTCGTGCCCGGCGCTCGCCGCCTTGATGCCACCCTCCTCGCCTCGCCACGACATGACAACGGCGCCGGGAGGCGCGCCCCCTTCGAGAATCTCGTCCCAACCGACGAGCCTGCGTCCCCGCCCGGAAAGGTGCCGGGCGATCCGGGCCGTGAACCACGCCTGCAGCTGTCGCTCGGAATCCAGGCCCTCCGCGGTCATTAGGGCCTGTGCTTTCTCGGAGGCCTCCCACTCGCTGGTCGGGCATTCGTCACCACCAACGTGTACGTACCCGAAGGGGAACAGATCGATCACCTCGTCGAGGACGTCGGTACAGAACTTCAGCGTGGCCGGCTCGAGGTTGAGCACGTGTGGTGAGATGCCCCAGGTCGTGAGCACCTCGCGTGGCTCGAGCGAGTTGCCGAGCTCGGGATAGGCGGCAATCGCCGCCACCATGTGGCCGGGCATCTCTATCTCGGGCAGCACCTCGACGAACCGCTCACGGGCATAGCCGACGATCTCGCGCAGGTCGTCGGTCGAGTAGAAGCCGCCATGAGGCCGGCCGTCAAAGCGTCCCTCCCGGTAGTGCCCCGCGGCCGACTCCCGCCTCCACGCCCCCACCTCGACAAGGCGGGGATAGGCCTCGATCGGCATCCGCCAGCCCTGATCGTCGGTCAGGTGGAGGTGCAGCACGTTGCACTTGTGCATGGAGATCAGGTCTATGAGCTTGAGCACGAAGCCCTTCGGCATGAAGTGACGGGAGACGTCGAGGTGCACGCCCCGCCAGGCGAAGGCGGGCTCGTCGGAGACCTCCATCCCCGTCAACGCGAGCGGTGGCGCCGGCTCGATGGTCGCCACCCGCCACGACGAGTCGGGAAGGAGCTGGCGAAACGTCTGCAGGCCGTAAAAGACGCCGGCCGGCCCGCTCGCGGTCACGGTCACGGCATCGTCGCCGACCTTCAGGCGATAGCCCTCGACCGGAGAACGGTGCTCGTCACGGTCATCACCCCGCTCGAGCACGAGCCGGACGACGTTGCCGGACGTTGTTGAGGGACGAGCGTGGCCAGAGATCTCGACACGCCAGCCCATCGACTGCTCGACTGCCTGGCGAAGCCAGCGAGCCACGCCAGCGAGCTCGTCGGTTGCCTCGATCGTGAGGCCGTCGTGTAACGAGATACCTCCACCGGTCACCGTGATCGCGACGGGAGCTGGGATCAGAGCCGGAGGGTGGATGGTGACTCACCTGTCCCTTCGGGTGCAACAGGCTCTCGGCGAGCCTCGGCCGTTGCTCACGTTCTCAGTTGCCTCCTTCACGAAGCCCCGGTCAACCAAGAGCTCGACTAGTAGTGAAGTATCCTATTATTTCTTGCCTGGCAAGGATCTGGCAGCATCGATGTCCGTGAGGCTGAGACCACCTCATCAGGCACGGGACCGTTGATGCCGCGCGCCGTAAGTCAGCGTGCTGCCCGCCCCCAGCTGATCAGGGCGATGAACGAACAGCTCCTGCTCGAACAGGTCCGCCACGACGGCCCGCTCTCGCGGGCCGACCTGGCCCGGATATCCGGGCTCTCCAAACCCACCGTGGCGCTCGCCCTCGCCAACCTCGAGCACGACGGTCTCTTGCGCGTCGCCGGCCACCGTACCGGCGTGCGCGGCCCAGCGGCCGTGCTCTACGAGATCCGCCCCGACGCCGGCTACGTGCTGGGTCTCGACATCGGCCGGGAGTTCGTTCGTGGCGCCCTCGCCGACCTGTCCGGCGCCGTCCGCGCCAAAGCCAGCCAGAAGGCTCATGCCACCACGACCCAGGGTCGGTTGGCGGAGCTGACGGCGCTCGGTGACGTCCTGATGGCATCGGCCGGCGTGACTCGCTCCAAGGTGACCCAGACCGTGATCGGCAGCCCCGGTGTGTACGACCCCGAACGGGGCGCTCTCACGATGGCACACAACCTTCCGGGTTGGGAGCAGCCGATCGTGCTGACCGAGCTCCGGCGGCTTTTCGGGCGGGCAACGGTCGTCGAGAACGACGTTGACGTCGCCGCCCTCGCCGAACGGGACCACGGGCACGGCCGGGGGGTGGACACCTTTGCCTTCGTGTCGGTCGGGACCGGCCTCGGCATGGGGCTTGTCATCGAGGGCAAGCTGCATCGAGGAGCACACGGCGCAGCCGGCGAGATCGCCTACCTGCCGCTGTCGAACGGCGAGGTGGACGCGGCTGAAGCCAAGCGCCGCGGGACCTTGGAGGTGGGCGCTTCTGCCTCTGGTGTCGTCCGGGCCGCGAGACGGGCGGGCATCCGCGGCGGTCTGTCCGCCAGACGCATCTTTGCCGAAGCCGCTCGGGGCGATCCTGTGGCTCAGGCGATCGTCCATGAGGAAGCGACGCTCATCGCCAAGGCACTCGCGTCGATTATCGCCGTGATCGACCCGGAGTTGATCGTCCTCGGAGGCGGCATCGGTCAGGCGCCCGGCTTCGCCGCCGAAGTTGGCACCGCCCTCGAGGCGCTCACGCCCGTTGTGCCCGAGGTCCGCGTGAGCGCCCTCGGAGACGATGCCGTCGTCGACGGGTGCCTGGCAGCCGGAATGGAGCGCGCCTGGCACCGGGTTCTGGAACGCTCCTGAGACACCCTCGCACAGCTGGAACGGGCTAGCTCCTACCGGGACGGCGACGCCGGACCGCTGGACCGGTACGATGCCCGGGGGATGGCGCACGTTCCCACGCGAACAGAGGGCCGAGGCAGTACCGCAGCCGTCCGGTCCTGGCAGGTGCAGTCATCGGCTGTAGATCAAGCCGACGAGGTGTCCATTTCGCGGCCTGACTACCGGCCGGGCGGCTGGTACGACGCGCCGGCCCGGTCGACCGTCATGGCGGCGCTGCTTCACAACGGGCTCTTCGGTGACGTCAGTTACTCGACACGCCTGCGGGACGAGGTCGACCCGTCGATGTTCGGGGTCCCTTGGTGGTTTCGCACGACGTTTCGTTCGGTGACGGGGCCGGGGACGCACACGACTGTCTGTTCTGACGGGATCATTCCGAAAGCCGACCTCTGGGTCAACGGCGCTCGTGTCGCCGGTCATGACGTCATCGCCGGTGCCTACACGTCGAATTCCTTCGACATCACTCATCTAGTTCGCAGGGGCACCAACGCCATCGCGTACCTCGTGCACCCGGGCAGCCCGATGACCGACTTGTCCATTGGCTGGGTGGACTGGACCCAGTGGCCGCCCGACAACAACATGGGCATCTGGCGCGACGTCCTCGTCCGAACGACCGGCCCGGTTCGCCTCTCGAACCCGCGGGTCACTTCCCGGCTGTCGCCCGGGCTCGACACCGCACACCTGGTGGTCACTTGTGACGCCGCCAACCTTTGCGGTGAGCGCCTCGTGCCCGAGGTGCGCGTAACGATCTCGGGTCCGACCGGCGCGATCGAGCTGCGGGGGGAGGTGACCCTCGGAGCCGGCGCCGCAGGGACGGCACGAGAGTTCCGAATCGAAACAGAGCTCCGGGACCCTGCCGTATGGTGGCCTGCCGGGTTTGGCGACCAGCCGCTGTACGACCTCGAGATGCAAGCCGGCGTGGACGGCAGGCTCAGTGACCGTGTGGTGACGACGTTCGGTATCCGATCGCTCACGAGTGAGATCGCCCCCGGCGGCGGACGGTGGTTCGTGCTGAACGGACAGACGATCCCGGTCCGCGGCGCTGGTTGGTCGCCGGACCTGTTTCTCCGCCACGACCCCCAGCGCATTGCCGACGAGCTCGCCTACACACTCGATGTCGGGCTCAACACGATCCGGCTGGAGGGCAAGGGTGAGAACCCGGAGTTCTTCGAGATGACGGACGAGGTGGGCGTCCTCGTGCTGGCGGGGTGGGAATGCTGCAACAAGTGGGAAGCGCATGCAAACACGGGCGGCACGCCCTGGGACGACCACGACTTTGATGTCGCCGCCCGTTCGATGCAAGCCGAGGCGTACAGGCTGGCCAACCACCCGTGCGTGATCGGTTTCGTCCTAGGAAGCGACTTCCCACCCGAGCCTCGCGCCTGTCGTGGATATGTCGAGGCCCTCGTCCGGGCGCGCTGGGATCTTCCGATCATCTCCTCGGCGACCGTGAAGGGAACCGAGGAGTGCGGGCCCTCGGGCATGAAGATGACCGGCCCGTATGCCTGGGTTCCGCCCGTCTACTGGTACAGGAGCGATCCCGAGCTCGGAGGGGCAGTCGGTTTCAACTCCGAGACGAGTGCAGGCAACAATGTCCCGCGCCGGCCGAGCCTTGAACGAATGCTCTCGCCAGCGGAGCTCGAGCAGCTGTGGAGCCAGCCCTCGGCGAAACAGTTCCACGCCGGGCCGCCGTCGGAGTTCGACAACCTCGAGATCTTGCACCGTGCTCTCGCGGCCCGCTACGGCGAGCCGAGGAGCCTTCGGGACTTTCTCGCCAAGGCCCAACTCGCCAGTTACGAGGCGACGCGGGCCCAGTTCGAGGCGTACGGCAGCCGGACGCACCGGAGCGAGCCAGCCACCGGAGTCGTCTACTGGATGCTCAACAGCGCCTGGCCGAGCCTCAACTGGCAGCTGTGGGATCACTACCTCGATCCTTCAGGCGCCTATTTCGGGACGAAGAAGGCGAACGAGCCGCTTCACATCCAGTACGACTACGGCGATCGGGTGGTGCAGGTCGTCAACCGGACGCTCGCGACCAGTGGTCCGCTCGTGGTCACAGTTCAGGTTCGTTCCGTGGACGGTGTGGTCGTCGGCTCCGACCGGACGGAGCTCCCGTGCCTGGCACGAGGCGAGACGGTGACGGTGGCGGAGCTGACGGTTGCGCCTCCCGACGGTGTCAGCGGAACGTACTTTCTCGAGCTCGCCCTCTGCGCGGCCGGCGACGGTGCCGTTGTCAGCCGGAACGTCTACTGGCTGTCCAGCGCGGCCGATGTGCTCGACTTCGAGCGCACGACATGGCAGTACACGCCGACGGCCGAATTCGCCGACTTGCGCGGGCTCGAGAGGCTCGCTGCGCCCGAGCTCGTGGTCACCGCCACGGCCACTAAACGCTCCGGGCGGGCACACACTTCGGTCACCATCCGCAACGCCTCACCCGCCGGCGTTCCCGCCTTGGGCATCCATGCCTCCCTGCAGTCGCACGGCGGGGCGCTCGTCGCCCCGGTTATCTGGAACGAGAACGACCTTGTCCTCTTCGCGGGGCAGTCGGCGACCGTGACAGCCGAGTGCGGGGCGGCGTCGGTTGCCGGCGTGCCGCCATCGGTTGAGATCGATGCCTTCAATCTGCCGGGTCCGCTCGCGGTGGTCATCGACTGAGGGGCCGCGGACGGTGCCGGCTGCACTCTGCCGGAGGAAGGAAGGTCAGCCATGAGCGAGGAGAGGAAGGGGCATCGACTTCTTTGTTTCGGTGCGCACCCTGATGACTGCGAGATGCAAGCTTCGGGGCTGGCCGCTCTGTGGACCGGCGCCGGTGGAGCTGCTCGCTTCGTTTCCATGACCGATGGCAGCTCCGGGCACCAGGAGCTCGGAGGGGCGAAGCTCGCCCAGATGCGACGAGCTGAGGCACTTTCCGGCGCTGCGGCGGTCGGTGCTGACTCCGCCGTTCTCGACAACCACGATGGCGAGCTGCTCCCGACTCTGGAGAACCGCCACAAGGTCATCCGGACGATTCGCGAGTTCCAGCCCGACCTAGTCGTCTGTCACCGAATCAACGACTACCACCCGGACCACCGCTATACGGGCGTGATCGTGCAGGACGCCTGCTACATGGTGATGGTCCCGAATGTCCTCCCGAACGCCCCCGTCCCGGACCGGGAGCCGGTCGTGATCTTCATGTCCGACAAGTTCAAGAAGCCGAACCCGTTCCAGGCCGACCTCGTGTTCGACCTCGACCCAGTCATCGAGAAGAAGCTCGATTCGATCACCTGTCACGCGTCTCAGATGCTGGAATGGCTGCCCTGGATCGATCGTTACGCCGAAGAACTTCCGGAAGGCGCAGACGAGCGGCGCGAGTACGTGCGCGCCCGAGCAAGGCAGGGGTTTGGCGCAGAGGCGGACCGCTTCCGTTCCGAGCTGGTCGCCAAGTACGGGGAGGCTCGTGGTCCAAGCATCCGCTATGCCGAGGCCTTCGAGGTGTCCGAGTACGGTGCGCCCCTTACCGAGGAGCTATCCGGTTTGCTCTTCCCGTTCTGACGTGATCGCGGCTTCGGCTGCCACAGCTCCTCCGGACACTTGGGGGAGCCATTCCGGTGCGTCGCTCGCGGCCGAGACAAGATTGTGCGTCGACGTGTGCTCGTGGACGCGCACGTTGGCGGATTCAAACCCGACGCAACGCGGTCCAGCGTCACCGCCATCAGGCCGGGAACTAGGGTCGGGGAGGCGTTGACGGGTCTCGATCCACTCTGGTTGGTGCTGGCCGGGTTCGGTGCCGGCCTGAGCGGGAGCGTGGCGGGATTGGCGTCGCTTATCAGCTACCCGGCCCTCCTGGCAGTTGGGCTTCCGCCCGTCAGTGCCAACGTTTCCAACACGGTGGCCCTCGTGTTCAGCAGCGTCGGCTCTGTCCGGGGTTCGCGGCCCGAATTGACCGGCCAGCGCGCCCGGGCTCGGCACCTGGGCCCAATCGCCGTCGCCGGCGGGCTTACCGGCGGGCTCCTCTTGCTGGAAACACCTTCCAGCGCTTTCGCTCTGGTCGTACCGTGGCTGATCGGGCTGGCGTCGCTCACCATCCTCATCCCGCGCAACGCGGCCCCCCGGGTGCCGAACGAAGTGCACCGGCCGACCTGGAGGCTCGGCGCGGGCGTGTTCCTCATCGCTGTCTACGGTGGCTACTTCGGGGCAGCAGCAGGTGTTCTGCTTCTCGCCCTGCTGCTCGTCGCCACGGCAGAACCGCTGGCGCGAGGTAACGCCATGAGGAACCTGCTTGTCGGGTTGGCCAATGCGACCGCGGCGGTAGCGTTCGTGGCCATCGGGCCGGTCCGGTGGTCGGCCGTGATCCCTCTTGCCGTGGGCTGCCTGCTTGGCGGCCGACTCGGTCCTGTAGTCGTGCGCCGGGTCCCGGCGGCGCCGCTTCGGGCCTTCATCGCCTGCGCAGGTCTCGGCCTGGCAGTCCATTTGGGCCTGGACGCGTATCGCTGAGCCCTTCGCGGGCGCGCTCGTTGCATCGCTCGACTCTCCGTGGCCCGGCCCCGGCCGAGGCATTGACGACGAGCTCGGAGAGAACCCCGCTACAGCGGCGCGTAGACCTGGTTCACGTAGTCGTCGAGCATGCGCGTTGCGCAGTACTTCGGGCCGAGGGTGCGCATTGAAGCGCGTACCCGTTGCAGCCAAAGATTCGGGATCCCGCGCGCGTCGCGCTCGAAGAACAACGGCTTCACCTCGTCCTTGACCACGGCGTAAAGGGTCGCGGCGTCTCGCGCGTCCTTTGCAGATTCGTCCGGGTCAATGTCGCCATTGATGCCCCAGCCGTTCGAGCCGTCGAAGCCCTCCGCCCACCATCCGTCGAGCACGCTGAGGTTGAGGCAGCCGTTCAGAGCGGCCTTCATGCCGCTCGTGCCGCTTGCCTCGAGCGGGGGACGTGGCAGGTTGAGCCACACGTCGCAGCCGGCGATCAGGGTGCCGGCGACGCTCAGGTCGTAGTCCTCGATGAAGACCGCGCGATTGGCGACACCAGGTGAGCTCTTCAAGGCGAACATGTGCTGCGCTATCGCTTTGGCTGCGTCGTCGAGCGGATGAGCTTTGCCGGCAAAGACGAACTGTGTCGGTTGATCATGGTTGAGCAGCTCCAAGGCTCTGGCCGCAGGGTGCAAGAGCAAGTCGAGCCGCTTGTAAGTCGCCAGGCGGCGAGCGAACCCGACGGTGAGGAACGAAGGGTCGAACGCCTCGGCTCCGGCCCGCACAAAATCAAGGTCCTCGCCACGTGCCAGGCGGTCGACCACGGCCTTGCGGCGTATGAGCGCGACCAGATCGTCTCTCTGTTCGCAGCGGACCCTCCACAGCTCCTCGTCCGAGATCGCCTCGATGCCGGCCCAGACCGCCGGATCGGACGAGTGCCGCTCCCAACCCTCGCCAAAATGCCGGGTGAGCAATTCCCGCATCGGCGGTGCCATCCAGGTCGGGAGGTGCACCGCGTTGGTGACGTGGCGAATCGGCACCTGGTCGATGGTCCGCTGCGGGAACATCTCGTGCCACATGTCGCGCGCGACCTCCCCGTGGCGCGCGCTCACTGCGTTCGTGAAGCGGGACGTATGCATGGCCAGCTGCGTCATGCCGCTGGGCTCGCTCGCATCGGACGGGTGCACCCGGCCGAGTTCCAAAAGCACCTCGCGGTCGAAATGCAGCTCGTCGGCAAGCGATCCGAGCACCGGGAAGATCTCCTCGCGGCTGTAAGTCTCATTGCCGGCTTGCACGGGGGTGTGGGTAGTGAACACGAAGTGGTCGCGGCCGCGTTCGAGCGCGTCACGTAGGTCATCGACAGGGCCCTCCGAAGACCCGGCTATCCGCGACGCCACAGCCAAAGTCGCCAGCGCGGCGTGGCCCTCGTTGAGGTGGAAGAGGGTGGGCGTGATCGCCATCGCGTCGAGCGCACGGACCGCACCCACTCCCAAAAGCGCNNTCCGCTATCTCTGCGTCGAGGAGGTAGAGGGGCACGCGGCCGACATCGATCCGCCACACGTGGGCGGCGACTTGCCCGTCCCAGACAGGGACATGGATCGTCAGCGGCGAACCGTCCACGTTGCTGACACGCACAGCGGGAAGCATCTCGGGATCGACTTCGATCCAGTACTCGTATTGCCGTCCTGTCCGGTCGACGCGCTGGTGGAAGTAGCCCCGGCGATAGAGCAGGCCCACGCCGACGAGCGGCAGCGCCTGATCCGACGCCTCCTTCAACAGGTCCCCGGCCAAGACCCCGAGTCCTCCCGAGTACACCGGCAAGGACATGTGCACGCCGAACTCGGCGCACAAGAACGCGACCAGCCCGTCGCCGAGGTCGGTCCGCGCCCGGCGGTCCAGGTCGGTATCTTGCACCTGGGCTACCTCGTTGACATGGGCGAGGTACTCGTTGTCGGTCGCCGCCTCCAGCAGCGAGAGCTCGGACAGGTCCCGGAGGAAGCGAACGGGATTCTCGCCACTCAGCTTGAAGCGGTGCGCGCCGAAATGGCGGAACAGCCCGCGGCCACCGGGAGTCCACGACCAGCGGTAGTTGTACGCGATCCGGGCCAGGGGGAACAAGGCCTCAGGCAGCCGACGCGCCAGACGGTCGACGGCACGTACCAGGTCGTTCGTGCCATCGAGGGCGGGATCTTGAGCGCGAAGCACATTCATCAGGGTGTGAACCTAGTGGTTCGCCGATGTCGGCTCACATTCGGCGTTGCCGGCCGGCCACTCGACCGACGCGGCTTCGGCCAAGGGTCCGAGCGCGCCCAGCGCCGCGGCCGTCTCCTTGGAGACCGAAGCATCGCACAGCACCGCGAGCGCGGCGCCCACCGCGTCGAGGTCCCGAGACGCCAGCGGAGCTGAGCCGGACACGAGCGCCGCGAGCACCACTGCGTCGTCGACCTCGGCCGGGCGCGTTCGCAGGCTTGCTGTGAGGCACCGCAGGGCGAGGAGAGGCTTGGCGTCGGCTCGTCCCGTCAGCCGGGCGGTACCGACGCGCGCGATGACGTCGGAGCCGGCATCGGCGAGCGACGTCTCGCGCCAAGAGTCCTCACCGGCGAGACGGCTACGGGCAACGACACCAACGGCCCCTGTGCACTCGGCTTGGATCTCGACCACGGTGCGCCGGAGTGTCGGGGTGTGCTCGACGACGACGACGCCTTCGGATCGACCTGCGAGTGTCTCGACCTCGTGAGCGGTCGCGACCCAGGCGCCACGGCGCATCGAGGAACCAGCGGATCCGGCCGCCAGCTCCAGGGCGAACGACGCGGCGATCAACCCCGCGTCGACCCGGTGCGGCTCTGTCGAGCCGGCCCAGAGATCGCGACCGGTAAGTGTCGGATCGGTGTTCGATCTCAGGCTCTCGAGGTGGGCGAGGAACCCGGTGGCGGCGTCGAGGCCGAGCACGCGTTCCGCGGTGTCGATCACGAGGGCCGCATGTTGCAGTGCCAACTGTGTCTCGATTCCCGTGGGATCGGCAAAGAACCACGCACAGCTCGTGAACGCCGAAAGGAGATGGCTCTTCAGCTCTAGAAGTTCCAGGGAGCGCGTAGTCTCGGCATCCGAGCAGGCACGGCCGGCTCGCCTGGCTACGAACTCCTCGGGCGCCTCTTCGCCCGCCAGCACGATGCCGTAGTCGACGAACGCGGCCAGGGGATCGCCCAGCAAGGGTCGCAGGCTGGCCGCGATCGGTTCAGCGAGCGTTGCCCTTAGCCAGTCGAGCGCCTCGCGAAGCGGCGCCCGCCAGGACTGGTTCCATCCCGGCTGCGAGCCCGTCGTGCAGCCGCAGTCGCTGCGCCACCGCTCGACGCCATGCGCGCAGCTCCACGAAGAAGGTGTGGCCAGCTCGACCTCCCAAGTCGCCGGATGCTTCGCGAGCCACGCGCCCAGGTTCGTGACGTCTACCTTTTCGGCCTGTAGCTCGCGCGCCGCCCACGCGAGCGCCATTTCGCCGAACTCATGATGATGCCCGTAGGTCTCCCCGTCGGTGATGATCGCTATCAGCTCGTCGTCGCCACTGCCTGCAAGGGCGGCTCGAATCGCGCTCACGAACGTGGCTCCGTCGTTCAGCAGGTTCCCGAACGCGAGCTCACGAGACAGCGGGCCGTGCCCGAACACGACTGTCATCGACTCACCGCCGGGCAACGACACGAAGTAAGCACGGCTCGGGTCGATCTTCTCCCCGCTCACGTCGAGCCAGGCGCCCCCAGGCGCGCGCACACGGTGTGCCTGCTGAGGCATGAGCACGGTGAAGCCGATGCCGTGACGAGCAAGCGTCGCGAGCGTGTCCAGGTCGACCGCAGTCTCGGGCAGCCACATGCCTTCGGGCGCGAAGCCGAAGCGCGCCTTGAAATCAGCGACACCCCAGGCGACGAGAACCTCGCGATCCTCCGGCTCTGCAAGCGGCAGGATCGCGTGGACAGCTGGTGACGCGAGTGCCGCACCGCTCGGTTGCCCGCCTGGTCCCCGCGCGGCATCGCGGACGACGGCGTCGACATCGGGCGCGTTGGTCGCCAGCCAGCGGTGAAGTGTCTTCACGACGTCGAAGCTCGCGATCGCGAAGTTGTCACATGACACACGCAGACGTCGATCGGGCGCCAGCACGGCGGCCGCCGTGTTGGGCCGGTAGCACTCCGCGGTGACCCGTTGGTTCCAGTCGTGATACGGGAACGCGCTGAGCTCGGGTTTCACGATGTCGAGCCAGGGATCGGAGCGCTCCGGCTGATAGCAGTGGAGATGGAAGCAGACAGCGAGCGTCATCGCCACCTAAACCGTGGGCCGGAGGACCAAGAGTGCGAGCGGCGGCAGTACGAGCGAGGCGCTCTGGTCGCGGCCGTGCCAAGGCATTGCGGTCGTGTCGAACGAGCCGGGCAAAGGGTAGCCGCTGCCGCCGAATTCAGCCGCGTCGCCGTTGGCGATCAGTTCCCACCGGCCAGCACGCGGCATGCCCACGCGGTAGTCGACGCGCGGGACCGGGGTGAAGTTGGCGACTACCACGAGCACGCCGTCGTTCCCGTCGCGCCGTTCGTAGCAAAGTACGCTCTGCGCCCGGTCCTCGCAGTCGATCCAGGTGAAGCCTCCGTCGGCGAGATCGTCGCGATACAGGGACGGCTCGGAGCGGTACAGCTCGTTGAGGCGGCGCACCCATGCGGAGACACCCTGGTTGGCGGGCAGGTCGAGCAGATGCCAGTCGAGGCTCGCGTCGTGGTTCCACTCTGATCTCTGGGCGAACTCGCCACCCATGAACAGCAGCTTCTTGCCGGGTTGGGTGAACTGGTAGCCGTAGAGGAGTCGCAGATTGGCGAACTTCTGCCACTCGTCGCCGGACATGCGGCCTATCAGTGAGCCCTTGCCGTGCACGACCTCGTCATGTGACAGCGGCAGGACGAAATGCTCGGAGTTCGCGTAGACCGACCGGAAGGTCAACCTGTCGTGATGCCACGGCCGGTGAACAGGGTCGTGCGCCAAGTAGTCGAGCGTGTCATGCATCCAGCCCATGTCCCACTTGTAGCTGAAGCCCAGCCCGCCGCTATCGACCGGCCGGGACACCCCCGGCCACGCCGTGGACTCCTCCGCGATGGTCATGATGTCCGGGAACGACGCGAACAACTCGGTGTTGCACTCTTGGAGCAGCTGGACCGCTTCCAGGTTCTCGTTGCCGCCGAAGCGGTTGGCTACCCACTCCCCGGGTTGGCGCGAGTAGTCGAGGTAGAGCATCGAAGCGACCCCGTCCATGCGCAGCCCGTCGGCGTGGAACCGGTCGAGCCAGAAGCGGGCGCCGGAGATCAGAAAGCTGCGGACCTCGTTGCGGCCGTAGTTGAAGATCCAGCTCTGCCACTCCGGCTGCACCCGCTGGCGGGCGTCCGCGTGCTCGTACAAGTGGGTGCCGTCGAATTGCGCCAACGCGAAGGCGTCGGAGGGAAAGTGCGACGGCACCCAGTCGAGGATGACGCCGATGCCGGCCTCGTGGAGCGTGTCGACGAACGCGGCAAAGTCGTCAGGTGTGCCGTAACGGGCGCTTGGGGCGAAGTAGCTGGTGACCTGGTATCCCCATGAGCCGTAGAACGGATGCTCCATGACCGGCAGGATCTCGACGTGGGTGAAGCCGTGATGGAGCACATGGTCGATGAGCCGCGGGGCAAGTTCCGCGTAGGTGAGGAAGCGGCCTTGCTCCTCGGGTACGCGTCGCCACGAGCCGAGATGCACTTCGTAGATCGATATCGGCTTGTCGAGACGCTGTATTCGCTCGCGGTCGCGCATCCATTCGCCGTCGAGCCACTCGTGGCGTGGCTCGAAGACGACCGAAGCGGTCTTTGGAGGCTCCTCATTGGCGAACGCGAACGGGTCGGCCTTGTCGAACTCGCCGCCACCGAGTCGCGACAGCAAACGGAACTTGTAGCGCGTCCCGACGGTGACCCCGGGAACGAAGCCTTCCCAGATTCCCGAGGTGGCGTGCGGCGAAAGTGGGTGCCTCGTGCCGTTCCAGCCGTTGAAGTCCCCGACGACGGCCACGCGCTCGGCATTCGGTGCCCACACGGCGAAGAGGACTCCCGAGACACCTCCGACGGTCATCGGGTGGGAACCGAGCTTCTCGTACAGGCGAAAGTGACGTCCCTCGTTGAAAAGGTGGACATCGGTGGACTCGAGCATGCTGACCCCCAGCACTGTCTCGGCTCCACGTGCCAGGCGGCCGACTGAGCCGGATGATGTCCACCCTCGGTGCTCTTGGAGTGGCGCCAGCGCGTCGTGCACCCCTGGATCGTCCACGATCTGTTCCAAGGTGGCGTTGGTAAGGCGCGTCCAGTTCGGGCGTTCGGTGCTCGTCCCCGGCAGATTGACCGATTCGGTTTGCCCGAGCAGGTCGTCGAGCTGCACGAGCACGAGCCCCGCGTCGCTGCGAGCCAGCTCGGCATGGATGGCGGCGAGCACAGAGCCGGGCGTCCTCGTCCCATCGAGCTCGTCGCGCTCGTTGGCGGGGGGCTCGTCTTGACCGAGTGTGGAAAGGCGCTCACGCAGATGCGCCCGTTCGGCCCGCGCCTCGCCGGCCGACGAAGCCTCCAGCTGGCCGCACTCGAGGCGCTCGTCGATGTCGCGACCGCTCCACCAACCGGCGAAAGTGGGCAGGTCGTGGGTTGAGAACGAGGCGACCGAACCGACGGGAGGTGGCTCGAGCACCGGCTCGCCGGCGGCGCGAATGGCGAACTGCGCTACGTAGGAGCGCCGGATGCCTGTTGCCTGCATCCCCTCGCGGACCTCGTCGTCGACGGTGCCGAGGTCCTCGCCGATGATGTCCGCATGGTGGCGCTGTGCCTCGATCGCGACGACGGCCAGCAGCTCGTCGAACGGCATCTTCACGTAGACGCCGTCGCGTGGCTCGCCTCCACCGGGGATCCAGAACAATCTTTGCAGCCCCATTATGTGGTCGATGCGAAGCATCCCAGCCACGCGCAGGTGGTGCGCGAGCGCAGAGCGGAACTCCTCGTGTCCGTCGGCCCGGATCGCCTCGGGGCGCGGTGGAGGAAAGCCCCACGACTGGCCCTGAGCAAAAAAGCCGTCCGGGGGTGCCCCGACCGTCATGCCGGTCGCGTAGTGATCGCGACGGCGCCAGACGTCGTAGCCGCAGGGATGAATGCCGACGGGCAGGTCGAGGGCCAGGACTTGGCCGCGCTGTGACAGCCGCTCGGACAGCTCCGCCATTTGCTCGTGAGCGACCCACTGGGCGTAGATGTGGTAGCTCTCATTGACGGGGTCGACGTCGCTCCATCCGAGCAGACCGCTGCCAAGGGGTCCGGGCCATTTGTGCCAGTTGATCCCGAAGCGATCGACGGCCGCGCGAAAGCGCGCGTACTCGACGAGGTCAGGGCGCTCGAACATGAAGTTGCGCAGCGCCCTCTCCCGCCCTGTGCCCGAACGCTCCACGGCAGTCGCCATCGCGCTCAATGCCGACCGCTTTGCCGCGGTGACGGCCGCGCCGTCCACGATCGCGCCCTGGACCCACGCGGCGCGGCGGGCGGTCGCCTGTCGGCCCGAACCGAGCACTCGCGCTTCTGGCGACCAGGCGAACTCCGGCACGCGCTCCACGTCGATCCAGCGCTCGTGCCAGAAACGCCGGCTCACCGGCAGATAGGGGCTCGCCTCGAACGGCTCAGGCCCGAAGCCGGCGAGCAACGGAAGCGTCGCGACCACGCTTGCTTGCTCCTTGGCGGAAAAGCGCGCGAGCTCGTCCAAGTCGCTGAGGTCGCCCGACCCCCAGCTGCGGGCGGAGTGCAGTGAGAACAGCGGCACGAAGATCCCCAAGGCGCGCCAGTCCTCGCCAAAGCGCCCGCGGGCGCCGGCCACTGGCGCGACGATGAGAGCCGCCGTACCGACACGACCCCGAACGCGGACGGTGAAGGTGTGGTAGCCGCACTGCAAGAGGGCAGGCAGGGGTACGGCTCCGCAGTAGATGCCCCGGCCGTCGACGCGTTCGCACGACAGCGACTCGAGATCGTCGCGGCGGATGCGCCACTCGACGCGCTCACCTTCTTCGGATTCGATCCCGCATTCCAGGTCCGTGTCCGGCTCACGAAGAGAGACGAGGATCTTTCCGGGGGACGCGTTGTCGAGGACCGTCACCGGTTCCACGATCCGCTCGACGCGCGCGCTCCGGCGGCTCCGCAGCAGCCGGGCCGCATCGCTGGGCCGACCGATCGGCGCACCGAGCGCGTTCAACACGGCGAGGAGCACCTCCGGATCGGCACAGCGGCGGACACCGGTGGCGTCCAGGTACTCGAGCACGATGCCCGAATCGGCCGCGAGACTCCGCAGCGCGGCCGGGATCTTAGGGTTCGTCGCCACGGGCGTCAGTCCGACCAGGTGATGAGGCCGGGGACGTACGGATCGGCGAGCGCCGGATGGCACGGCAGGACGCGGGCGACGAGGACCGCATCAATACCGGCCTCATGCGGAACCTGCACGCTGTAGTGGGCGACGCGGTCCCGTCGTCCTTCGAACACGGTGGCTAGCGGGTAGGGATCGCCACGAGTTGGTGCGACCCAGAGCTGCACGGTGACATCCCGAGGTTCCAGGGAACAGAGATTCGCCGCTATCTCGGCGTGGACGGCACCGCCTGGAGCGATCGCGAGGGACTCGACCGTGACGCGAATCGCAGGCCATGCGGCGCGCAGCCGTTCAAGAGCTGAGCTGAGCTCGCGTGCGCGCGCGCCATCATGTGCCGCTAGCCAGCGCTCGCGGCGTGCACATGGCAGGTAGAACGACTCGACGTAGTCGCGCACCATGCGGTGCGAGTGCCACGTCGGGGCCAGGCTCGCCATCGACTCGCGAACCGAGGCCAGCCAGGCACGCGGCAGACCTTGGGCATCCCGGTCGTAAAACGTCGGAACGATCTCGTGCTCGAGGGCGTCGTACAAAGAGGCGGCGTCGCTGGCATCCTGTGCCTCAAAGTCCTCGTAGTGCCTGCCGGTTCCGATGCACCATCCGATCGGTGCCGCAGCGGGGTCCGCGTCGTTCCAGACCTCGTCCCACCACCCATCCAGCGTGCTGAGGTTCAAAGCGCCGTTGACTCCCGCCTTCATGCCCCCGATGCCGCACGCCTCGAGCGGCCGCCGCGGGGTGTTCAACCACAGGTCGACGCCCCGCGCGAGAGTTCGGTCCATGGTGATGTCGAAGTCCTCGATGAACACGACTCGGTGCTCGAGCCGTCGTTGGAGAGCGAACTCGATGACCTCACGCAGCATCTGCTTTCCGAACTCGTCGTGGGGATGGGCTTTGCCGCCGAAGATGATCTGAACAGGTCGGTCCGGATCACCGAGTATGCGGGCGAGGCGGTCGGGATCACGCAGGAAAAGCGTGGGGCGTTTGTACGCGACGAACCGCCCGACGAAACCGATGGTCAGCGCGTCGGCATCCAACAATGCATCGGTGGCTGCGAGACGGGTCGCGTCGGCGCCTCGACGGGCGAGCTGCTCGTTGCGGCGGACCCGGGTGAACTCGATGAGGCGGGAGCGTGCCCGGCACCTCGCATCCCACAGCCCCTCATCCTCGGTCCCCATCAGCTGCTTCCACGAGGCCGGCGAACCCGGCGTCGTCTTCCAGTTCGGGCCGAGCTGTCGGTCGAGAAGCACCTCGACCTCGGTGGATATCCAGGACTTGAAGTGAATGCCATTCGTGACGTACCCGATCGGCACCTCGCCCGATGGCAACCGCGGCCAAAGGCCACCCCACTGATTACGAGTCACTGCGCCGTGAAGCCGGCTCACTCCGTTGCGAGCACCCGACAGCCGCAGTGCCAGCACAGTCGGGCAGAAAGTGTCAAGCGGGTCATCAGGCCGGTAACGGCCCAGTGAGCTGAGCGTCTCGAGGTCGACCCCTAACAGCGAGGCGTATGGCGCGAGGTACCGATTGGCCAGTTCGGCAGGGAAATAGTCATGCCCGGCGGCGACCGGGGTATGTGTCGTGAACAGCAGCCCGGGTGCCGCGGCGACGCGAGCCTCGGCGAACGAGAGCCCATCGCGAGACATGACCTGGCGGATGCGCTCCAGCGCGGCGAAGGCGGAGTGACCCTCGTTGAGGTGTGCTATCTCGGCCTCGTGGCCGAGCGACGAGAGCGCACGGACGCCGCCGACACCGAGCACGAGCTCTTGTTGGATGCGGGTCTCCTGGTCGCCGCCGTAGAGCCTCGCCGTTATGTGGCGATCGGTTCGTCGATTCGGCTTCAAGTCGGTGTCGAGAAGATAAAGCCGGTTCCGTCCGACGAGCACAGTCCATACCTGGGCAACGACGTCGCGCCCCGGAAGAGGGACCTTGACCCGCACTGGACGACCCATGGCGTCGCGTGCCAGCTCTATGGGAAGGCGCTCGAAGTCGAGAACCTCCCACGACTCTTGCTGCAGCCCGCTGGCGTCAAGCCACTGATGCGACGTCTCCCGATAGAGCAGGCCGACGCCGACCAGCGGAACGCCGAGCGCGCTCGCCGACTTGAGGAATTCGCCGGCGACGGCACCGAGGCCACCCGCGTACACTGGCAGCGAGTCGGTGAGGGCGAACTCCGCGGCAAAGAACGCAACCTCGAAACCGCGGTCCTTCCGGTGCGTTTGCGGGAACCAGTTCCTGGTGTGATTCGCCTCGTAGGCGGTCGCGTTCTCGACGACCGCGGCTGCGAGAGCTGCAAGATCCGGGTCGGATGCGAGCCGCTTCTCCACTGCGGCCCGTCCCAGGCCAGTCAGTAGGCGAAGCGGCCATTCGAGGGCCGATGATCCGGCAGCGGGGTCGAGGCGCGCGAAAAGCCCGCGCGTGCGCGCTTGCCAGGTCCATCGCAGGTTCGTCGCAACGTCGAGGAGGTCTTCGAACCCGACGACTTGTTGGCGCGACCTCTTCGGAGCTGACCGACGAGCCGTGATCTCACACCTCCTTCGCGTCATGATCGCGCGGGAAGATCTGGTGTGCTGGCCTATGGACGATGTTGGCTTGGTCGCGGCCCACGGCGCCGAGGAGGGGGAGGTGCCAACGCCCGCGGTGGCTTCGTTGCTGATTCAGCGAGCCGATCACCTGGTATCCACCAGACTCGACCTCGATGACCCGGATCGTCGGATGGCTGGAAGGCCGAGTCGATCGGGCGACGTGAGTGAGGCAACTGCAGGCCGTCTCGATGGCGGACGTGTCGGTGGGGCTTGGCGGCGCGGTGGCAGTTCGGCCAGGAGCTCGGTCGTGGCGGTCGCAATGCTTCGAACCGCCTTCTCGAAAGCAGCCTCAGTTGTAGGCGAGGTGGTCTTGACGCCACTGACCTTGCGCACGAACTGCCGAGCGGCAGACTCGATCTCCTCGACGGTGGCTTCCGGTTCCAGCCCTCGGAGCGTCGTGATGTTCCGGCACATGGGCTCAGGTTAGGCATGGCGGAGAATCGTCGCTGCTTGGCTCCTCATACCCGGGGCCACGGTGCTCACCGCCAAGTCGCTTGCCGACTCGGTGAGCGGCAGTCTCAACAACGCCCACAAGCTCGCCAACGACCTGGGCGGCGTGCTCGCCATCGTCGTCCTGCTCGCGGCGTTCCTGATCGCCGGCCTGCTCACCCTCTCGAGCGTCGCAAAGCGCGTCCGTGAGATCGGTTCGCTCCGGGTGATCGGCTGGTCGCGTGGTGAGGTTGTGCGCCAGGTCATGGCGGAGACCATCGGCATCGGCATAGTCGGCGGATTGATAGGGGTGGCGATCGGGGCCGGAGTCTGCGCGGTCATAGCCGCCGTGGGTCCCGGCTTGTCGGTCACCTCGACGGGGCTCACGGTGGGCGCCTCCACTTTGAGCAATATGGTCGGTCAGTCGACCACCGGCACAGTGACCTCGGTCGTGCACCTCACGGCGCCGATCCACTTCACGACGATCTTGATCGCATTCGCCGGGGCGCTGGTCGGCGGCCTCACCGCTGGCATCATCGGCGGTTGGCGCGCGGCGCGGCTCGCCCCTGCATCAGCGCTGCGAGACCTCGGCTGATGGCCGAGGCACCGGGAACGAAGATCGGAAAGGACGACAAGGCAATGACGGAGAAAGAAGGGACCGGGACTGCGGAGGTGCCGCCGGGGCGGTCCCCGGGCGCCCCCCTCTACGAGTTGTCGCACCTCGAGCGGACCTTCTCCAAAGGAGGCGTGGTCGTCAAGGCCGTGCGGGGCGTGGACCTCGTCATCAACACTGGAGAGATGGTCTCGCTGGAGGGACCGAGCGGGTCGGGCAAGACCACGCTCTTGCAACTGCTCGGCGGCCTCGACAGCCCGACCGGTGGCTCGATCCGCTTCGAGAACCGCGACCTTGGCGGGCTCAGCGACAGGGAGCTGACGAAGATCCGCGCAGAGGAGATCGGTTTCGTCTTCCAGCATTTCAATCTCATCCCGACTCTCACCGCCGAGGAGAACGTCGCAATCGCGATGTTCCCGAACCACGTCCGCTCCTATGAGCGCCTAGAGCGCGCCAAGGAACTGTTGAACCAGGTCGGACTGAGCCCCCGTCTTGGCCATCTGCCGTCGCGGCTCTCCGGTGGCGAGCAGCAGCGCGTCGCGATCGCCCGGGCGCTCGCGAACCACCCCAGCGTCATCATCGCCGACGAGCCGACCGGCAACCTCGACTCCGATACCGCCAAGGAAGTCATGGCGACATTGAACGCGTTGCGCAAGAGCGCCGGGGTGACGATCGTGATCGCGACCCACGACGAGGACGTAGCTCGGCTCACCGACCGCCGGATCCGAATTCGCGACGGGAAGGTCCGAGAAGACTCCGCCGCGTAATCACCGAACATCCGCCTTGTCGAGCCGGACCAGGGTTACACGGCCCCAAGCCCGACCTATCCAGCGGTAGGTCAAAGAGGCGCAGCTCGGCTGCGAGGCAGGACTGGCTCGGCCTTCGGGAGCTTTGTCGTCTGTCACCCCGCGCGTCGTAGATACACCTGGGGGGTATGCTGACGACCATGGAGGCGATCGTCAGCCGGGGCTACAGCGATGACAAGGAAGCAATCGGCAAACGCCTGCGGCGCATCGAGGGACAGGTCCGGGGCCTGCAGCGCATGGTCGAAGAGGACCGGTACTGCATCGATATCCTCGAGCAGGTCTCGGCCGCCACGAGGGCGCTCCAGTCGGTGGCCTTGCAGCTTCTCGAGGACCACATGGGGCACTGCGTGGCCGAGGCCGTCAAGAGCGGCGGTGACGAGGCGGCAGAGAAGCTCAGCGAGGCGTCGGCCGCGATCGCACGTCTAGTCCGTTCGTGAGCCCGGTTACGGTGAAAGTGGCTCGCCCGGGACCCGCGCGATGACAGGCGCAATGTTGCTGGCCGATGTTGGCTGGCTCGATGCCATCGGAAGGAGCCTGCGTGAGGGCTTCTTCATGTTCTGGGAGACGCTGTGGCCCCTGATCTTGGGCTTCACGCTTTCCGGCGCGGTGCAGGCGTTTGTCAGCCGCGGAGCCATGCGGGCCAAGATGGGCGATCACGGGCCGACCGCGGTTGTCCGAGCGTCCGGCTACGGCATGGCTTCCTCATCGTGTTCGTACGCGGCAAGTGCCATGGCGAAGTCTCTCTTCGTGAAGGGCGCGGACTTCGTGGCTGCGTCGGTGTTCATGGTCGCCTCCACCAACCTTGTGATCGAGCTGGGCATCGTGCTCATCGTGTTGATGGGCTGGCAGTTCGCGGCGAGCGAGTTTGTCGGTGGCGTCATCATGATCGTGTTGCTCGCGTCCGTAGGCGGCTTCTGGCTGCGGGGGAGACTGGTCGTCGAGGCCAGACAGCGACTGACTGGCGATGCCGGGCACGACCACGATCACGCTCCATCCGAGAGCTCCGCAGCCCAGCACGAGCCCTTGGCCACGAAGCTGCGCTCCAAGGGTGGCTGGGCCGATGCCGCCGCCTACACCATGACCGATCTCACCATGCTGCGCAGGGAGCTGGTGATCGGGTTCACCGTGGCCGGGTTCCTGGCCGTCGTGGTGCCCGTTCAGGTTTGGAACACGGTCTTCGTCCACGGGCATGGCGGCTGGACGACGCTCGAGAACGTCGCAGTGGGCCCGCTCATCGCGCTCGTCAGTTTCGTCTGCTCGATCGGCAACGTCCCCCTCGCCGCGGCGCTCTGGAAGGGGGGAATCTCGTTTGGTGGAGTGGTCTCGTTCATCTTCGCCGACCTGATCAGCTTCCCTTTGCTTCTCGTCTACCGCCGTTACTACGGGACTCGCCTCATGGCGAGGATGTTGGTGATCTTCTGGGGCGTGATGTCGGTCGCCGGGCTCGTCACCGAGGTGATCTTCCGAGCTGCTGGCCTCGTGCCCGCGATCCGGCCGACCCAGGTAGCGCCGGCACACTTCTCGTGGGACTACACGACTTATCTCAACATCGTCTTTCTCGTGCTCTTCGCCTTGCTCTACTGGGCGTATCGGAACAGGGCCCGCTTAGGGGGCAATGACGGCTACGCCCTCGACTCGGTGTGCGGTATGCAAGTCGAGGTGGCCAACGCACCTGCCTCGACTGTGCAGGCTGGCAAACGGTTCTACTTCTGCTCGGACCGTTGTCGGGTGCGCTTCGAGGCGGATCCGGAGCGTTTTGCCGCCAAGAAGGGCAAGCTCGAGGAGCCCGTCGAACCCGTGTCGGTTCCGGTGTCCTTCGGCCGCACGGTCAGGAAAGAGGGGGGAAAGGAGCACTAGCTCGCCGCGCACCTGGATCCGAGTTTTTTGGTCTCGGCCAGCGTGAGGAGTGTCGCTAGGGCTCGTGCCCATCTAGCCAGGCTCGAGGTTGGCCCAGGAAGCAGAAGGCCTCAGGCGGAGGCTCTTTTGCCGAAGATGACGTCGTGAAATCCCTGTTATCCTGCGGCTTGACGGAACTATACCGCGGAGAGTAGTTGAATAACCGCGGAGAGTGCTAAAGTCGGGCTCAAGAAATGCCGACATTATCCGTTATGCGAGAAAACCCAGGAATGCAGTCGAGAAAGACAGCTGGAAGAGGGTTCAAGGTTCGTCTTAAGGTGGCAGTGGGGCTCGGGGCTGTGTTGGTCGCCTCAACGGTCGCCTCCCCGTTCGCAGCAGCCTCAGTGCCTCATGGTGCGGTGGCCGCGTCCCATTTCGCGAGGGTCGGCTCCAGCCGAGACGCCCTGGTGCCCCTGCCGGCTTCCAGCAGCCGTCAGGGGACCAGGGCGCTCGTGGTCGTCGCCAGGGCACCAGTTCCCCTGTGGCCCCACTGGGGTGGCCCGAAGGTGTAACCCGTTGGCAAGGAAGGTGAGATTCGCAGCAGCTGACGGAGAACGGGGATCACGCCGCCGAGGACGATGCTGACGGGCACGGTCCTCGGCGGACATTCGCCTCAGGTGGTCGCCGGGGGACGTCGGACATGATCTCGAAGCAGTCTCCGGTCACAACGATCGCGTTTCTGGGTTCGCGTGCTGTGTGACCGTCCGGGGCTGTCGCGGGGCTTCCACGGGCTTTCGCTCGGCCGGACCACCAGTCGGCGCCAAGCCGGTTCGCTCGCCGCCGTCGGCATGGTCGGCGGCCTGCGGGACTGCCGTATCGCCGTTGGGCGCTGCGACGCCCGTCGCGTCGGTGACCTCGGGGACAGCTAATGCACCGCCATCCTCATCGGATGGGGCGAACGTGCCGTCTGCTGCTGGTGCTCGCCAGGGATCGGTGACCCCGCCGTGAGCGAGACCCCGGTCCCGCCACAGGAGCCAGCCCGCGAGGGCTGCGCCAACGGCCACGAAGGCAAGAGACGTGACTAGGACAGCAATGTCTCCGCCTGTGTTGTGCGGGAGAAGCACGTACTCGTCGTTGAACCGAGCGGCACCGTACAGCGTGACGGCGGTCGTGGCCACGATCCCGATCGGGCCGCCCCGGCGAGCAATCCTTCGTTCGACCCACAGCGCTACGACGTAGACGACCGAGTCCTCCAGAGCCTGGAAAATCGGTACGGGCACGCGTTTCCCAGCTTGGCCGGCGTAGGCCATGCCATACCAGGCGTGCGTTGGGTTCCCACCACCCTGGTACATGAGCTGCGGCCCGAGCAGCCGGCCCACTGTCCACGCGATGACCAGGACTGGCGCGATCAGATCGAGAGCCACGCTCAGGCGGAGCTGGGGGCACCAGCGCCGTGCGCAGATGAGCCCAGTGGGCACGCCGCCGAGGAGTCCGCCATAGCTCGACAGGCCGCCGTGCCAAATCGCGAGGATGTCCCCGGGATTCTGGATGTAGCCCTGCGCCCCCTTCAGGTTCGCGACCACGTGCACGACTCGGGCACCGATGATGGACGCGACGACGATCCAGATGAAGGCACGCGCGAACCAGGCATCGGGATACCCGTGGTCGCGGAGTCGTTTCGCGAAGTAGCGGTACCCGAACCAGAAGGTGAGCGCGAGTCCAATGCCGTAGGTATGGACCTGCAGCGGTCCGAGATGGAAGACGACGGGTATTGGCTTCACGACTCCACCATGGTGGCGACAACGGTACTGCCACCGTAAGCCATCCACGCGGGCGGACCGGCCGGTCGAAGGGGGAGGACGACCGCCGGTCGTCGTGCGCGCAGAGCTCGCAAGCGCAGGACCCCAGACGCGGAGGGACCCCGGGTAGCCGGTCAGCTTGCGCCTCCGTGCTTCCCGGGGTCATCCCCTGGGCAGCTCGCCCTCCTGCCTGACGACCGGGAACCTTGCGGCCCTGCCGGCGCCTGGGCCTTCGTGCTTACCCCGAGAGGCAAGCCTTGGGGCGGAGGTCCGTCCACCTCTCCTCTGGCGGTTTGAATCTCGCACCAGATGCTCCGGACTCCCCTGCGGGCTTCCCTCGCCTTTGGCGTTCGAACCGTACCGCTTTCGGTTAAACGAGAGCTTGCGCTCTGGACCGGATCGCGTCAAGCGTTTTCGCGAAATCCACCATAAGTTCACAGAACTTCTTACTTTTCCCCCTTCCGTCCCCAGATCGATCCCAGACTCGTCCACAGCCGAGGTGCAATGGTGGGCAGAAACTCGTCGGACGATCCTGATGTGGCCGAAGCTCGATGTGCTCTTCTGGGATGCGCGGTGTCTTCGGGCCGTTCAGGGTGTCCTCACGGGCGCTCCGGACGGTTGCCGCCGGATGGCCGAGAAGCGAGATCGACGTTGTCCTGTCGAGAAGGCCGACTGAGAGGCGTACCGCGGAGCCCGATCGCCTCTGACGCGGTGGTAGGGTCCGCTCGGCGGTGCGGTCTGGAGGCGCAATCTCGATGACTACTGACTGGGACGGGCAGGGTCTCCCGCCTGCTGCATTGGCCAGGATGGAGCGGGGCCGTTCCTCGGCCGTTCGTAGCAGCTTGCTCTCTGTGCCCGGTCACGTGGGTGTGGAGGCGTGCGGCTTCTCGGTGGTCGGCGAGGTGATGGGCTGCATCGTCGAGACGATCGGGTTCACGGGCTGGGCGGGTTGCGGCTACGGCGGGTACGGATTGGCTGGCGGCGCGTTGTTCGGCGGCTACGGCGGGGTGAGCAGCACTGTGACGAGCGGGCAAGCCGGCGGATTGGTGGGCTACGCCCCTTATGTCGATGCTCTGTACCACGGCTTCGACACTGCTTTGTACCGCATGTTGCTCGAGTGCCAGTCGCTCGGTGGCGACGGGGTCGTCGGCGTTCGTTTGGAACAGCGGCACCTCGGCCAGGGCAACCGTGAGTTCGTGGCACTCGGCACCGCGGTTCGGGCAGCCGGCGGCCAACGGCCGGCCCGGCTCTTCTCGACGACGTTGAACGGCCAGGATTTCGCCAAGCTGTTGCAGGGCGGCTGGACGCCGGCTTCAGTCGTCGTCGGGATCTCCGTAGCGATCCGTCACGACGACTGGGCGACCAGGAGTCAGGCCAGCGCGTGGACCTACAACACAGAGGTCTCGGGCTACACCGAGCTGGTGAACCATGTCCGGGCCGACTCGAGGACCCAGCTCAGCCGGCGTGTCGCCGCGATCGGCGCCAACGGTGCGATCACGAGCACGATGCAGCTCAGCATCCACGCCCAGGAAGTGGGCGAGAACCACACCGACCACGTCGCCGAGTCCAGGTTGGTAGGCGACGCCATCGTCCGGTTCCACGCCGAGGGCGCCACCCTGACAAAGAGCCTCAAGATCTTGCCGCTGTTGAACCCACAAGGGAGCAAACGATGACCATCGAAGCCAACGAGCTCGGGATCCCCGAAGATGCAATGCGGCGCCTGGCCGAGATGCGGCCGGGCCAGCCGGGTGCATTGTTCACCTCCGACTTGAGCGTGAACGAGTTCCTCCTGGTTCGAGAGGCAGGTTTTCGGCCTCTTGGCCTCGTGCTCGGATCGAGCATCTATCACGTCGGTCTCCAGATCGGTCGTTGGAGCCAGAACATGGAGCTCGACACGCTGTCGCAGGCCATGTACCACGCCCGCGAACTGGCCATGACACGCATGGAAGCCGAGGCCGACGCCCTTGGTGCGGACGGGATCGTAGGGGTTCGCCTCGAGATCGAGTTCAAGGAGTTCGGCAACGACCTCGCCGAGTTCATCGCGGTCGGCACCGCCGTCAAGTCCGACGACAAGGGCAACTGGCGTAACGACGAGAACAAGCCCTTCACCTCCGACCTCTCGGGTCAGGACTTCTGGACCCTGATCCAGGCCGGCTACGCGCCGCTCGGCATGGTGATGGGCAGCTGTGTGTACCACATCGCCCACCAGGGGGCCTTGAAAGCCATGGGCAACGTCGGCCGAAACGTCGAGATACCCAAGTTCACCGAGGCTCTTTATGACGCCCGGGAGCTGGCCATGAGCCGGATGCAGGCTGAGGCAGAGCAGCTGAAGGCCGAAGGAATCGTCGGGGTCCAGCTGTTGTCCCTGGCACACAAGTGGGGTGGCCACACGACCGAGTTCTTTGCCATCGGCACCGCCGTTCGGCCGCTGCGCGCTGACCACATCATCGCCAAGCCGCAGATGGTCCTCCCACTGACCGACCGGTGAGCTCCGAGATCGTTCCGGGCGCTGGAGGCGCCGACGCCGGCAGCGGAAACGGCTCCGGCGAGCTTCCGGCAGAGCGTGGCGGTGACGCGGCCGTCGTCGACCTCGTGGCCGCGGCGATCCGCGCCGACACTGCCGATTTGGACGCATATCACCGCGTGTTGTCCGCGACGGTGTCGGATCTCCTGCCGGTCGGCATGGTCGAGGTGGATCGTGAACGGACGATGAAGGACCGAATGTCCGGTAGAGAGGGACGCGCGACGTCGATCCGGATCCGTCTCGGCGACCGCACCCTCGAGCTCGTCGCCCGACATGGGGGCCTGGTTGCGACTGTCGCCCGCGAGGTACGGGGCGTGGTGATCAGCCGCCAGGAGATCAGCGTCGCCGAATGGACCCAACTGCTGGCTCAGTACCTCGCGAAGTTGGCGGCAGAGAGCGCGGACGCGCGGCTAGCGCTCTCAAAGCTTCTCGGCGAGGTCTGAAGGGCACTGCCGGCAAGCAACCTCGCAGGGCGGGGAGCCGCGGCCGTGAGGCGGGGCTACGGACCCGAGGCGTCGATGCGGCGCCTAGTCTGGCGGGCGGCGGCGAGGTCACCTGGCCTGCCACGTCGTTCGAGCCCGGCGATGATCGCCTCGCGGTGCTCGATGTCGACATTGCCGCCGTACTTGAACTTCGCCCGGACCTCTTCGATGACTATCCGGATTGCCCGTATGGTGTGCAGCTGCGCCTCGTGAGCCGTGAGCGGATCGGCGACCTCGAGGCCCGGTTGGAGCGCCGCCAGCTGGCGGCGCAGGACGGCAGCGACCGCGCCGGGATCGGACACGGTCGTGGCCCTGCCTTCCAACTGGACGGCGGCGTAGTAGGTCGTCGGGATGCCGAGCAGGGGATCCTCTTCATCGATGGCCTTCCATGAAGAAGGTATGAAGGCCCAATCACCGGCGACGCTCATGAGAACCCGGGGCTGCTCCTCGATTGCCTCGAGGATCGGGTTCTTGCCCACGAGATGGAGGATCGCCTCGTCGCCGTCGAGGACGAACTGTGTCGGCACGACGACAGGGACCTCCCGCCCCCTGCCGGCGGCGACGAGATGGCCGAAACCCTGACTTGTGACGAACTCGCGCCACTCGTCCTCGCCGAAGCCTCTGTCAACCTCTGCGATGTACACGTTTCTTCCTTACCAGGTCGTCCGCGGTCACAGGCTACGGCGGGGAGTGTCAGTGCTGATCGGCAGAGGCGGTCTTACTTCTCACCTTCACCTCGCCCATGATGGGAAATGCCCGGATCAAGATGCGGGGCGAGCCCCGCAAGACCGGGACGTCGCGCACCTTGAGGCTCCGCTGGCCCATGATGGACAGGCCCGTTAGCTCGACGTCGATCCCCTCGGGGACGACGATGTCGACCGATCCCATGATGCCCACCGCCGTGATCACGACCTCGGGACCGTCGATCTCGGCCCGGCGCAGATCCATGTGGCATTCGCCCATCACGGCGACGACAGATGTGTGCTCACCGGGCCTCCATCGTCCCTTGGACTCCGACTGGCCCATGACCGCCACGATCCAGCGCCGGGCGCGTCGCCGTGCCACTTGAGGCAGAGGCTCCGAGGCGACAGGCAGGTCGGCGAGCACCGCGTCGAGCTCGCCCCTGGTACGGGCCGCAAGGGCGGAACCGGTTCGTTCCGAGAACTCGTCGAGGGTGAGTCGACCGACCGCGAGGTGGTCGCGTAGCAAGGTGACGACGTGGTCCCGGTCGGAGTCGCTCGCGCGTTCCGCGGCTTGGCCGATGTGCTGGGCCGGACCCGGAGGGGCCGGTTCCACGGAGTGTTCTTCCGCCATACCGCCAGTCTCTTCCATTCTCCTGTGACTCGCCAGAGGCTCTCAGCGGCACGCCGGCCAAGAGCTCGCGAAGGCCGCCTGAACTAGGGTCGGTACGTTGCGGGTTTCAGGAGAGCAACGAGGAGTGGTGCACGATGAAGGCTCTCGTCAAAGCCAAGCCCGAAGCGGGCTTGAGCTACGAGGACGTGCCGATACCGGCGATTGGCCGGGGCGACGTCCTGATCAAAGTGCTTCGCACCGGCATTTGCGGCACGGACCTGCACATCTATTCATGGGACCCATGGGCGCGGGCTAACGTCCCGGTTCCGCTCGTCATCGGCCATGAGTTCGTCGGCGAGATCGTGGAGCTCGGTGTCGATGTCGACGACCTCGAGACAGGCGACCTCGTGAGCGGCGAGGGCCACCTGGTCTGCGGGCGATGTCGTAACTGCATTGCAGGCCGGCGCGTGCAGTGTGCCCGGACAAAGGGGATCGGGGTCAACTTCCCGGGAGCATTCGCGGAGTACATCGCTCTGCCGGCCACGAACGTGTGGCGTCATATGGCCGGCATCGACCTCGACGTAGCGGCGATCTTCGACCCGTTCGGCAACGCCGTGCACACGGCGCTCACTTTCCCGGTCCTCGGCGAGGACGTCCTCATCACCGGAGCCGGCCCGATCGGGATCATGGCGGCGATCGTCGCTCGTCACGCTGGCGCGCGTTACGTCGTCATCACCGACGTGTCCGACTACCGGCTCGAGCTGGCGCGCTCGGTGGGCCTGACACTCGCGGTCGACGTGTCGCACACGCGCATCGCCGACGCGATGGGCCAGCTCGGCATGCGGGAAGGATTCGACGTCGGTCTCGAGATGTCCGGCCGTGCTTCGGCGCTCCAGGAGATGCTCGCCAACATGGCTCACGGCGGAAAGATCGCCATGCTGGGCCTGCCGACCGAGCATTTCGGGATCGACTGGTCCCACCTTGTCATGAACATGATCACGATCAAGGGCATCTACGGCAGGGAGATGTTCGAGACGTGGTACTGGATGTCCGTGCTCGTCCATTCGGGCGTCGACATCTCCCCGGTGATCACGCACAGGTACGCCGCCACCGACTACGAGGAGGGCTTCGAGGCCATGCGCAACGGTCGTTGCGGCAAGGTCGTGCTCACCTGGTCCGAAGCCTGATCGGAGGTCCGCCATGTTCACCCACGTCCGCGACGAGATCAGCGCCCAGCTGGAGGAGATCCTGTCGGATGGGCTTTTCAAGGCCGAGCGCGTCATCGTCACGCCGCAGCAGGCCACCGTAAAGGTGTCGGACGGCAAAGAGGTCCTCAATCTCTGTGCGAACAACTACCTCGGCCTTGCCGATGACCCCCGAGTCGTCGCTGCAGCGAAGGAGGCACTCGACCGCTGGGGCTACGGCATGGCGAGCGTGCGGTTCATCTGCGGCACCCAGGAGGTCCACAAGGATCTCGAGCACCGGCTATCGGGCTTTCTTCAGACCGAGGACTCCATCTTGTACTCGTCGTGCTTCGACGCGAACGGCGGTCTGTTCGAGACGCTGCTCGGCAAGGACGACGCTGTCATCAGCGACGAGCTGAACCACGCGTCCATCATCGACGGCATTCGGTTGTGCGCCGCACGGCGTTACCGCTATCACAACCGGGACATGGCGCACCTCGAGGAGCAACTGCGCGAGGCCTCCGACGCACGGCGCCGGCTGATAGCGACAGACGGTGTGTTCTCTATGGACGGCTATGTCTCGCCCCTGCGCGAGATCTGCGAATTGGCAGAGCGCTACGACGCCATGGTGATGGTCGACGACTCGCACGCCGTCGGGTTCATCGGTGAGCACGGACGCGGGACACCGGAGCTGCACGAGGTCGCGGACCGGGTTGACATCGTCACGGGCACCTTGGGCAAGGCGCTGGGCGGGGCGAGCGGCGGGTACGTGAGCGGCCGCAAGGAGATCATCGCCCTCTTGCGGCAGCGTTCCCGGCCTTACTTGTTCTCCAATTCCGTGGCGCCCGCGATCGCAGCCGCCTCGGTCGTCGTGCTCGACCTGTTGGCCGAGAGCGACGACCTGAGGGCGAAGCTCAGGGAGAACACGGTCTGGTTCCGGGAGCGGATGACCGGCCTCGGTTTCGACATCCTCCCGGGCGATCACCCGATCGTCCCGGTGATGCTCGGCGACGCCGCGCTGGCAACCCGCATGGCCGACCTGCTCCTGCAAAGAGGCGTCTATGTCATCGGGTTCAGCTACCCGGTGGTCCCCATCGGCAAGGCGCGCATCCGCGCTCAGCTGTCCGCCGCGCACACTCGCGACGATCTCGAGCGCGCCGCGAAGGCCTTTGACCAGGCGCGAGCGGAACTGGCCTGAGAGCGTGACGACCATGTACGACCCGACCGAGGCCACGAAGCCTTCCCGGCACGCGGAAAGGGTGAGCTACGACGAGGCGAGCGTGCACGAGATCCTCGACGAGGCGTTGGTCTGCCACGTTGGCTTCGTTGCCGACGACCGCCCCCAGGTGCTCCCGATGCTCTTTGTCCGCGTCGGTTCCACCGTGTTCCTCCACGGCTCGACCGGCGCTCGCATGGCGAGGATGGCGGCCCGGAGAGGCGGGCTCGAAGTCGTCGTGGAGGTGAGCATCGTCGATGCGCTCGTCCTCGCCCGCTCAGCGTTCAACCACTCGGCGAACTACCGTGCCGTGGTCGCGCACGGGACGGCCACCCTGGTTCAGGATGCAGGCGACAAGGAGGAGTTCCTCACGGCTTTGATGGAGAAGGTCGCACCGGGGCGCGCCGGCGACGCCCGCCGACCGACTCAGGCTGAATTGTGCCAGACCGCCGTCATGGCGCTCCCGCTCATCGAGGTCTCGGCCAAGATCCGGACCGGACCGCCGAGCGACGAGCCCGGGGACCTATCCCTCGAGCATTGGGCCGGACTCGTGCCGATCCGCGAAGTTCGCGGTACCCCGGAGCCGGCGCCGGATCTGGCGCCGGGCATCACGCTGCCCGCGTACCTGCAGCCAATGACCGAGGTCCGCGGAGGCGCCTGAGGTGCGGGCGGTCGTGCAGAGGGCGGCGTGGGCCCGGGTGAGCGTCAACGGAGAGCTCGTCGGATCGCTCGACGGGCCGGGCCTCGTCGTGCTGCTCGGAGTCGCCAACGGCGACGGAGAGGTGGAGGCGTCCACCATGGCCTCCAAGCTGTGGACGTTGAGGATCATGCGCGACGCGGAGGGACGCATGAACCGCTCTGTGGCCGAGGTCGGAGGCGGGCTGCTCGTGATCAGCCAATTCACCCTCTACGGCGACGCCTCCAAAGGGCGACGACCCTCCTTCGTGGCCGCCGCGCCGGGCGAG
>PMVZ01000172.1 GCA_003166375.1 Acidimicrobiaceae bacterium | reverse complement strand
TTGATCACCGGCATCACCGGTCAAGATGGTTCCTACCTGGCGGAATGGTTGTTGTCGGAAGGCTACGAAGTAGTCGGGATGGTCCGGCGTTCGAGCACTCTCAACTTCGAGCGCATCGCTCACATCCAAGACCGGTTGACTCTGGCGTCCGCAGATGTCCTCGACGAGGTCTCGTTGATCGAGGTCCTGCGCGAGCATCGCCCCAACGAGGTCTACAACCTCGCTGCTCAGTCGTTCGTCCAGACCTCTTGGGGCCAGCCTGTGCTCACCGGCGAGGTCACGGCGCTCGGCGTGACCCGCATGCTCGACGCGATCCGGCTCACCAATCCCGAGATCCGCTTCTACCAGGCGAGCTCGTCGGAGATGTTCGGCAGGGTCCGAGAGGTTCCCCAGACCGAGACGACGCCCTTTTACCCGCGCAGTCCCTACGGAGTGGCGAAGGTCTATGGGCACTGGATCACCGTGAATTACCGCGAGAGCTACGGGCTGCATGCCTCCTCGGGGATACTGTTCAACCACGAGAGCCCGCGTCGGGGTCTCGAGTTCGTCACGCGCAAGATCACCAACGGCGTCGCGCGGATCAAGCTCGGCCTCGATCGTGAGATCAGGCTCGGCAACCTCGAAGCGAAACGCGACTGGGGCTTCGCCGGTGACTACGTCCAGGCGATGTGGGCGATGGTGCTGCAGGACGAGCCCGACGATTACGTCATCGCCACTGGCGAGACACATTCGGTACGGGATGTGTGCGAGGTTGCCTTCGCGAGGGCGGGCCTCAACTACGAGGATCACGTCCAGATCGATGAGCGCTTCAAACGGCCTGCAGAAGTGGATTTCCTCGTCGGCAACGCAGCCAAGGCGCACGAGAAGCTCGGTTGGAGGACACACGTCGACTTCGCTGGGCTCATCGAGATGATGGTCGACGCCGACCTCGACCTGCTACGCGGCAAGATTTCCTGACCGCCGGAGCGGCTCGCGGGCTTGAGGCCGAGCGAGGCCGTGCCCGGTTGCGGTGAGCGGCCGGGAGCAGCCGTGGGCCCGGTGTCGGCCGGCCGCGTGTCGCATGCCCCGTAACATGGGCGGTCTTCATGCCGCCTGCTGTTCGTCTCCACGAGGCCGTAGCGCTCGCCGGCCGGTTCCCCCTCCTCGCGGGAGCTTGTTTGGAAGTTGGCGAAGGCGAGGTTGTGCATCTGCGCGGCCCGAATGGCGCGGGCAAGACGAGCCTCCTCAAAGTCCTTGCAGGGCTGTTGGCGGTGCACTCGGGTGAGGCGACCGTGCTCGGTTGGGACCTCATGGCTGATCAGCGTGCAGTGCGGCGCGAGGTCGGCATGCTCGGTCACCAGTCGTTTCTGTACGAAGACCTGACGGTGGAGGAGAACTTGAGGTTTGCGCTGCGAGCGACCAGAAGTGCTGTCACGGGGATCCGCCCCGCGCTCGAGCAATTCGGTTTCGGGGGTCGTCTCGCGTCCATTCCCGTACGACGGTGCTCCGCCGGGCAGCAGCGCCGCGCCTCACTTGCGGTGCTCGTCGCGCGAGGTGCGCGTCTGTGGTTGCTCGACGAGCCACATGCGGGACTCGACCAGGACGGCCGTGATCTTCTCGACGAGCTTCTCGCCGGGTCCCGGGCGGCTGGCCGCACTGTCGTGTTCGCCTCGCACGAGCTCGAGCGAGCCACGGCCATCGCCGACCGGACGGTTCACCTGGCGGGTGGCCGCGTGGTCGAGCCACCTGGGCATGCCGACAAGCTCGAGCGTGCCGGGACATCAGAGCCAGTCAGGAAAGCGCCGGCTCATGTTGCGTGACGCCGTGCTCGTCGCCGGGAAGGATCTCCGCATCGAGGTCCGTTCCAGGGTCGGCCTGAATCAGATCGGCCCGTTCGCCATCGCGGTCCTGCTCCTGTTTGGGCTGGCGCTGGGCCCTGACAGGCGGGTCCTCGCGCCGGCCTCGGCAGGCCTCTTCTGGGTCGCGGTACTACTGTCGACGATCCTGACAGTTCAGCGCAGCTACGCCATCGAGTCGGCCGACGCCGCTCGAGATGGCCTGCGTTTGTCCGGCCTCGACCCGGCCGGGATCTTCCTCGGCAAGGCCAGTGCCGTCGCGGCCCAGCTTCTCGTTCTCGAGGCCGCTCTCACCATCGGAGTCGCATTGCTCTACGGGGCTCGCTTGTCGGGCGCTCTCGTCCTGGTCGGCGCGTGTGTCGCCGGCACCCTCGGGCTCGCGGCGGTCGGCACGCTCTACGGGGTCGTGGCATCCGGGCTGCGGGTCCGAGAAACGCTCCTCCCCCTGCTCTTCCTCCCCGTGGTCGCTCCAGTCCTGCTTGCCGCGACCAAAGCATGGGACGAGGCCCTCGCGGGAACACCAGGCCGTGCAGGTGGCTGGCTGGACGTGCTCGTGGTCTTCGCCGTGCTCTATGTCGCCATCGGCATTGTGGCGTTCGGGCCGCTCTTGGAGGACGGATGAGCACGCCTCCGCGCGCCGTGCAGTCAGGCCGTGCGGCCGTGGCCGTGGCGCTTCGGGTGCTGGGCGTGACGGCACTCGTGGGCGTGGCGGCGACCGTGTGGTTGGGCCTCTTCGTCACGCCGCCGGACGAGTTCATGGGCAATCTCGTGCGCCTGTTGTACGTCCATCCGCCGATGGCGTGGGTCGCGTTCCTCGCTTACGGCGTTGCCAGCCTCGCGAGCCTCCTGTACTTGTGGCCAAGGACCAGAGCCGAGCGTTTCGACCGCCTTGCCGGGGCATCGGCCGAAGTCGGTGTCGTGTTCACAGGCCTCACGCTCGTGTCCGGATCGATCTGGGGGCGGCCCACCTGGGGCGCGTGGTGGGTCTGGGATCCGCTGCTCACGACGACGGCACTGCTGTTCGTGCTCTATCTCGGGTATCTCGCCCTGCGGCGTGTGCCCGGCGAGCTCCATGTCCGCGCTCGCCGGTCGGCGATAGCGGCCCTGATCGCGTTCATCGACGTCCCGATCGTCTACCTCTCGGTTGAGTGGTGGCGAAGCTTGCACCAGGCGCCTACCGTGCTCAACCCGACCACGCAAAAGACCTATGTGCACGGCTCGATGGCCTGGACTTTGCTGCTCGGTTTCGCGTCGTTCACGCTCGTGTACATCTGGCTGACGGCACACCGCTACCGCCTTGCGGAGTTGCAGGACCTGGAGGACACCGAGGGGCTCGAGGCCGCCCTCGCGGAGCGCCGAGCAGAGGCGGTGGCCGGATGAACGGCTATGTGGAGGCCGGTTATGTCGTGGTCCTCGGCACGCTCGGAACCTACGGGGTCACCCTCGTTGCCCGCGAGCGCTCTGCCCGGCGACGCGTCGGCGCAGGCTCGAACAAGGCGCGGAATGCTGCCGGGTCTGGCACCTCCGCCCCTGCCGGGNNTGTCGCCATGACCGAAGTCAGCACCGGCGGTACAAGCACCGAACCAGGCCGCTTTGCCTCATTCCAGGACCGTCTCGAAGACGAGCCGAGCTCTGGCGAGGCCGGGTCCGCTCCGTCCGCTCCCGGGCGCGGGCCGAATACGCTCAGCCCCGAACAGCGGCGCCAACGCCGGCGGCTGGAAGTGGTCGGGATCGTGATCGTCGCGGCGATCGGGTTCCTTGTCTTCAAGGGGCTCACCTCGGCGATCGTGTTCTTCAAGACCGCCAACGAGGCGATCGCGCAGAGAGCGACCCTCGGTGACAGCACCTTCCAGCTCGAGGGCATGGTCATGCCGGGGACGGTTCGCACCATCCGGGACGGCTCAGGGACGACGGTGGCTTTCGTCGTCGAATCGAGCGGCGTCAAGATCGCGGTGACCAACACAGGATCGCCTCCGCAGCTCTTCCAGCCGGGGATCCCCGTCGTCGTGGTCGGTCATTTCGTCGGTAGCAGCGACCGGTTCGCCTCGGACCAGATCCTCGTCAAGCACTCCAACGTCTACATCGCGGCCCACCCGAATCGGGTGAAAGCACTGAACGGGACGACGAGATGAACGCGGCCCTGGGGCTTATCGGGGTTGCGCTCGGCCTGCTCGCGGCGGTGTCGGGAGTTGTCACGATCGGCGTTGGCCTGGCGACCGGGCGGCAGGAGCTGTTCCGGCATGCCCGCACGTTCGCTCTCTGGGTGCTCGCCGGTGCGGTCCTTGCGACCATCGCCATTGAGAGGGCGCTCTTGGTCCACGACTTCTCGATTGCTTTCGTGGCGGCGAACAACAGTCGTGAGACGCCGATCCTGTACTCCATCACCGGCATGTGGTCGGCTCTCCA
>PMVZ01000224.1 GCA_003166375.1 Acidimicrobiaceae bacterium | reverse complement strand
CGTATCGCCGTCTTCTACAACGGCCGGGTCGTCGGGATCGTCCCGGCCGACGGCGCCAACCGGCAGCAGATCGGCCTGATGATGGCGGGAGCAGCATGACCGGCCCCCTGCGCCTCGAACGCCGGCTCGACACTCCGAAGTGGCTCAAGCTCACCGTGCCACTCGTGTCCATCGTGCTGGCGGCGATCATCGTCGGCATCTTGCTGGCGGCGACCGGCCACAACCCGTTCTCGACCTATCACCAGATGTACTCGGCCTCGGTCACCGCCGACGGTGCCCTCACGTCCACCTTCGTCTACGCCACGCCGATGCTCTTCACCGGTCTGTGCGCCGCCTTCGCCTTCAGGATGCGGACCTTCAACATCGGTGGTGAAGGCCAGTTGTACATGGGTGCCGTCGGGGCCTCGGCTATCGGCCTCGTGCTCGGCGACTGGCCGCGCCCGCTGCTCATCGTCGCAATGGTTGTGGGCGGTGCCCTCGCCGGGATGCTGTGGGCGTGCATTCCGGGCCTCCTGCGCGCTTATCTGCGCACGAACGAGATCCTCACCTCGCTCATGCTCAATTACGTTGCCGGCTTCTTCATGTACTACCTGATCTACGACAGCACCTCGTACTGGCGGGACCTGACCACGCCCGGGGCGACGGTGTTCCCGACCGGCAAGACGCTGGGGGCAAACGCCACCTGGCCGGGGATCACCATCGGGTCGTTCACGCTGCCAATGGGCTTCGTGCTCGGCATCGGCTTGGCCGTCGGACTGCTCCTCCTCATCCGCGGGACCCGCTACGGCTTCGAGATGCGGATCATGGGCGATTCGCCGCAGGCGGCCAACTACGCCGGCATCCGCACGAAACGGAAGATCGTCTCGGTGATGGCGATATCGGGTGGGATCGCCGGAATCGCTGGATCCAGCCAGATCGGCGACTTCGGGCACGTGCTCGATCCGCGCGGGCTCGAACAGGCGCAGTACGGGTATACGGGCATCGTCGTCGCGGCCCTCGCCCTCTACAATCCGCTTGCCGTCGTGCTCGTGTCGCTGCTGATCGGAGGCCTCACGAACGCCGGCTTTGCCCTGGAGGGTCCCTCGTTCCCGACAGGCCTTGTCGGCACCATGGAAGGGATCATCCTCTTCACCGTCCTCGGAGGTGAGATCCTCGCCCGCTACCGGATCGGCCTGCGGCATCGCGCGATTGCGCCGGCGAGCGTCGGGCCAGCCCCTGCGACCGAGATGTCGTCATGAACTCGAACATCGTCATTGCCGTTGTCGTGTCGGCAATTGCGTTCGGCACCCCGCTCGTCCTCGCCGGCCTCGGCGAGCTCCTCGCGGAGCGCTCCGGGGTGCTCAACCTCGGCGTCGAGGGAATGATGCTCATGGGGGCGGTGACCGCGTTCTTCGTCTCGCAGAAGACACACGGCTCGACCGCACTGGTGCTGTTGTTGGCCGTACTCGCCTCCATGGGGGCCGGCGTCGCGATGGCCCTCATCCACGCGTTCTTGTCGATCACGATACGTGTGAACCAGATCGTCTCGGGCCTCGCCGTAACGATCTTCGCCGGGATCATCGGCCTGTCCTCCTACCTCGGACAGGTCTGGAACATCGGCGGTGTGGCCGGACGCCACCAGTTCAACGGGATCGACCTGTTCGGCCTGCAGAACCTGCCCATCGTCGGGCCGATCATCTTCAACGAGGACGCGTTCGTCTACGCCTCCTGGGTGCTCGTCCTCGCCGTCCTCTACTACCTGTACCGGACCCGGCCGGGGCTCTACCTGCGAGCCGTGGGCGAGAACCCGGCTGCCGCGGACGCCATGGGAATCAACGTGAATGCTTACCGGTACACCCACACGCTCATCGGCGGAGCGTTCGCCGGGCTCGGGGGTGCTTATTTCACCCTCGCCCTCGCCCCGATCTGGACCGACGGCCTCACGGCCGGATTCGGGTGGATTGCCATCGCCCTCGTCATCTTCGCCTTCTGGCGCCCTGACCTGCTTGTGCTCGGCGCCTACCTGTTCGGCGTCTTCTCCGCCCTCGGGCCGACGCTCGAGACCCGCGGGATCACCGTGCTGCCTTCGGAGTTCTATTCGGCGCTGCCGTTCCTGATGACGGTCATCGCGCTGGCAGCAGCGTCGACGAGCTGGGCCAACCGTCGCGTCGGGACACCGGCGTCGCTCGGCATCCCCTACACGCGTGAAGAGGGCTGAGCTCTCTCTCGCATTCGCGCCGGACAACACGTGCCCGCCGTCGCTAGAGGCGCCACGCCCTCTCCCGCGGCCGATCCGCTGTCGAGCTCAGTGGTCGGCTCTCGTGATCGTCTCTGACTGAGCCGTGAGGGCGTCCAGAACAGGGCGGAGAACTTCGACGCCGAGGCCGGGGCCGGTGGGGACCGCGATGGTGCCGTTGCGAAGCAGGAACGGCGGGGTGATGTCCTCGCGGAAATAGCGCGCCGTCGCCGATACGTCGCCCGGCAGGGTGAACCCGGGAAGCGAGGCGAGCGCAAGATTCGCAGCGCGGCCGAGCCCGGTCTCGAGCATTCCGCCACACCACACCGGGACGTTCCGCGACGCGCAGACATCGTGGACCTCACGTGCCTCGAGATAGCCACCGACGCGTCCCGCCTTGATGTTCACGACCGAGCACGCGCCCAGCGAGATGGCAGTTGCCGCGCTCTGGGCTGAGACGATCGACTCGTCGAGGCACACCGGAGTCGCGATGCTCCGCGCCAGCTGTGCGTGGCCGATGAGGTCTTCTTCGTCCAGGGGTTGCTCGATGAGGAGCAGGGAGAACTGGTCGAGCTGGGCGAGGTGAACGACGTCAGCGCGTCCGTACGCGGAGTTTGCGTCTACTTGCAGCATCAGATCGTCTCCGAAGTGGTCCCGGACCTCTTCCACCGGTACCAGGTCCCAACCGGGCTGAATTTTGAGCTTGACCCGCCGGTACCCGGCGTCGAGGTACTCGGAGACCGAGTCCAGCAGCTCCTCGACAGAGCTCATGATGCCGACGGCGACGCCAGGTGTCACTGCGCCGGTGACACCGCCCAGGAAGGTGCTGAACGAGACGCCTGCCACGCGCAGCTGTGCATCCAGCACCGCCATCTCCAAGGCGGCCTTTGCCATGCGGTGGCCCTTGAACTCCCTGAGGAGCGGCTGAACGGCAGTGGCGGTGAGATCAGGCGCACCGAGCAGCTTTGGCCCTAAGTAACGCCGCAGCGTGAGCCAGGCTGCCTCGACGTACTCCGAGCAGTAGAGCGGATCGGAGCCCGCGACACACTCCCCCCAACCTTCGCCATCATCGGACTCCACGCGGACCAGCAGCGCTTCACGGACTGACTCGGTTCCGAGCGGCGTGCGGAAAGCTGACACCAGCGGCAGGCACACACGGCGCAACTCGATGGCTCGCAGGTTCACGGCCGGTCCATCGGGTTGCCAAGGGCCGGCACGGCGTCCGCAAAAGCCACCACAAAGGGCGTCGGGCCTGGGTGGTGGTCATCTCCATCGCCGGGCACGGCTCGATTCTGGCCCGTTTGGCTCGTGTTTGCTCGTCGCGAGGCCTGCACAGGCGTACTCGTGTCGTCAGTGGTGAGGGAAAAGCTCAGCTCCCGTGACGGTTCCCACAGTGCGCAGCGTTCTACCCTTTGTGTCGTGGCTGGGTTCTGTTCTCTTTGGCCGCGCGCTCGAAGGAGCGTGTTCAGGGCCGTTGTCACCGTCGTCGTGGCAGCCGCGATCGGGGGTTGCCAGGCGGCTGCGTCGGAGAATGGGCCGACGACGAGCACTTCGGCGCTCACCACGACCAGCAGCCCGGCG
>PMVZ01000155.1 GCA_003166375.1 Acidimicrobiaceae bacterium | reverse complement strand
GCCCTTTTTCGACAAACTCGAGCGGGGAATACCTATCGGGAGGGTGCCGAAATCAGAAGGGCGCGGTATTCGCGCCGAGCGTTGGAGTTCTCGGCGTTCAGCGGTCTGCTACTCGAGGACGGGCACTTCGAGGTATTGGCCCCAGGACGACCCGGCGAGCTTGTTCCACTTGATGGCGGTGCCGACGGACAGGCCGAGGAAGTCGGCCACGACTGGCGCAGGGAGTTGGCCAGCGAGATCGATGAGGGCGCTGGCACGATGCGCTTCGACGTCGGTGATGCCGCAGGCGTGCACCCATCGCTGGATCGTGTGAACTTGGGCGGGCTGTCCGCGGTGGCGGCCGGGGAACAGCCACGGTCCGGGGTCCTCGGCCTTGACGCGGCCGAGCCCGGTGCGTGACGCGATGAGCTGACCGAGCAGTCCGGCCAGCGGAACAGGAGCCTCGATGGGGCTTCTGCCGAGCACGATGGTCATGATGTCGTCGGTGGCAGTGACGTCGCTCAGCTTGAGCGTGGCGATGCGTGCGGGGGTTTGGGCGAAGAGCACGACGAGCAGCCCAACCACTCGGTGGGCGACGGGCAGGGTGTCGTCGTCGAGCAACCGGCGGGCGAGTGCCCATCGGCGGTCTTGGTCGACGGGAACCACCTGGGGCGTGCGTTCAGAATGTCGCAGCTCGATCTTGTGGACGAGACGTTGGCGGCGCGCCCAGCTCAAGAAGCCGGCCAGCTGTTCCCGCTGGCCGGGGAAGGCAAGCAGGTAGTCGTCGAGAAGAATCTGGTCGAGTCCGGTGAGTGCTTGGTCCTGCTGGTCAAGCCAGTCGAGAAGCCGATCGGCGGCACGCAGGGAACCGGTGGCGTGGTGCCGCTGCGCGGGGGTGCAGCCACCGGCGCGGCTGGCGGCCCGGGCTCGTCGCAGCAGCTGCCAGCGGACGTAGCTGTCAAGGAGCCGGCGGCGCTGGGTGTCCGCGACGGTGTCGAGGAACCCATGAAGCTGGTGTTCGAGCCGGGCGAACTCGGAGTCTCGGTCCGGGAGGACACCAAGAGCGGCGAGGAGATGCTGGAGATTGTTGGCCGCGCTGCTGGTCTGGGCGAGGGCGTCGAGCTGATCGTGGTCCAATGACAGCTCCCCGCTGGCAAGCCGGGCGAGCAGCTTGGCCGCGGGCTGGGTGGAACGGAGCCAGCCAAGTGTGGACTCTGGCCGCTCGGTGACGACGAGAGCGGCGAACAACAGCTCCAGCCCGCGGGCGTGCCGGCTGGCGTGGTCGCCGAGGAGCGTTTCGAGTCGGGCGACGAGCACGCAGCGTGCGCAACGGCCACGCTCATAGAGCCAGTCCTCGTTTCCGCAGGACTCACAGATCGGGTCCGGTGCAACCCTGGCGCAGGCGGCACAGAGTGACTCGTCGAAGCCTTTGTAGGGCAGGAGCCGGCGGTGCGCTCCGCAGCGGGGGCAGTCGCCTTTGGCCCGGCAGAACGCCCGGTAGCACGAGGAACACGCCGGCCCGGCGGCCCACACGATCGTCACCGTCCGGCGATTCCCGCAGTAGGCGCAGGGCCGTTTGGGGCGGGGCCGGCACCCCGCGCAGAGCATGGTGCCGTTGCGTTCACCCCGACATGGGCGGACACCCCCGCAGGCCTCGCAGGCCATCACCGGTCCGGTCCAGCAGTTCCGGCACAAGTCCGGGTCGTCGCCGGTGGCGAGCCGGGCGATGGCTCCGAGCCGACCGCAGCGGCCGCAGCGGCGCTCTGGCCGGCGATAGCAGCGCGAACAGCGGGTCTGGCGGTTCCGGCCGGACATGACGGTGAGCGTCCCGCAGTCGACACACGCCGCGGTGCGACCCTCCGCACAGCGCGAACAGCATGCCGCCGCGCCAGGGGGTGGGATGGGCGCATCGAGCCCGCAGTGCACGCAGGCCGGGTGTTCCTCGACGGCACAGGCGGCGCACGTCGCCTTGGCCCCGGCTGCCCAGGGACGGACGACCCGTCCGAACCCGCACACCGAACAGCGCTCCTGGGGGTGCAGGTAGCAGCACGAACCGATGGGGACGCCCCCGATGTGGTTCTGTATCCGGGCGGGCTTCTTGCAGTGTCCGCAGGGTCGCAAGCGCGACGGTTCCGCCTCGGCGCAGCGCCCGCAGCGGGTCTCGCCGCTCTCGCGATGCATCTGCAGTCGGGCGAGCCTGCCGCAGCGGGCACAGGGCGCCAATGGCCGCCGGCGGGCGAAGCACGTTGTGCAGATCCGCATGTCGTCGCCGACGGGATGGCGCAAGAAGCGTTGTCGGCCGCAGTCGGCACAACGCGGGGCGACCACACCGCCCTGGCCTCGGCGGGCGAGCGCATCGATGAGCCGGGCAACATCGGGCGGGCACCCCGATCCACCCGAGACCAACGCATCGCTATGCGCGTCGAGATAGGCGGCGACGGCCCGGAGCCGAGGCGGCACGAGACGCGCCAGTCCGCCAGAGGTGGCTGCCACCAGCGCGTCGGCGGCGACCTCGGCCGGGCAGCCAGGTAGCGCGGCGACGACCACAACGGCGGCGTCCAGCAGGCTCGGCAGCTGCGCGTCGTCCGCCTCGCTCACGAAGGCTTGTCGGGCACGATCCTCGCTCGGGTGGGCGTGAGGCCCTTCACGGCCTTGGTGCCTTTCACTGCGCCGGTGCCCTTGGGCCGGCCACCGGCGGCTTTGGACACCTGCGCGGGCTCGGCGACGACCTCGATCAGTTCGGTCACCCCCACCCCGAGCGCGTCGCACAGCGCGGCCAGCACCGCCATGTTGAGCCGTTCGGGGGTCTGGGTGACGAGGCGGTAGACCTGTTCGCGGCTGAGGCTCACCCCCCGCTCGGCCAGCAGCGGCACGAGGTCACTCGTGGCGAACATTCCTTGATCGGCCATGACCTTGCGCAAATTCCAGCGGATCGTCATCTTGCGGCGCATCACACGGTCCCTTCTGCCGTCTGGCCCATCGGCGTGAACACCTTGGCCAGGGCGGCCTTGAGCACCCGGTTCTTCCACTCGTCGGAGACCGCTGTATAGATGGCCGTGGTTGCCGCGTAGGCGTGGCCGACCTGCTCGGAGACGAAGCGCTCGGGGTAGCCGTCTTCGATCAGATGGGTGACATAAGAGTGGCGCAGCGCGTGCAGGTCCAGCTCTTCGGGCAAGCCGAGCTCCCGGCGGTAGGCGCAGAAGCGGTCGTTGAGCGCCCGGGGCGAGATCCGCCCCCGCCGCTCGGTCACCCACATCGCCGGGTGCTCGCCTGGCTCGAAGCCCGGACGGACCTCCGAGAGATACTGCCCGACGGCCTCGGTGGCCCAGTCGAACACCGAGAGCACCGTGCGCCGCCTCGGCGCCGAACCCTTCATCGCCTTGCCGTAACGGACGTGCAGGGAACCGAAGGGCCCGAGACTCGGCGCGGCCGAGCTTCGATGCCAGTCGGTGACGTCGAGCATCACCGCCTCGCGGCGACGCAACCCCCAGGCGTAGACCACCTTGAAGCACACCGCGTCCCGGAACGCCGCCTGCGCCCCCTTCCTCCCGCCAGCCACCACCTTGGACACCTCGGCATCGGCATGGTCGAAGAACGCCTGGAGCTCCTCGCGGGTGAAGGGGCGGCGGGCGGGTTGACCCTCGAACTCCGCCGCGTGCACCGCCGTGTTCCACTCGTGGCAGATCTGGATCGGGTGGGTGCCGAAGCGCTCCTCGCACACATTCGCCCAGCCGTAACGGGTGTCGGTGACGAACTCGCAGAACAACCGAAGAGCCGTCTCGTAGCCGCGAAGCGTGGACTGCGCCGCCGGCCGCTCCCGAGAGCGTAATTTGGCCACGAAGTCCTCCACATCGGTGGGCGACCATCGCCACGGGTACTCGTTGGTGAACTCGGCGAACCGCCGCAAAACTCGCAGGCGCTGGACGATCGTGTCGCCTCCGAGCAGCCGCGCCTGCTGCTGGCGTTCGAAGCCCACGAGCATCGCCTCGAACACCGCCTGTTCGGGGTCTAGATGCACCACGCTTTCGACCAGCACCAGCCGCGCCGATCCCGCCTGCTCTGAGCTCCCTCCAACGAACAAACCTGCTCCTTCCGTCTCCATGCCAGCCGCATCAATATTGGGCCAGATGTTACACGCTTGACATTCGGGCACGTCAAACCCGCTGTCCAACGACCCTTTCACCTTGGCGAGGCCGACCCCGACGGCCCTGTTCCGGTACGCTTTGGCGACTTCGCGACCTGCGGTTTGTTGCATCAAATGCAATATCGCCGTAATTNNGCCGTTGGTGGCACGCCTTGTAGCTGATCCCCAGGGCGTTCGCGACGTCCGCGAGCTCGACGTCACCGATCCGGGTGGCCCCGATCAGCTCGGCGTCGGATGCGCCGATGACCCCGGCCCGCACGGCCCGCTCCAGCACGAGGTCGGGGTGTCCCCACGGTCGGCGCGGGGCGGCGGAGACCGGATCTGTGCCCGGCCGGGCGCGCTCGGCCACCTCGGCGCGCAGCAGCCGATCGGCGCCGATGCGCGCCAGCCAGCACAGCCGGGACGCGAGGCGCGCTCGGCCCGGCTCGCAGCGGGCCACGGCGGCCAAGAACGCGGCGAGTGTCTCGGCCTCGATGTCGGCGGCCTTGGCCGGACACGCCTGCACGAGCGGCCAGACGGCCCGACGAAGCCCGGGCAGGAGCACCCCGGCGAGGCCGACGGTCCAGGCGCCGCCATGGGAACGGGAACGGGCGACGAGCTCGTCGACCACCGCGTCGCGCGCAGCGAAAGCCATTGAGGGGTGCAGGAGCATCGCCTTCAGCTCGTCGAGCGGGATCGCCCGGTCCGGCAGGCCGTCGAGCGAGGACCCGTCGAGGGCGAGCGGGTTGGGGCCGGTGACGAGAAGATCGAAGGTCTTCTCCAAGGTGTCGAAGGGTGAGTCGGTGAGGACACGGCGGGGGGCCATGGGCAGCTCCTTTCACTTCNNTACCCCGCTTTTCCCCCGAATTGGCCCCACCCGTCGGCACCCCGCGACTACCCCACATCCGGGGTAGTCGCCGCTACGACGGACCAACCCGAAGCATTCGTGCAGGTCAGCGCCGCGGGGTACACGACCCCGTAGGGGGGGGTGGTCTGCTGGGAGACCCGAGCAGGCCGCCGAAAGAAATTTCTCGGGAGCCCTTGCGACGGGCGCGGGGTCGGCGCCCGGGGCCACTACCCCACCTGTGGGGTAGTCCGTACCCCACCGGTGGGGTAGTCCTACAAAAGCCCCACATGGCTCATGCCAACCCAAAGCGAGGTAGTCCGTACCCCGCGAGGTTCAGGGCCGCGGGGTACGGACCGGGTGGCGCGTTAACCGGCGATCCGGTAGCGGCGGGGCTTGTCCCCGACCAACTCCACTTCGCCACGGGCCGCCATGGCGGCAAGCGAGTTTGACACCGCGCCCTGGGACCGCTCGAGGGCTTTGCCTACAGCGCTCGGCCCGAAGTCCTCGCCAGGTCGAGCGGACAGGTATTTCCGCACGAGGGTACCCAACTCACCACGGGCGAGCCGGCCGCTGCCACCATGCTCTGTGCCCGAGTCGGATACCGCTGTCTCAGGAGTTGCGGATCCGGGCGGGGCGGTCTCGGTTGTATTCGTGCGGGACTCGCCGGTGCCGGACGGCGCGGTGTCGGGGGCTGAGGCCATCGACCAGCGGTCTGCCACCCGGGCGCCGCGTACCCTCCCGCCGGAAATGCGCCTGACCGATCCGACCGTTTCGAGGGTGTCGAGACGCTTGGCCACGGTGGACCGGCCGATCCCGAGCAC
>PMVZ01000166.1 GCA_003166375.1 Acidimicrobiaceae bacterium | reverse complement strand
CGGGTGGGCCGCTCGGCCCGTACCGTCGCGCCGGAGATCGCCAGTACGCTGCGGTCCGGTGACCATCTCGACCAAACGCGGCGACGACGGCACCACAGGTCTCCTACACGGCGGTCGCGTTCGCAAGGACTCGGCTCGCATCGAGACCAACGGCGTCATCGACGAGGCGCAGGCGGCTCTCGGCCTGGCGCGCGCCGAGGTAGGGGGTTCGAAGCTCGGCGACGAGCTTGCAGGCCTGGAGCGGGGCTTGTGGGTCGTGATGGCGGAGGTCGCGACGGCACCCCGCAACAGGCGCAGGCTCGTCGGCGGTGCGACGCTCGTCACGGGGGAGATGGTCGACGCCTTGGAGCAGCGCGTGCACGAGCTCGAGGCCTCCGGCACGATGCCGTCCGAATTCGTCGTGCCGGGCCAGAGCCGGCCGAGTGCGGCGCTCGACCTCGCCCGCACCGTTGTCCGGCGTGCCGAGCGAAAGGCCGTCGCGCTCCGCATGGGAGACGGCTCGCACGTGGTGCCGTACCTGAACCGCCTGTCGGACCTGTGCTGGCTGCTGGCCCGCTCGTGCGAGCAGGAGCATCTGACTGCCCGCGCGGCGCGTGTGAAGGCCCCCCGAGCCGAGGCATGATGGCAGCCATGCACGCGCCCTTGACGCTCCCGACCGAAGTTGCCCGCTCCGTCCCCGATCGGGTCGAGGCTGTCGGATGGGGCGCATTCGAAGGCCTCGAGACGGCGCGGCCAGGTCTCGAGCTGGACGTCGCCTGGTGCGAGCAAAGGCGTTTCAAGGCCAAGCTCGGTGGCACGCTGATAGCTCCCGGCGACGGCGGGCGCGTCGATGTGGTGCTCGGCTTCGGCAATCGCCTGTGTCTCGGGGCGACGACGCTGCGCTTGGCGGCGGCGGCGTTCGCTTCCTCCACAGGTGAGGCGAAGACTGTCGCGTTGGACCTCACCGGGATCTCCAAGCTCGGTATCGGAGCGGAACAGGCCGTGGAAGCGGCAATCGAGGGTTTCTGGGGGGCTCGGTACCGCTACACGCGTTACCACGCCGGCGATCCTGATCCCCTCGAGTCGCTCACGATCGTCGTCACGGCAGAGGAGGTCCATTCTGCCGAACGCGGTCTCGAGCGTGGCCGCGTGATCGCTGACGCGACCCGGCTCGCGCGCGACCTTTCCAACGAGCCGGCCGGTGCGCTCACCCCCGTCCAGCTTGCGGAGGTGGCCGTCGAGATCGCCGAGCGCGGTGGGCTGGAGGCGACGGTCCTCGACGAGGCGGCAATCGCCGAGGCTGTCCTCGGCGGCCTGCTCGGTGTCGCCGCGGGCTCGGTCCAGTCCCCGCGCCTCATCAAGCTCGTGTACGAGCCGTCGGCCGCCCTGGCCTGCAAGCGACCTGATGGCAGCATTCCCACGGTTGCTCTGGTCGGCAAAGGCATCACGTTCGATTCCGGGGGACTGTCGCTGAAGACGCCCGAGGGCATGTTGACGATGAAGACGGACATGAGCGGTGCCGCGGATGTGATCGCGACGCTGGGCGCGTGCCGGGCGCTCGGCGTCGGTGTCCGAGTGGTCGGCCTCGCCCCGACCACCGAGAACATGCCCGGCGGGCGGGCGACCAAGCCTGGCGACGTCCTCAAGATCCGCAACGGCAAGACCATCGAGGTCGTCAACACAGACTGCGAGGGGCGGCTCGTGCTCGCCGACGGTCTGTCGCTCGCGGCCGAGGAGGACCCGGACGCCATCGTCGACGTCGCGACTCTCACGGGGGCCTGCGTCGTGGCCTTGGGCTCGAGGATCGCAGGGTTGATGGGCAACGACGATCGCCTGCTCTCGGCGGTCCACGCCGCGTCCGAGCGCGCCGGTGAGGCGACCTGGCGGCTCCCGCTCCCCGAGGCGTACCGGGTGGACATCGACTCGGAAGTCGCAGACATGAAGAACCAGGGCAAGCGTTGGGGAGGCGCTCTCACTGCCGCCCTCCTGCTCCAGGAGTTCGTTGCGGACCGGCCGTGGGCCCACCTGGACATCGCCGGCCCCTCACGGTCGGACGAGGACTCGGGAGAGCTCCGCAAGGGCGCCACGGGCTTCGGAGTCCGCACGCTGCTCGAATTTCTTTGCTCGTATGAGCCGCTCAACTCACCGGCGGCCGGTGCCGCCGGAGGAAAGGTGGTCCCATGACCGGACAGGACGACACCGAGGCAACGGGGCCCGCCGTGCCGGAGGTCGCCGGAGCTGCCGTGCCGGTTGATGCGGAGCCTGTCCGGCCGGAGGCCGCCGGAGCTGCCGTGCCGGTTGATGCGGAGCCTGTCCGGCCGGAGGCCGCCGGAGCTGCCGTGCCGGTTGATGCCAAGGCGGTTGCGACCGGCGCCGCAAAGCCGGCGGCGAGACGTGCCGCCGCCCGATCCACGCCTCGCAAGGCACCGGCGGCAGCCACGCCGAGGAAAGCCGCAGGTCCGGTCGCTCCAGCCGTCGTGCCCCCGCTGCGGCCGACGACGCTGGCGATAGACGTCGGCGGCACCGGCCTCAAGGCCTCGGTGCTGGACGCGGCAGGCAAGCTCGTCGCGGACCGCGTCCGTGTGCTCACGCAGTACCCGTGCACACCCAAGGACTTCGTCGACGCGCTGAGTGTGCTCGTCGCGCCGTTGCCGGACTTCGACCGCGTGTCGGTCGGCTTCAACGGTGTTGTCCGCAAGGGCATCGTGCTGACAGCGCCGCACTTTGTGACCCGATCGGGCGCGGCCGGAGCGCCAGTGGTACCCAAACTGTTGGCCGCGTGGACTGGCTTCGATCTTGCGGCCGCGTTGGCGGCAAAGTTCGGCCGCCCGGTACGCATCGCCAATGACGCGGACCTCCAGGGACTGGAGGTCGTGAGTGGTTCAGGGCTCGAGCTCGTCGTCACATTCGGCACGGGCGTCGGTACGGGCCTGTTCCTGGACGGGAAGCTCATGCCGCATCTCGAGCTGTCCCACCATCCCTTCCGCAAGGGCCAGACCTATGACCAACAGATCGGCGACGCGGCCTTGAGGAAGATCGGCCTCAGGAAATGGCGCAAGCGCATCGAGGAGGCGCTCGCCAACTTCCACAGGCTTCTGAATTACGACCGGCTCTACATCGGAGGCGGCAACTCACGGCTCCTCGTCGGCTACGTGGACCCTTCGGTGACCATCGTCGACAATGTCGCCGGCATCCTCGGCGGGATCAAGCTCTGGGAGTTGCCCGAGCGCTGAGCCTGCGGATTGGGCAGGATCTGTCCGGCGCTGGTCCCAGCCCTATTCGGCGACGCCCGCACATTGGGCGGCTAGAGCAGGGAGCAGGAAGCGCAGCGGCACGCGGTTCGACTCGCTCAAGGTGGCGTCGAGCGGCTGCCACGTCGTGTCCACTCCGGCCGCCTCCGCCGCGAGCGGCAGGGCCGCACGCACTTGGTCGAGTGCCTCGGATTCAAGGTGCGCCGCCTGTCCAGTGCCGGCGGAGGTCGCCCTGTGCTCTGCGGTCAGTGCGCGATCGACGTGCGCGCAGGCCTGGCCGGCAACTGGCGCGGCATCTTGACTGGCGCAACCAGTGAACAGGCCGCCGCAAGCCAAGGCGAGCACGACGCAGCCGGCGACCAACCGCGGCCGCGCCAACTCATTCCTCGAGCCAAGTCGGGGCATTGTCGAGCAAGAAGCGGGTGACGGCGAGCGCCCTGTCGAAGGTGTCGCAGAGCAGCTCCTCGCCTGCAAGCACTCTTGCGAGCGAAACCTGTTGCCTGGTGACGATCGTGAGACGCCGGACCGGAGCATCGGTCACCGAGCCGAACGAGTCGGTCGCCGAGATCTCGAGTGGGAGCTCGACGCCCCCGACTCCTGCCAGGTCGATGGCGAGCCGGAGCAGGTCGGGGCCCTTGGGCAGTGGCGGTACGCCCCAGTTGAAAGTCAGCGGGAAGAACCACTTGTCGGGGGGGTCCTCATCCTCCGGCAGAGCGACGACGGCATCTTCGAAGTCGAGCAGCACACGAGGCTCCACTTCGAGAGCCAGGTGCAAGTCGATCGGCCCGCCACACCCCTCCTCGGGGTGGAGGTCGACCTCCCAGAACTGGCGAAGGGAGTACGTCTCGACGAAATGCCGCTCGTCGTGCACGTGAAACTTGTGGTCGACCGCATGNNGGTGGTGTGGACGGAGCCGAGCTTCTTCAGGTCCTGCGCGAAGCGGCCGACGCGGTCGCCGGTTCACTGAGCGGGCTCACCGACTGGGGGCTCGCAGGCACCCGGCCGGGACAGTACCGGTCCGACCTGGTCGCGGATGCTGCGGCGGTTCGGGTCCTCACCGACGCCGGCCTCGGGGTGCTGAGCGAGGAGTCCGGTCTGAGTGCAGGGGCTTCGGAGCGGGCCTTGCTCGCCGTGCTCGACCCGGTGGACGGCTCCACCAACGCGTCCCGCCGCATCCCGTGGTTCGCCACCAGCATCTGTGTCCTCGATGGCGAGGGGCCCCTCGCTGCGCTGGTGGTGAACCAGGCGACAGCTACCCGCTACGAGGCGGTGCGAGGCGGCGGGGCACGCCGCGACGGCGAGGTGATCACGCCCTCGCACGAAGAGTCGCTCGGTCGCTCGCTGATCGGACTGTCCGGGTACCCGCCGCGTCACCTCGGCTGGCGATGGTACCGATCGCTCGGAGCGGCCGCCTTGGACCTGTGCGCGGTCGCGGATGGGACCTTGGACGGTTACATCGACTGCATGCACGATGCGCACGGAAGTTGGGACTACCTCGGTGGCCTCCTCGTCTGTGCCGAGGCGGGCGCGCCCGTTGTCGACGCCGCGGGACGAGATCTCGTGGTGCGGGACCATTCCGGTCGCCGCACTCCCGTGGCCGCCGCGAGCCCGGCGCTGCTCTCCGAGCTCCTCGCCGCCAGGGCGACCTGGCGCCGGTAGCCTCGATCCCCGATGTCCACGAGCGAGACCGAGCCCTCCGACAGCGGGGCGGCTCCCGCCCAGCCGAGCTCGCAGCTTTCGCTCCTGCTCGAGCTTCAAGAGGCCGACCTCGCACTTGACCGCCTCGCCTACCGGCGCCGCGAGCTTCCCGAACGCGTCGCGGTCTCCGAGCTGGGCGCGAGGCTCGTCGAGCTGACCGCCCGCGTCGCCGAAGCTCAGGACCAGCGCGACAAGCTCGCCTCACAGCAGCTGACCCTCGATCAGCGTTCAGACGCCGTCGGTGGGCGAATCGCGACCATCGAGCAGCGGCTGCGCTCCGGCCGCGCCGGCTCATATCGCGACGAGCAGGCGATGGGCGAGGAGGTGACGTCGCTCGCTCATCTTCGCCGGGAGATCGAGGACCAGGAGCTCGAGGTCATGGAGGCACTCGAGCCACTGGACCAGGAGCTGGCCGCTCTCACGGCCAGTTGCTCCGCGGCGGCCGAGGAGCTGGGTCTGGCCCGCGAGCAGCTCGGCATGGCAACGGCCGCGATCGACGAGGAGGCAGCTTTGGTCCGCGCAACTCGGGGTCGGCTGGCCGCGCGCGTCGCGCCCGAGCTTGCGACGCCCTACGAGCGTCTCAGGGCCAAGCTGGGCGGCATCGGAGCAGCACACCTCGTGGGTGGCGCGTGCAGTGGCTGCCACCTGCAACTACCCGCGGGGGAGCTGCACAGGCTGCGCCACGCCACGCCGGACTCGGTTGTCTACTGCGACCAGTGCGGTCGGATACTCGTCATGACCAGCGACCAGGCAGGTCGCTAGCAGTCGATGCTCGTTCTCGTCCGCCACGGCCAGAGCGGGCCAACGCGGCAGGGCTGCTCGTCGGAAGGACCGATTCGCCCTTGACCGAACTTGGGCACTGGCAGGCGATCGTGCTCGGGCCGGGAGCACTTGCTCGCGGGAGGTCAGGGCCACGGTGACTGCCGCCTGCGAGGAGCTGTCGGCCGAGGCAGCCCCCAGTGACGTGATCGTCGTGACCCACCTGTCGCCGGTCAAGGCGGCCGTCGTCTGGGCTCTCGGTGGCGGACCGGAGATGTCGTGGCGGCTGTCGCTCGGCGTTGCGTCGATCTCCCGGATCTCGACGGCTGTTTCGTCTGGTCCTACGCTGGTCAGCTTCAACGAGACGGCGCACCTCGCCGGTCTCGAGTGATCGCAGGCTCGTTTGGCGGCACTTGAAGACGTCCCCCCGGCGCCCAGGCGCTCTGGCACCCAGGCGCGTGCGTACCCCGCACGTGGGAGAATGACTGCGGTGATGGCGAGTCGGCCGGGTGGCCGCGGCCGGGGTGGCGTTTCGGCGCCGCAGCCGGCTGAGGAAGGTCGGGGCTCCACAGGGCAGGGTGCTGGCTAACGGCTAGTCGGGGCGACCCGCAGGACAGTGCCACAGAGAACAGACCGCCGATGGCACGGCACGCCGTGCACAGGCAAGGGTGAAACGGTGCGGCAAGAGCGCACCAGCGGCCGGGGTGACCCGGTCGGCTCGGTAAACCCCACCCGGAGCAAGGCCAAACGTGGGACGGGTGGCCCGCCCGATGTCCCCAGGTAGGCCGCGTAGATGGATGGCCACCCCGTCGGTACCGGCTTGCCGGCCGGCGGACAGAACCCCGCCTACAGGCCGGCTCGCCACCACCACCTCCCTTTCACCGCGCTAAAATGCCGTCTGGCCTGCGGTTTCGTCCTTGCCGTGGTCGCCGTTGGTGACCGAAAAACACCGCTGTAGTCCTCAGAGCTGAGGACTTTTTGAGGACCTGAGGACTTTTTGAGGACCGAAATCGGTCCCGCAGCGGTCAGCGGAGGCAGCGTGGCGAGCATCGACAAGAGGCCCAACGGGCGGTACCGGACGAGGTGGCGCGAGTACCCGGGCGGCCCGCAGAAGACGCGCCACTTCGATCGCAAGGGCGACGCCCAGCAGTTCCTCGACGGCGTCCGGGG
>PMVZ01000213.1 GCA_003166375.1 Acidimicrobiaceae bacterium | reverse complement strand
TCTTCCACAGGGCGAAGTCCAAAGGCGAGCGCTTCTTCTCGTCCACCTCGACGCGCGCCCCTGACCGCAGCGAGGCAAGGCTCTGGTGGGCTAGCAACCCGTAGTCGGCGACCGCGGAGACGGTGAAATAGACGCCGTCGCTCGTCTCGTACGCGGAGTCGAGCGCGACGAGCTCGGCGACGAGCTCCACCATCTCCTCGATGAAAGCGGTCGCGTGCGGTACCCGCGTCGGCGGAAGGCATCCCAGGGTGTCCATCGCGGCCCACCACTCGGCCTCGTACTGCTCGGCGATCTCTTCCGGCCGGCGGTGCTCCTCGTTCGCTCGAGCGATGATCTTGTCGTCGATGTCGGTCACGTTCGAGACGTGGTCCACCGCGAAACCGGAGTGCTCGAGAAAGCGGCGGAGGACGTCATAGACGAGCGAGAAACGGCCGTGACCGATGTGAGGTGGTCCGTAAACAGTCGAACCGCAGACGTAAAGGCTTATCTGGCCAGGCTCGCGAGTCTTCAACTCCTGGCTGTGTCCCAGGGCCGTGTCATGAAGGCGCAACACAGGAGTACCGTACTAGGCCAATGGCGACTCCCCGCGTGCCCGATCGACCCTCGCTGGAGGGCCTGGAGGATCGTTGGGCCACCCGCTGGGAGCAAGACGGCACGTACCGTTTCGACCCCGCCCATGGCCGCGCGGACATCTACTCGATCGACACGCCACCACCGACGGTCTCAGGCTCGCTCCACGTCGGTCACGTCTTCTCCTACACCCAGACCGACATTGTTGCCCGCTACCAACGGATGACCGGCAAGGCAGTCTTCTACCCGATCGGCTGGGACGACAACGGCCTGCCCACCGAGCGCCGGGTCCAGGACTACTTCGGGGTCAGTTGCGACCCGTCCTTGCCCTACGACGCGGACTTCCTCCCTCCGCCGCTGGAGCACAAACGCGACAAGAACGCACGTGCGGTCCCGACATCGCGTCCGAACTTCATCGAGCTGTGCAACATCCTCATAACCGAGGACGAGCAGGCCTTCGAGCGGCTGTTCCGCAAGCTGGGCGCCTCGGTCGACTGGACCCAGCACTACACGACTATCAGCGAGGTGTCGCGACGGGCGTCGCAACGTGGTTTCCTCCGCCTCCTGGCACGCGGTGAGGCCTACCGGCAGGAGGCGCCGACGTTGTGGGACGTCGACTTCCAGACCGCGGTTGCCCAGGCCGAGCTCGTCGACAAGGAGGATGCGGGCTTCTACCACCGGCTCCGCTTCGTGAGGCCTTCGAACGACGGCCATCCCGTCGAGATCGAGACGACTCGACCTGAGCTGGTGCCGGCCTGCGTCGCGCTCGTCGCCCATCCGGCCGATGAGCGCTATCAGGGCTTGTTCGGCACCGAGGTGCTGACCCCGCTGTTCAACGTACCCGTCCCAGTTCTCCCCCACGAGCTCGCAGAGCCGGACAAGGGGTCGGGCATCGCGATGATCTGCACGTTCGGCGACCTGACGGACGTGACCTGGTGGCGCGACCTCGCCCTGCCGACACGCTCGGTGGTGGGGAGGGATGGACGCCTCGGACCGGCGCCGTTCGGAGCACCCGGCTGGGAGTCCGTCGACTCCGCGCGGGCGAACGCGAGCTACGCGGAGATCGAAGGCATGCCGGTCAAGCGCGCCCAGACGCGGATCGTGGAGCTCCTGCGCGAGTCCGGCGATCTGCTCGGCGAGCCGCGCGCGATCACCCATGCGGTCAAGTACTACGAACGGGGCAGGCGGCCTCTCGAGATCGTCACGTCCTCGCAGTGGTACGTCCGAACCCTCGACCGCCGCGAGACGCTCCTTGCCCGAGGACGCGAACTGCAATGGCACCCAGAGCACATGCGGGCCCGCTACGAAGCCTGGGTGGAAGGGCTGACAGGAGACTGGAACATCTCGCGGCAGCGTTTCTTCGGCGTCCCGTTCCCCGTCTGGTACCAGCTCGACGACGAGGGCGAGGTCGTCGTCGACGGCCTGCTGCTCGCCTGCGAGGAACGACTGCCGGTCGACCCATCGACCGATGTCCCTGATGGCTACACCGAGGATCAACGCGGCAAGCCTGGTGGCTTCGTCGGTGACCCGGACGTCATGGACACCTGGGCGACCTCGTCATTGTCACCGCAGATCGCCGGCAAGTGGGAGGAGGACCCGGAGCTGTTCGCCAAGGTCTTCCCGATGGACCTGCGACCGCAGGCGCACGAGATCATCCGGACGTGGCTGTTCTCGACGATCGTGCGCTCGGAGCTGGAGCACTCCGCTCTTCCGTGGCGCCACGCCGCCATTTCGGGGTGGATTCTCGACCCTGACCGCAAGAAGATCGGGAAGTCGCTCGGCAACGCCATCACGCCGCTCGAGTACCTCGAAAAGTACAGCACCGACGCCGTGCGTTACTGGGCGGGATCGGCTCGCCTGGGCGCCGACACCGTTTTCAGCGAAGAGCAGATGAAGGTCGGGCGGCGGCTCGCGATCAAGATCCTGAATGCGAGCCGTTTCGTGCTGTCACGCGTGGACGGTTCCGAGAGCCCTGCCCCGGTCGGCGCACCTGGCCTCACGGCGGTCGACGCGGCCATGCTGGCCCGCCTCGCGGCCGTCGTCGACGAGGCGACCGCCGAGTTCGAGTCCTACGACCATGCGCGAGCCCTCGAGGTCACCGAATCCTTCTTCTGGTCGTATTGCGACGACTACCTCGAGCTCGTGAAGACCCGCTCCTACGGCGATCCATCCCACGCCGGTCCCGCGTCGGCACGGCACGCGCTGGCGCTGAGCCTGTCGGTGATATTGCGCCTGTTCGCACCGTTCCTCCCCTACTCGACAGAGGAGGCATGGTCGTGGTGGCAATCCGGCTCGATCCATAACTCCGAATGGCCCTCCGGTGCGGCTCTGGCGTCGCAGGCCGGTCCCGGCGCGCGTCCCGAGCTCGTCGACGCCGTCGCGCTGGTTCTCGTCGCTCTCCGGCGGGCGAAATCCGAAGCAAAGGGATCGATGCGCACCCAAGTCGCCCGATGCCGCGTGACAGGACCTCCCTCGCTCGTGGAGCTGGTCGAGCTCGCCTCGGGCGATCTGTCCGACGCCGGCGCCATCGCGCAGCTCGAACTCGTGCGGGACCCTGACGCCGCCGCGCTCTCGGTCGTGGTCGAGCTTGCAGCTGAGGACGGGCCGGGGCCGAGTTCAGGGAGCTGAGGACCAGCCGAATCGTCCGAGGACCTATCGCAGCCTCGGAAACACATGGGCAAAGACCAGCCGGGGCGGGATCCGGTTGAGGACCACCGTGGCCAGGAGCACCAGGTCGCGTTGGCGGACGATGACAATGGCTATCCGGCCCTCGCTCCCGATCGGTGCCCAGCCCTGTTCGACGTCCGAGGCAGTGAACCGGCCCGTGAAAGCGACGAGGCACGTGGCGACCCGGGACACGTCCTGCAGTGCGTCGGGGACGGCGACGTCATGCAGCTCGATGATCAGCGCACGTGGCGGCAGATACCGCTCACCGGCGAAGCGGCCGTGGCCGTGAACCGCAGCCACTGCCTCCGGATAGACCCTGAAACAAGCGCTGTCGTGCGTGCCGAGGCCGTTGCGGGCCGCTGTGCAGCCACCGAGCAGCCCGGTCACCGTCACGACAGCAACGAATGCAACGAGCTTCGCCTTCATGAACGGTCCTCCTCACGAGCACGGCTCAGCCCGGCTGCCGTCTCGGAAACGGCAAAGCCGCGACCGCCCGATGCCTGGCGCGTGGTGTGAGTCATCCTTCGAGCTCCGAAGTCCACTCCGGTGGTGGGACGGCTAAGGTCCGCGACACCGGGGCCTCCGCGGTCAGGGCGACAATCTGATCGGCGCGCCGATTGTGCCACGTGAGGCCACCCCAGAAGACCCATCCGACGGGGAGGAATCCCCAGAAGCTCACGATCCGGTACAAGAGGACGGCCGCCACCGTGCTGATCTGGCCACCTCCGAACGCGACAAGGGCGATCACAAGACTCCCCTCGACCACGCCGAGGCCGCCGGGAGTTATCGGTAGGTTCGCAGCAAGCTGTCCCGCCCCATAGGCGAGAAGCAGCCCGCGCCAGGGCACACCCGCGCCGACAGCCAGGTAGGCGAACACGAGGCAGGAACAGTCGAGGGCCCAGTTGGCAACCGACCACGCCAGGACGATCAGCAGAGTTCGCTTGCCGAGCTTCACCTGGCTCAGGCTGGCCGCGATGGAGGAGACGAGCGCGTCGCCTGGCCGGCGCGGAAACCCTGTGATGCGGTGCAAGCTGTTGAGTGTCCACACGAGCAGCCTGGCGAGTGCCCGTCGCTGGTACAACACGGCGGCCCCGGCGACTGTGATCGCGAAGACCGCAACGGTAACCCCCACAAGGTCGAATGCCGCACCCTGGCGCTCGGCGACGACCACGCCGGCCGTAGCGAGCAGAGCGAGCCCGAGGGAAGAGAACACAAGCGTCGCCAGCAGTGACCAGGCGGCGAGAGCTTCCGAAGCTCCGAGCCGGCGAAATTGCCGGTAGCCGAACGCACTCGCGACGAGCGGCCCCGCCGGCAGGGAGCTCGCGATCGCGCCAGCGGCGAAGGAGATCGCCGTGAACCGCCCCAAGCCGGAGAGAACACCGCCGCAACGAAGCAGGCGCTGATCCATGCGAGCGAAAGCCACCAGCGACAACGCCTCGACTCCTATCGCGACCAGCAGCCACCCGGCGTCGAGATGGGTGAGCTCGCTCGACGCGCCCGCCAGCTCACCACCTTGACCGCTCACCGCCCAGAGGGCAATGCCGCCGAGCGCGATCCCGACGACAAAACGGATACGAGACCAAGTCCGCTTGCTCCAAGCCGTCCGGTGCGGCTCCCCGGTCGGCAGCCCGCTCACAGCAGTTCCGGCCTGATCTGAGAGCCGACAGGACGCTTCGGACCTCGACCACAGAATCGAGAACGATCTCGAGCAACCTGTGCGGTCAACTGCGGCGGACGACAGAAACCCAAGGTGTCACAGCTGTAGCGACTTTGTCTCGAGGTACTCCTCGAGCCCGAGCCTGCCCAGCTCGCGCCCGTGGCCCGACTGCTTGAAGCCGCCGAAGGGCGCCAACGGGTTGAAGCTCCCACCGTTGATATCGACCTGACCCGTCCGGATACGACGAGCGATCCCGGTCGCGCGCGCGGCATCGGCCGACCATACCGCTCCCGCCAATCCGTAGATCGAGTCATTCGCGATCTCGATTGCCTCGTCTTCGGTGTCGTAGGGGAGGATCGAGAGAACCGGCCCGAAAATCTCTTCCTGGGCGATCGTCATGTCGCGTCGGACCTCCGAGAACACCGTGGGGCGCACGAAGAAACCCCTCTCGAGGCCTTCCGGCGGGTCGACCCCTCCGGTAACCAGCTTCGCACCCTCGTCGATCCCTTTCTGGATATACACGCGCACCCGTTCGCGTTGAGCTGCGGAAACGAGTGGGCCGATACGTGTCGTGTCGTCGAACGGGCTGCCGGGCGTGTACGACTCGGCGGTCAGCGCGGCGATCCCCTCGGCCTCCGCCAACCGGGCACGAGGCACGATCATCCTGGTCAAGGCGTTGCAGGTCTGGCCAGAGTTGAGGAAGCACATCGTGACCCCCGCCGGCACGGCACGACCGAAATCCGCGTCCGGCAGGATCACGGTCGCGGACTTGCCGCCGAGCTCGAGAGTGACCCTTTTCACCGTCGCGGCCGCCAACTCTGCGACCCGTCTTCCAGCGCGGGTCGAACCGGTGAAAGACACCATGTCGACCGCCCGATGGCGGGCGATGGCCTCGCCCACCTCTGGACCCGTCCCCGAGACCAGGTTGAACACGCCAGGTGGCAAGCCGATCTCATGCATGACTTCAGCGAGAACGAACGCGTTCAGCGGTGCCACTTCGCTCGGCTTGAGCACGACGGTACAGCCGGCAACCAGAGCTGGCGCGACTTTGGCTGCGATTTGGTGGAGAGGGTAGTTCCACGGCGTGATGGCACCGACGACACCGACCGGCTCGCGAACGACCATCGAGTTGCCGACGGTCTCCTCCCACGGGATCTGCCCGACGAGCTCGGCCATGGAGGAGAAGGTGATGATCGGCAGGCCGACTTGGATGATCGTCGAGACGTTGACCGGCGTGCCCACCTCGCGGGCGATCAGGTTGCTGATCTCGGTCATGCGACCGCCAAGGGCTTCGGCTGTCTGTGATGCGTACTTCGCCCGCTCGGACGGCGAAGTCCGTGCCCATTGATCGAATGCGCCGCGTGCCGCCTGGATCGCACGGTCGGCATCTTCGGCAGTGCCACTGGGAACCCTGCCGATGATCTCCTCGGTCGTCGGGTCGAGAATCTCGATCGTGTCGGTGCGCACAGGGACAACCCAGGCACCGTCGATATAGAACTTGTCCCGGATCTCCAAGTCGCCTCCCCCACGAGATCGTTGGGAGCCTACCTCGGCGATCTCAAGGACCGTTGGTGACTCCGTACCAGTCAGAAGCGCAATAGTCCTGATTGTTCACACCGAGCAGTGCTCCCAGAGCGGAGGCGGCGGCGGAGACCTCGGCGCCCGTCGTGCCGATGATCTCGACGGTCTCGACCCGCCCGCCGAGAGGCCCGACGCCGTCGCGCTGTGTGACGTCAACTGCGGCAAGGGTACCGACAGAGGGGAACGCTTTCTCGACGGCGCTCACCGGGACCGACGCCCACCATTTGTGGCACGGATTGCATGTGTAGTACCTGCTCTTGATGCAGACCGAGTCGCCGCGGTCCACCACACCGGGAAACGGCCCACTCACGGTGTAGCCGCCACTGGACGCGGAGTACTCGGCAAGCACGGGCGTGGCAGGTGTGCCGGGTGTGACGCGTGAGCCGGGCATGCCGGGCATGCCGGTCGTGACGGGTGTGACGGGCTGCTCGAGGATCTGGCCCGCGGTGTCGGCCACGGCTTCGTTCAGCATTGGGCTCTCGTCCGCCATGCCCGGGTACGACTGGCAGTAGGAGTCGCACGAAGTCGCATATGGTGCCCAGCCGCCCGAAGCGAGCTCGGCTGCGGCGTAGGACCGCGTCGCGATGGCCTGCGCCTCGAGCGCCTGGAAGCCCCAGGAGTGGCCCTGAGGGGACCCCGTTCGGCCTCCGAAGAGCCCCCACGACCACGACACTTCGGCGGAGACGACACTTCGGACGTATTCCTCGATCGGGAGGATGTTCAGCGTTACCGCGCCAGCGGGCGAGTCGTACGCCTCGACGGTCCCGCGGACCGCAAGATCGACGCCGTCGTGCTCGCAGATCGTCAGCACCTGGTTCAAGGTTGCAGAACGCTGCACCGAGGACGGCACGGCGACGGGATCTGCCACATTCGACGCGACCGGCGTCCACTTCGTCGATGAGCATCCTGCGGCTTGCGCGAGGGTCCACGAGCCCTGCGACAGAACTGCGCGGACGGCTTGGCCGCCAAGAAACGTCTCGCCTCCGAACGAGAACGCGGACTGCGATGTGACGACGACGGGATCTCGGTCGTTCTCGTTGAGATCGACCGAGATCGTCGGGTCCGTCGACACCAAGTTGTCACTGGATGACAGTGCCGTCCCGCCGTAGTAGTGAGCGAGAATCCATTGGTAGTTCTCGTGGTCGAGCGCGGCGTATCCGAAGGCTCCCCATTGGCCCATGCCTAGCCCGGATCCGTTGCCGAACCCGACGAAGTCGACGTTCGGCGCGGGGAACGGCGCGATCGGAGAGGGCGCCGTCGCTGCGGCACCGGGGGCGAGCACGACCGGCCCGGCGAGAATGCCAAGCGACACACATACGAGTGCGGCGGCACACCGCCTCATGTTGCGGATGTGCGCCATGTTACTGCTGTGGTTCTTTGATTCCCATCGTTTCGCACCATGCGGTGATGCTCGTCAAGTAGCCAGGTCGCCTACGCCGAGCACGTCCCGGTGCTGCTTCCCGCCGCCCTAGCGGCACTCTGAAGCGGCCTGCAACACCTGCTCGATCGCCTGTGCAAAAGCGCGCCTGGCGCCCTCGACGGTGAAAGAACGGGTACGCCTCAGACCCGCGCTCACAAGCGAGTCGTGCAGCTGGTGATCGGTCAGCAAGCGCTGAACAGCAGTGGCGACCAGCACGGGCGACTTCGAGGGCAGGACGATCCCGGCATCCAGCAGCGTCTCGGGAACGGCGGCGACGCCATAGGCGACCACCGGTAGCTTGTGGTGCATCGCCTCCAGCAGCGGTACGCAGAAGCCCTCATGCTCCGAGCAGCACACGAGCACGTCTGAGCTCGCGTAGTAGGCCGAGAGCTCACCGGGACTGATCGAGCCCACGAACTCTACGGCGGTGGTCAAGCCAAGTGCGGACACGAACCTGCGCAAGGCGTCCGCATACGCAGGGCAGCTCTCCCGGCCGACCAGGTGAAGGCGGGTCTCCGGATCGAACATCTTCCGGGCGCACGCGAGCGCCTTGATGACGTCGTGATGCGCCTTGTGCGGCAACATCTGCCCGACGAAGAGCCAATCGTGCCCGCCGAGTCCGCGTGCCGCCTCGAGGCGATCGACCACTCGCGGATCGGGGGGGGAGTAGAAGTTCGCGGTGTCGACCATGAGAGGAGCGACCATCGTGTGGCGATAGCCGACCTCCTCGAGCTCCACGCGGTTGAACTCCGAGTCGGCGAACCCGAGCGCGACAACAGGCGCCAGCTCGGCCAGTTGCCTGCGCCCGAGCCGGACTTCCCCACCGAGGTGGGGCATCCATCGCTCGATGAGCTCGAAGGGGCTGATGTTGTGGTAGTCGACGAGCTTCAAGCCCGGGTGCGAGGCAACCGCGTCCGCAGCGGGCGAGCCGATCGAGGCCTGGTAGCAGACCCATTGACGCTCGCTCCGCTCGCGAGGGAGCTCCGAAAGGGGGTGGACCCGGCCGGCGAGCCCTGGTCCCATGCTGCAGGCGTAGATCTCCGAGACAAACCCCATCGAATGCAAGACACACTGGGCCTCCAGCGTGTGGTGGCTGACAGCGTCACGCTCGACAATGGAGGGAATGACCTGGTCGATTCGAACCGGCCGGGTCCTCATGCATGGTCCTTGCCGCCAAGCATGGCCGGCACCAGGCGCTGCGCGGAGACGGCGAAGACGTCCGGCTCACTCGGGTCAGGCTCAAAGGTCGCCAGCACGGAAAGCCCGTAGCGGGCGAGAAGATGGCACCACGTGACCGGGTGCAGCGGGCGCCCGTGTGCGAGGTCGGCAGCTACCGGGTCCATCGCCACGACGGCTTCGGGTCGTGCGCTCACGAGCACGACGACCCCCCCTGGGGCGAGACAGCGCGCAGCAAGCTGTGCCAACGCGCGGCCCTCGCCTGGCCGCAGGCGATCCACAACACCGGTCAGCAGCAACCCGTCGAGCGTCCCGCTCAATGTCGCGCCGAGGTACTCCAAGGCACCCGCCGCGACAATTCTCGTGTCTCCGTCAGCTCGCACCGGCGAACGGGGATCAGCGCCTCGCGCGTCGAGACCTCGGGCGGCGAGCGCCTCCACGACCCGCCCGTCACCGCACTCGGCGTGCAGCACGAGACCAGGGACCTCCCGGGCCTCCTCCGGTGGCGCGGCACTCAAGCGCTCGAGAACCCAGGCCAAGAGCGGGCCTTCGATCGACGGGTGCGTCGTCCCGGCAGCCGACATAGCCGCCTCGCCGGGCCGAGCTGCTGAGAGGACGCGCGAAGCCCACGGCGAGCGTGCGGCGAGCCGTTCCAAGTGGTCCGCGGTGACATGCGCTCGAATCGATGCAGCTTCGCCCAGCCGGGCCACGCCGAGCGCTCCCCGTCGTTCGAGGCGACGGAACGAGGGCCCCAAGAGCCTGCGCGCCGCCGTCGTTGCCTGCTTGCGAAGCTGCGCCAGGCTCATCGGGCCTGCAGAACCGGCGATCGGGTCGGCCCCGGGCCCGGAGACGCCTGACATCGCTTTTCCCACGGCAGCCAAGCTCACCTCTGCGACATCCTCGAAGCACCTGTCGAGCTCGTCCTCTAGCCCAGGAGGGACCTGCCCTGCTGCACGCAGCTGACTCACCTGCGCTTCGATCTCCGCGACGACCTCGGAGGTCATCCGGCAGCCGCCTTCGCCGAGCTGGACACGGGTGATGAGGAGAGCCCGATCCGGAGCGGCAACGCCACGAATCCCGTCGCCCCTCCTGGGTTCACGATCTCGAAGCTGGCGGCGGGCTCGAGGCGGGCATGAACGACACCGCCACCGGCATCTTGGATCCGGGCGTTGATCGTAAAGGAACCGTCGAGCAGCGGAAGGTGTTCGAAATCGAAGTCCACGCGGTAGCGGCCTGGCGGGAGATCATGAATCTGGCTGATCTCAGGCATCGCGCTGTCGCAGTTGAACACCGGGGCGCCGCTCGAGTTGATCACCTCGCAGCCGAACGCCACGTTGGTGAGCGGCTCGTTCACCTGGAACAAGAGCTCGAGTCGAAAAGAGTCCCCGGGAATGAGGAAGGTACGGCCGGCTGGGCCGGAATGGCGGGCGACCGCATCGGTGATCACCACACGCCTCTCCGGTTGGACAACGACTTCGACGGCTCCGGTCGGGTCAGGCTCCTCTGCCGGCAACGCGACGGGCACTTCACCGGCGAGCAGGCAGTCGCGGAACGCCCTGATCGCCTCACCAGGCGGAGCAACGGTCACGACCTTGCCGCTCTCGAGCACGACGACACGGTCGCAGACTTGGCGCACGACGTCAGCTGAATGCGACACGAGGATGATCGTCCGGCCCTCGTCTTGGAACTGGTGCACGCGTTCCATGCACTTCTGCTGGAATCGTTCGTCCCCGACGGCGAGCACCTCGTCGATGAGCAACACGTCAGGCTCGACGTTCACGGCAACCGCAAACCCGAGGCGGACGTACATGCCCGACGAGTAGAAACGTACCTGGTTGTCGATGAACTCCTCGAGCTCCGCGAACGCGACGATGGCGTCGAAGCGGCGTTCGATCTCGCGGCGCGAGAGGCCCAGCAGTGAAGCGTTCAGGAAGATGTTGTCCCTTCCTGACAGCTCGGGTTGAAAGCCGGCGCCGAGCTCGAGCATCGCCGCGACCTGCCCGCGGACGACGATCTGGCCCGAAGTGGGCTGCAAGATGCCCGCGATGCACTTGAGCAGGGTCGACTTGCCAGAGCCGTTCCGTCCGATGATCCCGAACGTCTCGCCGGTGTGGACCTCGAATTCGACATCCCTGAGCGCCCAAAAGTCATTGAAGGGCACATGCCCCGCGTGCAGTATCCGCTCCTTCAAAGAGGTGTACTTCTCCTTGTAGAGGCGAAATCGCTTCGAGACCGTCTGGACGTCGATCGCCGTTTGCAGGGCGGCTCAGAGCTCCTCGGCGAAGTTGCCCTCGACCCTGCCGAAGATCAGCATGGCAATCAAGAAGAGCAACACGGAGACGGCAAGGACGATGCCGAGCACGAGCAGGTACCACTGCTCCCCGTAGCTCGCCAGCGGGTACGGGTTGTCGCGCGGCGCCACCGTCCCGTAGATGAACCGCTGGAAGGAGAGCACGATAGAGACGAGGGGGTTGCAGAAGTAGACCCACAAGACGCCGTGCGCGGCCAACTTATGGCCAACGGTGGCGAACGGGTAGACGATCGGTGCGCTGAAGAACCCCGCCACGAGCGCGACCTCGATCAGGTGCTGGACGTCGCGCAGGTAGACGGTCACCGCCGACAGGAAGACCGCGAGCGCTGCCGACAGCACGATGTCGCAGACGAGGGCGAAGATCATGACGGGCGCGTACTTCCAGTCCGGCATGACACCGAACCCGATGAGGAAGGCCAGCATGATGCAGGCCTGGAAGAAGAAGTAGCACATCGCGGTGCCCACCTGGGCGAGGGCGAGGATCTCACGGGGGAACGACACTTTCTTCACGATTCCTGCCTGGGCGACGAGCACGCCTGCCGAGCTGAGCAGCGAGTTGTTGAACAGGTTCCAGGGCAGGAGCCCCGCGAACAGGTAGATCGCGAAGTACACGATGTGGTTGTTCAGGAAGAACTTGAACACCACGTAGTAGACGCAGAGGATCAACGCGGGGTTCAGGAACGACCACAAGAAGCCGAGGACGCTGTTCTTGTAGCGGACCTTCAGCTCCTTGCGGATGAGGAAGACGACCAGCTCGCGCGCCTGCCAGATCTCGACGAACCGATTGCGCAGGCTCACCTTCGCAGATACGACGCGCGATGGGAGTTGCCGCTGGTCGCCACTATCCGCGGCGAGCAGCGGAGCCGTCCCTGAAACTTTCATCCCTCGCACCCTAGCCAAGAAAGGCTCTTCCCGGCAGACGCGGCAAGCTTTGGCGCAACCGGTGTCACCAACTCGCTTGGGCACGAGCCGGTAAGCTGCACCCCGGAACGAGCGCACCGAAGGAGACGATTGACCGTGGCGTCCATCGGCCGAGGAGGTTGGCGCCAGGCGAAGACCAGCTTGACGACAAAGTTCGACAGACGTGTCACGCTGCCGCTCGCGGACGCGCTCGAACGCGTCACCCAGCTGCAGAACCAGGTTGCCGAACTGACCGACATCGTCAAAGTGCAGGTCGAGATGAGCAACCAGACGACCGAGCTGCTCGGGCGTCTTCTCGTTACCGCCTCGAGCCGTCTCGAGGCGGTCGAAGACTCTCTCCGCCAAGTCACGGCGGCCGAGATGACGGCAGCCGGGGTGACGGCGGCCGGGTCCAGCGAGAGCACGGAGAACCGGCCGCGCGATGAGGCAGGGACGTCTTCTGCCTCCGAGGACCCGTCGCGGCACTGAGGCTTGGTCCCCTTCGGCATGATCCCCGGTCCCGTCGTACTCGACCTTCAAGCCCTCCAGGGCCCGGGCTTGCGGGACCAGGAGGTTGCCCGCTACGCCTATGAGCTCGCGGTGGCCCTCGAGCGGGGATACCCTCAGCTGGTAGGCCGCTACCTGCTGAATCCCGACCTACTGCCACCCGGCGATCTTGGGCCCCTCCTGGGCTCGGGAAAAGTCGAGTACGCGGGGGTGTCCGAACCGTTTGTCCCAGGAGCTCGCGTGCTCCACGCGCTCTCGGCGGTCGATCTCGGCGTGCCGATAGGCCGCATATGGCCTCGATGGGCCCACTGGCGGGGCCTGCGTTTCTGCGCGACCGTGTACGACCGGGTCACTCCCGGGCACGACGGCTCTTCCCTCGACGACCTCCGGCGCAGGGCCAGGTACTCGGGCCGTCTGGAGGTACTGCGCGCCGCCGACGCACTGCTCACGATCTCACCGGCAACGAGTCGGTCGCTGGTGAGGAACCTCGGCGTCGACCCGAGGAAGTTGCACGTTGTCGGCGCGGGCACAGAGCGCAGTTTCGTGCCCGTCGCGTCACGAGACGATGCCCTCTTGCTGGCGCAGGCAGGCGTGCCCGACCTCGATCCCTCCTTTGTCCTGTACCCTGCCGGCAACGACGGTCAAGACAACGTCGAAGCGCTCATCGTCGCCTTCGCCCGCTTGCCTGAGGCATTGCGCAACTCGCGTCAACTTGTCCTCTCCGGGTACTTTCCCGAAACGACTGCGAGCCAGTTCACGAACCTGGCGGCTGCCGAGGGCATCGGCGGGCGAGTCCTGTGCACAGGAGTCGTGTCGAAGGAGTCAATGCCTCGCCTCTACCAGGCGGCCGAGCTCGTGTGCTTCCCTTCTCTCTTCCACGGCTACGGTCTTCCCGTCGCAGAAGCGATGGCGTGCGGCGCCGTCGTGATCGTGTCGGATGTAGACCCCTCGAGGGACTTGGTCGCGCCCGAAGCCCGTTTCGACCCGTCGAGTCCGGCGGCAATCAGCGCCTCGATCGAGCGGGGCCTGTGCGACGAAACCTTCCGCGAAACGTCGCGTCAGCACGCCTTGGCGTCCCGAACGACATGGGCCGACGTTGCGAATCGGACCGCGGCCGTCTACGAAGCACTGTTGTCCCGGCCCGACCGGCCATGGCGTCGTCGCCGTCGTCTCGCGGTAGTCTCGCCGTTTCCGCCTGTGGCTTCTGGGATCGCGAATTACAGCTTCCGCCTCGTCGAAGAACTGGCCGCGCTCGGTGATCTGGACATCGACTGCTTCGCCGACGGCCTCGACTTCTCGCCTGGGCAACCCAGCGCCCCGTCGGGACTCGCGATCTACGACGCGCGCCGCCTGCTCAGCGTCGAAGCCGCCACAGGGGGCTACGACGACATCGTCTTCGTCCTCGGCAACAGCGAGTTCCATACGGCGGCGTTGGCGTCGCTCCGCCGCCGAGGTGGGACGGTTCTGGCCCACGACGTGAGGTTGAGCGGCCTGTACCGTTTCGCTGCGGACTCGAGAACAGCCGTGGCGGAAGGGGTTCCCGGCACTCTGCGGCGGATCTACGGGCCGCTCCTGCCCGAGGAACTGACCTCGACGGGCGAAGTCACGCGGACCGAGGCGGAGTACTGCGACTTGCTCATGGCGCGTGAGATCATCGGTCTCGCGGACCGCTTCCTCGTGACGTCGCAGGCCGCCGCCCGTTTGGCGCGCGTCGAGGCCGGACCGGGCCTCGCGCCACGCGTCGGAGTCGTGGGGTTCGCCACCGAGGCACTCCGAACCCGAGGCAGCTCACCTTCCGATGTTGCCGCCGTCGAGCCTGGGGCTCGGGTACTTGCCAGCTTCGGCATCGTCGACCCGATCAAGCAGCCCGACAAGGTCTTGCACTGCTTCGCGACCTTGGCGGCCGAGCACCCGGACCTCGTGGTTGCCCTCGTCGGGCCCATCAGCACCGAGTTGGCCAGCAGGCTCGGGACGCTCGGTGAGGCGCTCGGCCTGGACGGGCGACTGTTCATCACCGGGCGAGTCGACGCCGAGGTTTACCTGGGCTGGTTGAGACGGGCCGAGCTCGCGGTGCAGCTACGGGCGTCCTTCTCGGGCGAGGCGTCCGCGGCAGTCGGTGACTGCCTTGCTTGCGGGGTGCCCATGATCGTGACCGACATCGGATGGATGGGCGATCTGCCTGAAGGTGTTGCCGTCAAGGTCCCGGTGGACGTCACGACGGCCGACCTCGCTGAGGCTTGCACGAGGCTCCTCGACGACCCAGCAGCGCGACAAGCGCTCAGCATACGGGCGCGTAGCTACGCCGGTGCCCACACCTTCAAGGTCGCAGCGCGCGCGCTTCTCGACATTCTCGACGAGACCTCGGCCGTGGCCGGATGACGAGAACCGTGGTCGAGCCCGGCGAGCCCGGCGTCCTCAGTCGGATCGGTCCGGTTGAAGCAAGGCCCTAGCGCTCCTGAAGCCAGCGCGAACGACCCTCACCGCCGGACGGAGCAGCGGTCGCCGGTCGGCGACCGCAAGAGCTGAGCGGGCCAGGTCGCCGGGCGTACGCGGTCCTTGGGGAGACTGCGATACGGCCGAATCCAGCTCGGTGAATGCGGTCCCGGATGCCGGAAGCCTGTCCCAACCGGCGAAGTGTGCCGACTCGGATGCCGCAAGCTGTCGCCTTTCTCGAGCCGCCCTCTTACGCACGAGCTCGAGCACGTTCTCGGCTGAGGTGTCGGTGCCCTCGCCCCATCCGAGGTCGTCGGCATCGACCTCGTGCACATCGTGCTCACGAGAAGAACCGATGACCATGGCCTCTGCCGGTCTTCCCACCGCAGCGAAAAAGGCAGCTCGCTGATCGTCACCTCCCACAACGATCCGCTCCGCGCTGCGCCACAGAAAAAGGGCGGCACGGCCGCCGGCACCACCTGGAAGATCGTCCAGGCGCTCAAGGCGAATGACGACCTGACGCCCGCGTCGCAACGCGAACGACAATGCGACGAGAGACAAGTTTCGCTCCAGCGATCCGGCTCGCTCCCGCACTGGCAGACCCGGCTGAAGCTGCACAACGACCGAGTCGAAGCCTGAGACCATCGTCGCGATCCTCACGCATCCCGGTATCCCACCCATGGTCAAGTAGCGGTGGGCAGTTGCGACCGGATCCAACGCGACAACCTCGACCGTATGCCCTTCGGCAAGCAGCCCGACGACCTCCACGCGCAGAGCCTCGGCGCGGGCGGACTCCGACGGGGGAAGCGAACCGACGACCAGGATCCTCACAGCCGTTACCTGCCACGCCCGCGGCTCGGCCGCTCACTCGATCTCACAGGAGGTCCTCGAGCGAGCGCTCCATGGCATCGAGCACCAACGGCCACCGGTAGTTGGCGAGAACGTAGTCCCGCCCCATGCGCGCCAGCTGCGCGGCCTGCTCCGGCGCTTGTGCGACGAACCGCAAACACTGGCCGAGCTCGAGCTCGTCGGCGTAAACGAGGCCTCCTCCCGACCGCTCACAGTGCCACGTGACGACGTCGCTCGCTCCGCTCGCGATGACGACCGTCTCGGCGAGCCAGGCTTCCATGATCGTGCGCGAGAAGCTCTCGTTCGCGCTCGGTTGCACGAACGCGTCCGCGGCGGCAAACGCGTCCGGGACCTCGCCAGGCGCGAGGTAGCCGAGATCGACGATCCGGTCCTCGAGCGACGCCGGCACCTGAGCGTGGCCGACGCCCACGGTCACGAGATCGAACGGCAGGTGGTGACGGCGAACTGCGAGCCCGAAGCCGGCCATGAGCTCCTGCCAGCCCTTGCCGCCCTCCCGTCTGCCTGCGTACAGCACATACGGGCGCATCAAGTTGTGCCGTTCGCGAAAACCATCCGGGTCGTAGGACTCGGGTATCTTGACCGCCGCGCCGACCACCGAATGGTGAGCAGCCACCGGCGCGAGCCGATGGGCCAACTGGTGCTCCGGCTCGGAGAGGAACCAGACGACTGCGGCGGACGCCAGCGCGGCGGCCACAGATCGGAGATACGCGTAAGGCTCGTCGTGCAGACAGGGCATGAGGACTGTCCGCTCGGGCGCGATCCCAGCGCAGTAGAGGGTCGTCCAGAACAAGTAGGGCGAGAACACGATGGCCGCGTACTCCGCTGCATGGCCGGAGAGGTAGAGGTAGAGGTCCGGGACGCGAAAGCGTCCGTTGCTCCAAGCGAGCTCGTCGAGCTCGTCCAATTGGTCACCCGACAAGATCTTCTCCTGCGCCCGGTCCCAACCGTGGTGGTCCCGGTTCTGCAAGGTTGGGAACCGTCGAACGGTCACCGACCCATCTGCGGCCACGCCTGGTGGGAATTCGTTCGCCCACGTGAAGTGGTCTTGGGCGCAGGTCGTCAGCACGTCGACTTCGTAACCGCGCTCGGCGAGGCCTTGCGCGGCCTCGCGCACGACAGCCTCCGAACCGCCCACTACGGCATCTCCATACCGCGGTGCCACAAAGGCGATNNGTGAGACACGCGACTAAACTGGGTCCATGGACTCTCGCCACAGCGGCCATTGTGACATGGGCCAATGCCGGGTGACGAGGCGCCGGAGCCTGGTCCCGTGCGTTGTCGCTGCCTGTCTCATAGCTGCTTTCACCGTCCCCGCTTTCTCGGCGGCTTCGGCAGGTGTGCGAACCTCCACTGCAACAGGCGCTCCCCGCCGCACGAGCGTCTCGAAGATCCACGACTTTCAGAATTCGTTGTGGTCTCTCACGAAGCTCGGCTCCGTGTGGATGAGCTCACCTGTCGTCGCGACGATCGACGGCGTCAAGGCTGTCGTTCTCGCAACGCTCTCGGGCGAGATCTACGTAGTCAACGCGAAGTCGGGTCGTGAGCTGCCGGGTTGGCCCCAGTGGGTGCACATCAACAGCCCGACGCCGACGGCCGTCGACTCGAGCCCTGCCGTCGCGTATCTCGACGGTCCGGACCGGCCACCCTCGATCATCGTGGGTGCCGGCTCGATCTGGAGGGCTGACCAACAGGGCGGGCTCGAAGCCTTCTACGCGAGTGGAAGGGTACGGTTCGTCTTCCAGACGCGGCGCACGTTCAACCCTTGGGCTCGGACCGCCCCCGACGACTACTCCGACCCCGTCTTTGCGACGCCGGCCGTCGGTGACATCACCGGAACAGGCCGGCTCGACATCGTCTTCGGCTCCTACGACCACAACATCTACGCACTGCAGCCGGACGGACATCTCGTGCCCGGCTTCCCAGTCCAGCGAGCTGACACGATCTGGTCGTCGCCGACCCTGGCGGACACGAGCCACACGGGCCGCGACGACATCATCATGGGCGGGGACGCGAACGGTCTCGACGGATGCCGCGGGGGGTGGATCGTCGACTACCGGTACCTCGTCTCCGGCCCGAAGCTCATGTGGCAACGGTGCACCGACCAGACGATCTGGTCGAGCCCCACGGTCGGAATTCTCAACAGCACGGGACGACCGGCCGTCGTCGTTGGGACCAGCTTCTACTCGGGTTACGGCAGCGCAGCCAGCAACGAGATCATCGCGGTCTACGCCGACGACGGTCAGAACGTGCCGGGTTGGCCGGTCACCGCGCGCGGGCCGACCTTCGGCTCACCGGCCATCGGGCGGATCGACGGCCAGCTTGCGGTCGTCTCGACATCTTGTGCCCAGTGCAAGAAGGGTCCTGCGACCGTGAGCGCTTGGAGTGGCTCGGGCCATCAGATCTGGTCCCGGATCTTCGATGCTCGCAACCAAGCCACGTCGTCTCCGGTGCTAGTGGACCTCACGGGCGGCTCCAATGACGGAGACGATGTGCTGGTCGGTGCTGCTCGGGGGCTGTACGTGCTCGCAGGCAACAGCGGGAAGGTCCTCAGCATCTCCGGAGGCAAACAGCCCGCACTCGAACCGGGCTGCGACACAACTAGCAGCGCGGCAGTCGCCTATGTGCCCGGCACACCGGGAAATGGCTGGATGCTCTACTTCGCCTGCGGAGGACCGAACGCGCCGGCAAAGCTGGTCGCGTACCCATTTCCAACTGCGCCGGCTGCGTCCAACCCGCCGGCTTGGCCCGAATGGAGGGCGAACGCGGAGCGCACCGGAATCGCCGACCCGCTCTCGGTCCTGCAAGAGCCGTGCTCTCCAGCCAGTGACAACGGCATCGGCTACCGCCTGGCGACCAGTGACGGCGCAGTGTTCGACTTCGGCAATCTGTCGTACTGCGGTGGTTTGAATACCGCCGTCCTGCCTTCGAACGTCGTCTCGATGGCCTCTGCTCCAGACGGGGAAGGTTACTGGCTCCTACTCGCGGATGGCTCCGTGTACGCCTTTGGCAACGCCAAGTGGTACGGGGACCTTCGTGGCAGTGCCTGGCGCGGCGGGCCGGTGCCGCCCGGAGCTCCGGTGGTTGGCATCGCCGCGACCCCAGAAGGAAACGGGTACTTCGTCGTGGCTGCCGACGGCTCTGTGTACACGTTCGGTGGTGCGAAATACGGCGGTTCTCGAGGTGGCCTCTCTACCGACGGGGCCGTCGTCGGGATCGCGGTCGA
>PMVZ01000181.1 GCA_003166375.1 Acidimicrobiaceae bacterium | reverse complement strand
AGGGCGAAGGAGACCCACTCCCACCCGGGTGGGCGTGCCGCAGGGACCCACGCGAACAGCACCAGGGGCACAGTGAGCACGACGGCGAGGACGAGCCGACGTCTGTAGGGCTTGGTCGGGTCGTCGTCGTTGTTATCTGTGTTGGGTATGGCGGCGTGGTAGCCGGCGGCCTCGATTGTGCCGATCAGGTCGTTGACGCTGACCTGCGCGGGATCGAAGGCGACCGCGGCGTGCTCACTCGCGAAGTTGACCGTCGCGGCAACACCGTCTAGGCGATTGAGCTTCTTCTCGATCCTTGTCGCGCACGAGGCACACGTCATGCCCTCGATGACGAGATCCACGCGCTCGCTCGCCTCGGTCGCGACCACGATCATGCCGCCTCATAGCCGGCCTCTTCGATCGCGGTACGCAGCGCTCGATCATCGAGGTTTTCGCCCGACACCGTGACGAGCTTCGTGTCGAGGTCCACCTCGACTGTCTCCACGCCTGCCACTGAGCGCAACTCACCGCTCACAGCGTTCTTGCAGTGGTCGCAGGTCATCCCGAGCACTGAGTAGGTGATCGTTTCGGGCATCGTGTGCTCCTCTCATCCATCCGCTTCACTATACCCGTACCGGGTAAGGCACCGCACGGCGGTGCAATGTCGCGTTCGCCAAAGACGGAGGACGTGGCGCCGCGCCAGCGCACCTGACAGCTCGCAGTAAGCGCACTTACGAGCTCACCGATGAGGGGACGGCCTTGCTTGCTACCTGGGCCGAGTCGCTCCAAGTTGGCCAGGAGCGTGTCGCTGCGTTTCTTCAGCGTTACCGAGCTGTCACGTCAAAACCCAGAGAGGCAAGGAAACCATGAGACCGATGAAGCGAGACGATGTCGAACGAGGGCCGAGGGGCCGCGGAGAGGGTTGCTGTGGAGGGTCGGGCTGTTGCGGCGGCCATGGGCCCGGACCGCACTCGGGTCACTAAGACGCGACAACCGACCGGCAGATGGCACTCGAGGAGCGCCAGTTCGATCTCGAGCAGGAACTGGCTGATGTCACCGCGCAACTCCGAAATCTGAGAGCTGAGCCGGCCTGAACTACCGGCGGTGCGCGCGGCGGACGTTGGGGAAGTGCACCGCACGATCGCCAAACGGATTGCCGAGCCGGTGTGACTCCGGGCGAAGGCGGCCGACTCCCTACCGGGGGCTCGTCGCGGTCCCGGCGCTGAACCAGCTCCAGGCTTTGGGTCCCTTGGCGTAGCGCTGCTCGACGTGCTCGATTATGAAACCGGCCTCGCTCACTATGACCACCGGATCGCGCGTGAGATGACAACCGTCGGCAAAGCGGCGCTGCCACGGCTCGAGTCGTCGTTGCCAGGCGGCCACCGCCGGNNCGAACGTCGGGAATCGTGCACAAGGTAAAGGTCGATAGGGCGCTGTCACAGCTGTTGTCATCGAGGGGGATCGACTGGCCGTCCATGCCGACGTGCTCGATCGCCACCGCTGACCTCGAGATCCGCTTTTCGGCCAGTTTGCGGGCGACGGCGGCAGGCTCAACCGCCAAGACCAGTTCGACCTCTGCCGGGTAGTAGTCAGCGTTCAAGCCGGAGCCGAAACCGACCTCGACGACCCGTCCCGTCAACCCCTCAGTCACTCCGGCGCGCCAGCGACCCAAACTGCTGGAACGGCACGCTCGGTCGACCAGGCGAGGCAGGACCTGCTCGCGGTAGAAGCCCACGGCGCGCAGGCTAATCGCCCGTCGATTCGGGTGGCAGCCGACCTGGTGCAGCGCCGGGGCTTTTAGGCTGAACTCCTCGAAGTCAGCCCAGCCTGGGACCTACCAGCAAGAGCTTTCTGGACCCCACGGCCACGTTGTTGGACGGTAGCCCGGGGTGTGGCAGGTGGCGGTCTACCAGTCCCGCAATGTCCTCAGGCTTGTGGCGTCCACCTTCGCCCGGGTGGAGGGATCTTGGGCGTGGCGCCCTCCTCATTTCTGAGCGGTGACATCGGCGCCGGCGCGGCGCCGGCGGAACACCCCGAAGATTCCCAGGCCGGAGGCCGCGAGGAGCACGAGCAGGACGCCAGGGATCACGAAGAACCACGTGAACAAGTTGAAATTCGGCAGGCTGTCGATCTGCGCATAGTTGTGCACGTTTTCCTGCATCGTCGTGACGAGCGGCTTGTAGACATCGAGCCCGGGAGGAACGTTGGTAAAGATGGGCACCAACTGCGGGAAGCTTGCAAGGAGCTTGGCCATCGCCGGGAAGTCCGCTCCCAGGAACTGCTGCACCTGGGCGGGGGTCATGTGGAGCTGGGTCGCGAGTCCCGCGATGAGCTTCGGTATTTCGGGTGCGGCCAGGACGCCCCCGTTGGCGACCGCACGCAGTGGCACGAAGGTCTCGTAGTAGTAATTGGCGGCCATCTTCACGCTGGCGGGCTGCATGATCGGATGGAACTCGTTCAGCATCGTCTGCCCGGCGCTTGCCTTGCTGGGCAGGGAGATGGCGAACGGCATCACTATCAATAGGATGCCGATCACCAGGATCGGCCAGAGCACTTTGCGGGTCATTGCATTCTCCTTGGTACTGCATTGGGGGGTACCCCGAAGAGGCGTCCATCTTGTGGACATTTGTCTCTCCGTGGGCTTGTGGCAGGACGACAGGTGGCAGCTACATCAAGCGCAGTCGGGACCCCTCCGTCTTCTCGCTGAAGTTGGAGGGGTTGACGGTGTCCTCGAAAGGCCCGTAACAGTTGGTCCCGTTCATGCGGATCGGTCGGCCGGCATCGGGTGGGTGTCGCTCCGGACAACCACGCTGATCCGGTCCGCGGCCTCAAGCTGCATTCGCAAGCGGTTCGCTGCGACCGTTGCAGCGGTGCCGGGCCAGGAATCAGAAGTCGGTTCATGCCATGTTTGTCGTGTCGAATCCGGACGACTGGCTCGCCGCAAGACGAGACACGCTCGCGGCGATCGTGGGTAAGGAGGCCAGTACCCGCGCACGCCTCTCTGCGCTCAGTCGGTATAGAGCCCGTTCGTCCCGGTCACTCGCGGCAAGTCCGCCGGCGACCACCATGCCGACCAGCTGAGGACCGATCCGGATGAAAGCCCGCGCGCATTCGAACTCCAGCGGTCCCGTGCAGAACCGGGTCTCGAAGTCCGGGTCGTCGGCGAGCTGCTTCCAGTCGGCGAGACACGTTGCTAGCAAGACGGGGTCTTCCGAATGTTCACTGAACCAGGGACACGGATTGAGGATCTCGGTCACCGGTTCGCCGGCCATGTCGGTGATTACCATCATGACGCCGAGAAGCTCCGCGGCGAGCTCGATGAGCGGGAGCGCGTCCTGGACAGACAGCAGTAGCGCCCTTCGGCCGGGCGCTGCGCTTGCAGCAAGATCACCGGGCGCCTCGAGTAGGGCCGCGATCTGTTCGGCCGGGAACCGCCACTGTCGGCCGATCTTCATCGCGGGTAATCGCCCGCTTTCGGCCATCCGGTAGACCGTGGACCGATCGATCCCAAGCATCTGCGACACCTGCCCGGCGCTCAGGAAGCGCTGTGCCGGATGCATGCTCTGCACAGTCTGCATGCCTGCTTGCATGCTCTGCATGGCCCGTTGCATGTCCTGCATGTGTTGCATGCTAGGAGAGGTCACATCACCGGGCTAGAGTCCAAAGCCCTCACTTCATGTCAGCTGGCGGTACGGCGACGGTTGGACGGCGTCCGACCGCGATCGCTGCACAACAGGCGAGCGGCGACAGGCCCGGCTCGCGTGGACGCCCTCGCCAAATGTGTCTGCACCCGACACGGCCGAGGTGTAAGGAGGATCACAGACAAGAGCGCCTAGCGGTCAGATCTCGGTGCTTCGAGGAGGGGCCTCCGCGACCCAGATGTTCGCGTGACACACAAGGGCAATCACACACCCAGGTGTAGACATGGGCGACGCATCATAGAAAGGGACACCATGCGCGCCTTCAAGTGGCGACGGCTAAACATCGCACTCATGCTGGCCTTATTTGTCCCCACCAGCTTTCTTGGTATCCAGACGCTGGCGTTTGCTGCCCGGAACGCGACGATTGGCGGTGCCAAGGCCCACAACCCGACCTGCGGATCAGCGTTTGGAGAAAGAGTCTGTATCACGGCTTCGCCATCCGGTCTGAGCTTCAAATGGTCTGGTTACAGCTACCGCGCTGGTGCGACAGAGACACTAGGAATTCAGGGAACTTGGGCAGGTCCTGGGATTACCCAGCACGTACAATGGAGTGGGTCTGGCACTCACACCGTATTTGTACGGCTCAAAACACCGGACGATTACGGCGGTTGGGTGTCATTAGAATCACCCGAGGGCGGTGTCAGCAAGTTCATCAACTTTAGTCTTGTCGTGCCGCAAGTCGGAGCGAGTGGCCTGGCTGTTATCACCAAGTCGCTTCCTGCAGCCAAACTAGGAATCCCGTATCTATTCAGGCTTTCGGCCCGCGGTGGCACTCGACCGTACAGTTGGTATCCGATAGTCAACCTGCCCAAGGGCCTGACTCTGCTCCGAACCGGTTCCAAAGCAGGAACCATCGCCGGCACACCTCTCAAAGTGTGCAATCGGCTGAACCAGCCGTTGTGGGTGCCGGTGATAGTGCACGACAAAGCCGGTCATGCTGCGTACGCGTACTTTCAGCTACCAGTGAATTCGTAACGCCAAACTCGGGGCACCTGACTAGCCTGCCAGTCCGCACTTGAGTCGAGCGGAGGGGGGGTCCCCGGTGGGCTGATCAACGAGCAGGCACGTGCCGCGTGACCCATCCGAACATGGCTGCAACCATCCGAATCGAGGTTCCTGAGCCCCGAGAGGGTCTGTTCATCTCGCACCGCTCCCCGGGACCCATCCATTCATCACCGTGGCCACCTCCGTGTCCTTACGCAGGTATACCGGTCGCGACGATTGTGGGATGCCCATGCGTTCCAGGAGGGGCTCCACCGGCACGGTGTGTCCCTGTATCCCCACGACGTCGTACGGGTCCCAGCCGAGAAGAAGCCCTGCCAGCTCCGCATAAGTCAGCACCGGGATCTGGAAACCGGCGCCTGTCAGCTCGTTGACAGCCCACTGTTCGCGATCGAGGACAAGGCTGCAGCCTGGGCAGTTGGTAATGATCAGGTCGGGCGCGAAGGGGGCCATGCTCTCGAACTTCTTGCGGGCGCAGGCCACGGTGAAGCTCCGGTTCGGGCGGATCATGCACTGCCTGAATCCCATGCCGCAACAGTGGCGGCGCTCCGGGTAGTCGACCTCGTCCCCACCCCATTCGCGGATCATCGCGGTCAGGACGTCGCAGTACTCGGTTCCGCCCACCGACTTGCTGGGGAAGAGCTTGTTGTAGTGGCAGCCGACGTGGTCCACGACCTTCAGCGGCAGACCAGTGGCCATGTCGACCAACCGGTATTTCATGAGCTGGGCGAGCTCGCCCCGATACCGGTAGAAGACGTCGCAGCAATGCACGATGTGCTTCGGGATGATGAGCCGCCGCCCGCAAGCCTCATAGAGGGCCTTGTCCACCTTCTCGGCAAGCCCGGGCTCTTTGTGTATCAACTCCAGGACTTCGTTATGGATCGCGAAAGACGTCACGCACGCTGTCGTGATGTTCTCCAGGCCCGCCTCGGCGCACACCGACCACAGTCGTGCGACTACGAGCAGAGAGCTTTCGACCGTGAAGACGTTGCCATTCGTGGCGATGCCGGAACAGCACGTGTTCAGCGACGCAGGTCCAGTCCCGCCCATTGCCCAACGCCGGCCTAGGAGGTCGTATATGCGTGCCACAAGGGGCTCGACATTGGGAGCGAAGGTTCCCAAGATACAGCTGGTTGTCAAGTAGTAGCCGTCGTCGGGGATCGGCTTCACATGGCGGCGGGTGATCACATTCGCTGCCCGCGGTTGGCGCACCGGCTGTTTGATAGCTCTGGCTCTGGTCGTCGCGTCCGTAGCGTTCAAGGGGCCATCCTTCCGTTCTCAGCTTGTCGTGGTACCGATCGAGATCGATGTCGAAACCGCGCCTCGCTGCATCCGCTTCGGCGTGATCCTCGATCTTGTTCCACAGAAAAAGAGCGCCCCCAGAGCGAATGCAGCTCCTCGGCACCGCACGCGTCTCCGATGTCACTTTGCAGGCGGCAAAGGTCCAGTCCAGGTCTGGCTGCCCACGGACTCGCATGAAGTGTGCCTGCAGCCCTACAGCTCATTATCGGACTACGCTACACACATAATGCCGTCGAAACAAGCGAATCAATAGAATAACGTTGGCCCTTCGATCCTTATCTGCGCCCTCGATGTCTACGGCGCAACAAAGCACGATCCCGGCGAGTTGGAAGCTCCGAGCGTCGGCCGGTCCGGTTGTCGGCCTCTCGGAGTGGCGGGGCCTCCGCCCAGAGTGAGTTCGCCTTCAAGCATCATGTCCCACCAGATGTCGTTCGAGGAGAGAGAAACCAACCTCTTCCGTGGGCTGCGTGTCCGGCACTAAAGCGTTGATCCCACTTCGTTTGAACCGCCTCCGATTGGCTTACCGACGCGTCAGGTCCTTCACTTGGGGCGCGGCTTGTCAACGTTGTACTGACAACGACCAGCAGTCGGCACCCCGACGCTCGGCCGTCGGACTCGCCCCAGCGCGGTCTTGCAAAGCCGAAGCAGGCGCTCCACCATTGACGTCGTCCGGTCGAAACATTGGCATACGGACCGCCGTGGCACCGACCATGAGCGCTGCCCGCTGCCAATTGCCGCCTTCTCGGATAGGAGTTCTCACTCCTCACAAAGACGAGCGCGACTCCATCAGGTAGCGATCGAAGGCCAGCTGAAGCCCATTCTCGCGTCACTCATGACCGGCCTGACCGAGGACCGTCATGGTCGCTTCGATCACCGGCCACGCTCGTTGCCCGAGGTCGACCGGGTGCTTTGTCGTGCATGAAGTTGTCCTGTTGGCAAATTGTGACTAATGGCCCTAGTGCTTGTGAACACAGGAACATACCCTACACGGTAGGGTGTGAATGCTCACTGCCACAGGCACCGGAAGCCCAGAGGGCAGAGCTGAGGAGGAACCAAGATGACTGTGACCGCAGAGGAGCTCAAGGACCTGAAGGCTGACAAGGTGGTCGACGCCCGGGGTACGTCGTGCCCAGGTCCGATTCTCGCTGCAAAGAAGGGCATCGTCGACGTCAAGGTCGGAGAGATCATGGCGGTCCTCGCGACAGATAGCGGTACGAAGAAAGACCTGCCGGCCTGGTCGAACAAGATGGGCCACGAGTTCCTAGGCGTGATCGACGAGCAGGGCTACTTCAAGCTCTTCGTCAAGAAGATGAAGTAGACCGCCTTGTCCGTGACGCTGGAGGCGAGCAAGCAGGAGACGGGCCAGGTCTTCACACCGAAGGTCCTGGTCTTCTCCAC
>PMVZ01000387.1 GCA_003166375.1 Acidimicrobiaceae bacterium | reverse complement strand
AAGCGTTCCTTCAATCAAGGTCCTTGAGCAACGTCTTGAACGGACCGATTGTGGTCACTCGGAAAGGCACGTATGGCGTGGCGACAGTGCAACCTGGTCTTGGGATTATGCGGCTCACCCCGCCCGCCAGTTGCCGACCATGACGCGTCTCCGCGTCCCGCCGGTGCGAACGCTTCATGAGCCGATGAGCACGGTGCGCAAGCTCGTGGTAGTCGCGGCAGTGGCCATGACTGTGATTCTCGCCGCCAGCCCCAGTGTGGCCTCGTCGACGGTCACGACCACAGGGACCACGACCACACCAACGATGCCGAGGACCGTCTCGGCCACATCGCCCTGCCCGGCGGGTCCGGTCACCATCCCGGCAACGCACGTCCCATCGAGCGGGCTTGTCGAGGTCGACCTCGATACCCACCGGCGCTTTGACCCCATTCGGGTACTACCTCTGGACAATCCGCTCGCCACGACCATCGCAGGCGGTTTCGTGTACGTCTCCTATATGCCCCCTGGCCCGAAAGCTGGCTTCCAGGTAGCACGGATCAGTCCCAAGACCGGCGCGGTGGTCAGGTCTGCCTGGTTCCCTGGTGACTACTACAACCAGCCTCCGGTCGTGGCGTACGGCTCGGGCTGGGTGGTGACCGGCTTGTGCAGGTTCCAGGTCGTGCGAATGAACCAAGCCACGCTCGCCGTGACCATGAGAATCCCGCTTCCGCAGGACCTCAACAACAGTTACCTGTTCCCAATCGACGGGGCGCTCTGGTTGGCCAGCAATGTTTCGGCGAGCCTTGCACGACTGAACCCCCGCACCGGGCACATCAGCACGGTTCTATTGCCCGAGATGGTCCCCAACTCGCAGGTCTTCGGGTTTGCATCTGACCCGAAGTCGGGCTTGCTCTACATCTCAGTCGTCAACCAGAACGCCGCTCATTCCCAAGCGACCGAGCGCTTCGACCCCATCACCGGTTCGTTCCTGGTCGTCCCGCCGCCACCGGGTTGGGTCTACAACCTGTTCGGTGTTGCCGGGGACATCCTGTGGGTAAGCGAGGGTCCCGGCAACATGTCGCACTTCGCCCCGTTCTCCGCTACCTCCCTGGCCCCGCTGGCCTGCGCGCGCACTCAGACCTGTACGCTGTCGGGCTTCAACGGGAATGTGGTCGCCTTCGTCGAAGACGGAATCCTCGCCTTCGAGGAAGCCCATAGTCCCGACAGCGGTACTGGGTATTGGCGGCTCGATTGCATCGCCGGTCCGAGCGTGTCGACGGTGGCGCGGTTGCAACTGCCGAGTGATGCCGCTTCCCTCGGCGCGCCTACAAGCCCTCCACCACTTCTTGCCCTCGGGGACGGCTACCTCGTCACGTTCGCCACGGTGGGTACTTCCGGCGGGTCCGGGGTCGCCATCTTTCCGCTCGACCCCCGCTGTGCGCCATGACCGCCGTTCCCAAGCTCGGCGCTGTGGTGATGATGGCCATCTCGCTCATGCTCGCGCGGTGTACGGGTACGGCGTCGTCCCGGCCTACGACGACGAGGACTACCGCTGCCATCCGTGCCACGGTGCAGCCACAGGTGCGTGTTACCCCGGCCGCCGTGACCGGTGCCGCAGGTGACCTGTGGATGCTGGGGACGAACCCATGTTCCACCGGGACCTGCCCTGTGCTCATGCAAAGCACCGATGGCGGGCAATCCTGGGTACGGGTTGGTTCCCCTCCGTCCTCGGTTGACGCCATTGACTTCGCTAACCGGGAGGACGGCTATGCCTACTTCCGAGGGTCCTATGACGAGAGAGCCACGCTCTACTGGACGGGGAACGGAGGAAGGACTTGGCGGCTTGTACCGGTCAGGTTTCCTGAATCGCGCTCTCCGTCCATTGTCATCGCCAGCGGGCGCGCCTACCTNNTGGGTGAAGCCATCCAACCGGTCGGCTTGGCAGTGTTTGGGTCAAAGGTGTGGACCATCGCGATTGGGGCCGCGGGGGGAGCCGTTCTATCCGTGTCGTCAGATGGCGGTAGGAGCTTCGCAAGTCTTCCGAGCACCGGGATGCTCGGCCTCGCCTGCAACGCCACCGCTACCTCGGCCCTGACCCTATGGGGCTTCTGTGCTACCGGGAGCCTGGGCTACGCGGTGCGCTCAACCGACGGAGGGCGGGACTTCGCCACCTTATCCGGGTGGAATCGAGGACATCGACCTGCTGCGAATGGTGGCAGCATCCTTCCCCTTTCTAATAACGAGGCTATTTTCCAGCCAGGCGGTCCCAGCATGTGGTTGACCCGAGACAACGGCAGACATTTCAGTGCCGTGCGCTTCAGTTCCTTGTGGCAGTCCCCGAATTACGGCTTCTCCATAGCATTTGCCAGCACGACTAACTGGCTGGTTCTGGGCATCCAAGACCCCAGTGGACCCAACCTCATGTGGCGCACCACGAACAGTGGGCGCTCCTGGCAGCCATTGGAAGCATCGGCCGTAGCGGCAGCAAGTGTCGCATCCTGCACGGCATCACAACTCACCGTGGGTTTCTTCGGGAGCGGCGTCGGCAATCCCGGTCAGGCAGTCGCAGCCATCGGGATCGATGACACTTCTTCACTGCCGTGCTCGCTCAGGGGCTACCCCGTCGTGACGTTCCTCAGCAAGTCCGGTGCAGTCATGCGTGTCACCGTGGGCCGCCCTCCTATCATCTACGGAGCAGTTACGACGGTTGTGCTTCCTCCGGGTAAGGCCGCTTCCGCAGGCTTCCTCGTGACCTCAAACGACTTTCCGGCCGAAGGCACAGCGTGCCCGACGGCAGCCTCGATAATGGTCAGACTCCCGAACATGGCAAAGCCGTTCACGGTTGCCGCCCCCGTCAGGCTGTGCAGGTTGCTTGCAGACATCTCGCCCATCCTCAAGGGAGCGAAACTTGCGCCTCTACTCTGATGTCGGCAGTTGGACAGGGCGTGGTTCCTCTCGTGCTGAGGGTGGAGCGCGGCTGCCGACCAAGATGCACAGGCTCGGCCCCGCCGCAATGGTCGCGGTTGTAATGACCCTGACGCTCGCCGGGTGTACGAGTTCGCAGGCTTCGTCGCCCAGGTCGTCTAGCTTGCCGATGCGTTCCCCCGCGACTCTTGTAACCGCCACGACGACCGTCAGCCGGGCAGACCTGCCCCGATTCATCGCCCTGGCCCACAACGGGCTGCGTGAGCCGTTCGAGGCCACCTACCAGTTCGTCCCTCCACTGGGCAAGTGGGGCGGTCATGTTCACAACTTTCGGGTCTGGTCTGAGCCTGCGGTGGGTTCGGACCCCGAGGGTAACTTCGTCTTTGAGTCCCCGTTCGGCCGGGGGACCTTCCGCTTCCTCCAGACCGGAAATGGTGACTACGAGTGCCTGCAAGCGGCCCCACGGAGGGCCTGGAAATGCGTCGGGCCATTCGGCCCCCAGAGCATCGGGCAAATCATGCTGGTTGAGGGATACCGGATGCCCGTGGTGGTCGCAGAAGACCTCAGTACTGGCCTCGTTGGCCCGCTGGTCTTGTCCGACCGAACCGTGCTCGGGCGTCGCCTGTGGTGTCTGAACGTCCTGAACATCACTTTCGAAGGCTTCCTCTGTCTCACGAAGACAGGGCAACTGGCCTTCGACGACAAGTTGTTCATCGGCCCCCGCGAGCTTGAGCTGGTCTCTTTGATGCCGACTGAATCCAAGCCAGCTTTCCTCCTGCCAGCGAAACCGAAGCCGTGGAGAGGCGAACTTCTTCCAAACCTGTGTGGCAAAGTCCAGTGTCCGTCGCTGGGAATGCTCTAAGGACCATCGTGCCCAAGCTCGGCCCGCTCGCGATGATGATGATGGCACTGGTGGTCGCCGGGTGTACGAGTTCGACTGCACCGCGTCCTCACCCCCAGTACGCCACAGGAGCCGTTGCCTGGGTATCGACCCCGGCATCGCCGACCACATCGACCACTACCACCACGACGACACTTGTTCCCGCGCCACCGTGCTCGGTGTCAGTTCTGCGCGCACGGGCAGGTCCCGGCGGCGCCGGACTCGGCAACTACGTGGTTCCCGTCTACCTGACCAACATTGGGAAAGTGACCTGTCGCCTCTCGGGCTATCCGACCTTGACTGCTATCGCGACCTCAGGTGAACGGGCGGCGGTGAAGACCCAGCACGGCACGTACTTCGGGAACATGACCGCAGCCGACCTGCACCCAGGAGCTAGAGGCGAGTTCCTTCTGGCCGGAGTAGACGCGTGCCTAAATGCCCCGACAACGACGGTGCCACCCATCATCTATCGGGCCGTGGTCGTTGGCTTGCCGAACAATGGGGGTTCCATCACCACCAAGAGCTTCCCACTGTGCGGCTACACGGACGGGTTCTGGGAGAGCCAGCTCGGGGTCACGCCTCCTGTCCCTGGCGTCTTCGTCCCGGTACCTGGCACCCCCGCCTCCCTTCAGGCGAGAGTCGAACTCCCCGCTCGTGTCGAGGGCGGTCATGTCCTCCACTACAGCGTGGTCCTCTTGAACCCAGGTTCCCGAGCAGTGACGTTCTTGCCGTGCCCCGGCTACACCGAGTTCCTCACCTTGGTCAACGGCTCAAGGGTTCAGGTCCATACCTGGTCCTACGAACTCAACTGTCAGGCCATCGGCCACCTCGAAGCTGGCAAGACGGCAAGGTTCGCGATGGAGATGACGGTGCCGAAGGTGTCGCAGGTATGGGTCGCGAAGTTCTCCTGGGAACTCGATACCGGCAACGGCCCGTTCGTCGGGACCGTCGTCAGCGTCGACCCATGAGCGCGTCTACGTCGCTGGGTTCGCCCTGAGACCATGATGCGCAAGCTCGTGGTCGTCNNAGATGGTGGTCATGACGCTGATGTTGACCGCGTGCACGACAAGTACCGTCAAACCCACTGGCGTCGTGACCGGGCTTACCGTCGAGTGCACCGCCCGTGCTTTTCCTGTGAAGGTATCTCTCTACTCGGGACGTACCCTCGTCGCATCCACGACGGTCCGGGCAGGTACTAGCTACAAGCTGTCCGCCGCCGCTGGCGCGTACATAGTGGAGGGTCTCGGTGAGGTCATACGTTCCGGTGAGTGGACTTGGCCGAGTGTGACAGTGCGGGCCGGTCGGACCGTCATCTTCAACTCTCCACTGCTTGACTGCCAGTAGCGGCACGTCAATGTCCTTACGCGGAACCATTCCGTCTGAGCTTCGTGGGACCATGACCACGGTGAGGTTGCGCGCCTTCGTGCCGGTGGTCATGACACTGGCCCTCGCCGCGTGCACCAGCACCCAGACGGTCTCTACAACCACCACCACGACTGAGCCGCTGTCAGCTTTCGTTGACGTATCGGCCGCACCGGTCGGTTGGATGCCGGTTGTCTATGGAGATGCGCAGGTGTCGGTACCTGGAACTTGGACGGTGATATACGACGCGCCACCGTGCCCAAGCGGGCAGACTCCAGGGGAGGTCTTTGTCAATCCAAGGCCAGGGTTGTTTCACTGCCCCCCCGTTAGTTCCCCTTACGGCTCCCAGACGGTGGTCGAGCTACTTGCACTGCCCAGTGGGGCAAACATTCCGGCGACCTTGGGTACCCGAAGGGTCATCAACGGGATTCCCTTTTACCAGGATCAGGGCACCGACTATTTGCTACAGCTCGGTGTAAAGCTCACTGTCGAGGGACCGTTTGCCGAACGGGTTCTGCAAACAGTGACCTATTCGCCTCACTTTGTCGCCTTGGCCTCCGAACCGGCACCGGTCGTTCCCGCGTCATGGCACTCTGTCATCTTCGGCGGGCTGCGCTTCTCAGTCCCAGCGGGATGGCGCACCTATCGCACCCCGATGTGGAGTGGTCTCGAACTCTGCGGAATCAGACAGGTCGTGCCAGTTGACGACAGCATTACCTTGAGTACGGATGTTTGGCATGGCATGGGTGTATGTCCGACGGACGAAGGTGCACCGCGTGGTGCTCAGCAGCCAAGCAACGGTGTCCTTCTTGACTCGGGCCTTAGCCTGGATCCACCGATCAACCAGGGCTGAAGCAGTCCACGTATCCACCTAAAAGGCCTCCTGAGCTGGGAGAATGACGGTGCTTAACGTCGTCAGATCCCCACAGCTCGGGAGGCACTTTCAGTGAGACAAGTATCGCGCGGTCTCGACCGGATCGAGGTGGCATTCGACGAGCCGAACCTCGTCGCCAATGCCGGCTTGCTGCTCGTCTCGACACTCGTCGTGCGTCTCGGCCTCGAGGCGCTGATCAACTCGACGCTGCGGCTGACCGGCCGTGTGGGCGGTGCACTGCCCGGTCGCAAAGTGCTGAGTCTCGTGCACGCGATCGTGGCGGGAGCAAGCCACATCGACCATGTCGAGCTGCTCCGTGCCGGGGCGACAAAAGCCGTGCTTTCCCACAGGGTGATGGCACCTTCCACGCTCGGCACATTCCTTCGGTCCTTTACTTTCGGCCATGTCCGTCAGCTCGACCAGGTGATCGCGGAGACGTTGCGGCGAGCGTGGGCACTCGGGGCCGGGCCAAAGGACCGTCTCGTCCTCGACGTCGACTCGACGATCTGTCAGGTCGAAGGCGCAAACAAGCAAGGTGCCAGCTATGGCTACACCAAGGTCCTCGGTTACCATCCGCTGCTTGCGACCCGGGCCGATACCGGCGAGGTGCTCCATGCCCGCATGCGCAAGGGGTCGGCCAACACCGCCCGTGGGGCGAGGCGCTTTGTCGCCGAGCTCGTCGCGCGGTGCCGGCGGGCCGGGGCGACAGGCGAGATCGTGCTGAGGGTCGACTCGGGGTTCTGGTCCAACGACACGATCAAGACCCTCGCACGTCTCGGTGTTTCCTACACGATGGCGGTGCGAACGGGAAACAGGGCAATCGCAACGGCNNGCGCCTTATCGTGCGCCGCACCCGGCTCGTCGGAGCCCAAGAGAAGCTCTGGCCCGACTGGCGGCACTTTGGCTTCCTCACCGACTTGGACGGCACTGCTGTCGAACTCGACGCCTTCCACCGGGACCACGCCCGAGTAGAGCTCGCCATCAAGGACCTGAAAGAAGGTGCCGGGATGGACCACGTCCCCTCCGGGCACTTCTTCGCCAACTCCGCATGGCTGTGCTGCGCGGTGCTTGCACACGACCTCGTGCGCTGGTGTGCCTTCCTGGGTGGCATCGTCGACAAGGACGAGCTGACCGTCACCCGCACTCTTCGCACCCGTTACTTCTCGGTGCCTGCTCGCCTCGTCAATCGCTCGGGCATCCCGAGGCTTCGCGGGCCGGACAAATGGCCCTGGGCCGACAGCTTCATCAAAGCGCTGGGAAAGCTTCGCCTCCTCGATCTCGCTCCTGGCTGAGCGGCCCTCGCGGATCGGCGCAGCCGCAGACGCTTACCTATGCGCTGACAACCAAGCCGAGCAAGACAGCTTGGTTGACTACGCCCCGACCCCGGTCGACCGACATCCGACGAGGCCGTCAGCGGCGACTGCGCTCTCCCGGCTCAGCAGCAGGGGTTGATCGGTGGATCCAGGCTAAGCAGAGCGCGCCGGCCAGGGCCATGGCGCGTTGGTCCCCGAAGCGG
>PMVZ01000077.1 GCA_003166375.1 Acidimicrobiaceae bacterium | reverse complement strand
CCGAGCTGTTCGGGACCATCGGCCGGACGTCCACCGAGCACCTCGACCGCGCCGGTGGAGGGCGTGAGCAGCCCGACTGCCAGGTGGAGGAGTGTCGTCTTGCCTGCCCCGTTCGGGCCGACGAGGCCGACGACCTTTCCTTTGGGGATCACCAAGGTGCAGTCCGACAGCGCCCAGCGACGCCGATAGCGCTTTCCGAGTTCCCTTGCTTCGAGGGTCGCGCTCACGTCGCGCTCCGGTCGATGACGATCAGTTCATGGACGACGTAGTTCACGGAAATCTCCTTCGCAATCGGCGGAGCGGTTTTTGAAAGGTCGTTGTACGACTGGCACGGTGTCAGCACGGTGTCAGCGGTTGACACCGTGCTGACACCTGGGTCCTGTCATCGTTGGACCGATGTCATCCCGCCCCATCGACAAACTGAACGTCGCCACAACCCGTGCGAAGCCGAAAGGACAAAGGTCGTGAGAGTGCTCGTTGTCGAGGACTTCGAGGTCTTGGCCCGATCGATCGGGACCGGGCTTCGCCGAGAGGGCATGGCGGTTGACGTCGTCCTCGACGGGAACGATGCACTCAATCGTCTAGCGACCACCCACTACGACGTCGTGGTGTTGGACAGGGATCTTCCCGGAATCCCCGGCGACGAGGTCTGTCGAAAGATCGTGGCGGACCGGTCGGACAGCCGCGTGCTGATGCTGACGGCAGCAAGCACGGTCAAAGACCGAGTCGACGGCCTCGGGTTGGGCGCCGACGACTATCTACCGAAGCCGTTCGACTTCTCCGAGCTCGTGGCTCGCATCCGCGCGCTTGGGCGACGCGCCACGCCTGCGACGCCGCCGACGCTCGAAGTAGGGGACTTAGTACTCGACCCGAACCGCCGGGTTGCGTTCCGTGCCGGACGACGCCTGGAACTCAGCCCGAAGGAGTTCGCGATCCTCGAATGCCTTCTCGCTTCGGGCGACCGAGTGGTCTCCGCCGAGGAACTCCTCGAACGTGTCTGGGACGAGTTTGCGGACCCATTCACCACTGCAGTCAAAACGACGATGCGCCGGCTACGGATCAAGCTCGGCGACCCACCGTTGATCGAGACTGTCCGCGAGGGCGGCTACCGGATCGGAGCATCGCAGTGAACATCCGCAAAGTCCTGACGAAAGACCGCATTCGGCGGCCACCGCTTCGCGTGCAGCTCACTGTCCTGTACGCCGGACTTTTTGTTGTCGTGGTTGCCGCAGTGCTTGGAGTGTCCGGCCTGTTGGTCGGCCACAGCGTGCAAGTTGCTCCACGCGGATCGAAGGCCTCTCCGGTCGTCCAAGGGTTCTTTGCCGTTCACCACTTCAACGTCGGTCCGGCCATCGTCGGACTGATCGCCGGGCTGGTCGCGCTCTGGCTCGCATGGTTGATCGCTGGGCGGTTTCTACGGCCGCTTCGCGACATGAACGCGACGGCTAAGGAGATTTCCGCAACCAACCTGCACCGGCGCTTAGGAGTTGACGGCCCCGATGACGAGCTCAGCGAGCTTGGAAGGACGCTCGACGATCTCTTCGGGCGACTCGAAGCCTCCTTCGAATCCCAGCGCCACTTCGTGGCGAATGCCTCGCACGAACTGCGGACCCCTCTCGCAGGCCAGCGCACGCTGTTGCAAGTCGCACTCGCCGACCCCGACGCCAGTTCGACAGAATTGCGGGCGGCTTGCGAAGAGGCACTGCAGCTCGGTGATCAGCAAGAGCGACTCATCGACGCGCTCCTCACGCTCGCGACAAGTGAACGCGGTCTCGAGGAGCAGGAGGTGCTCGATCTGAAGGAGATCACCGAAAACGCGCTCAACTCGCGATTAGAAGAAGCTGAGCGCCGAGGCCTTCATATTGAAGCCAACCTTGTGAAAGTGCAAGTGGTCGGTGACCCGCGACTGGTCGAGAGCCTGGTGGCAAACCTCGTAGACAACGCGCTGCGCCACAGCCTCTCCGGGGGCAGCATCGAAGTTGCGACCCGGTCCGTCGGAGGACGTGCGAGTTTCTCCATCAGCAATACCGGACCGGTGATTCGACCCGAGGATGTTGACCGACTGTTCCAACCGTTCCAACAGATCGGCGCCGAACGTGTGCGCCAAGGCGCCGGGCATGGGCTCGGCCTCGCAATCGTCCGTGCGATTTCTGCAGCCCACGGAGCCACGATCACCGCCCGCCCTCGTTCCGGCGGTGGTCTGGATGTCGAAGTTGCATTCACGGCCAACTGAGTCATAGGCGGCTCGCCGTCCGCGCGAAGCGGCTCGGGCTGGCGGCATCACCTCTCCAAGGTGAGGGCGACGGGGCAGATCGCCGAATGGGCGCTCTTCGCCGTCGTCTGGCCGAGACTCGTTCTGTTCTTACCCGCGAGCCGGCGAAGTGGGCGACCCTCGGACACCGTGGTCTGCGCGCGGATGAGAGCAGTGTGCGATCGACCCACAATCGAGAGCAACGAGGTGCTCATCGAGTGACCCGCTGAGGTTGGTCAGCTGGTAGAGGGTGCTGTCTCGACCGGGCCTGGGTCGGCGTGGTGTGTCGGGACCATCGGTCCCAGAGGCACCACTTTTGGAGCGAGCCATCCCAACTACTTGCTATCCCTAGCCTAGACGGCCTTGGCTCCCGTGACCAGACGCTCCCGATCGAACATCCCGGAAACGAATCGCAAAAGCAGCACATCGACCACCAGCAAGCCGACGGCAAATGCGAGCGCCACAAGGACCGTCGGGCTGACCACACCGACCGCCAACAGAATGATCCCAACCACAGGGGGAAAGCTGGCCAGCACACCTAGCTGTTGGGCGACCCGCACCTCGGTTGCCCTGACGGAGACGGCCATGCCAACCACGATGCCCCAGCCGGCCATCAAGGGCGCCAAGAGGAACAGTGCGAAAATTGTAGGACTGTCGTGGAAAACGGCCGAGGCGACGACCGGGTTGGCGACCAGCCGGACGGCGGCAAAAAAGAGGGTGAACGCGGCGTAGGAAAGCGCCAGCGTGGGGATCATGACCGACGTCGCTTTGCCCAGCAGGAACTCCTGCTGGCGGATAGGCGTCGTGAGGAGCGGTTCGAGTGTTCCCTGCTCGCGTTCGCCGACCACGCTGTACGCGGCGAGTGTGCTCGGCATGATGGTCGGCATCAACAGGAGATAGAGGATCGGAAGGATGAGACTCTTCTGCAATGCCGCACCCGAGGTGCTCGGCGTGACCAAGAAGATGGTGATCACCGGCTCGACGAGGAAGAGGAGCGGAAGGACGCACATCGTCACGACGATGGACCGTTTACGCCGGAAGTCCCGCAACTCCTTGTGGACAACGGCGCGAACCCGTGTGGCGTCGAGGCCCATCATGGCTTGTGAGCCTCGACGTCGTCGGCAATCAGCTCGAGATACACGTCCTCGAGCGAGTGCTGCGTCTCGCCGATACTGAGGACATCTGCTCCGGCATTAACGAGCGCCCGTACGACCTCAGGCGCGGCCACCCTTGGCTCTGACACCGAGAGCACATAGGAATCGAGACCTTCGGCGCGCCAGCTCTCCACACCTTTGACGCTGGTGAAGAGCTGCTCGGGGCCCTTGACTGGCTCGACGGTAGTGAGGATGAGCGACTTCTTGAAGAGCTGTTCTCGCAGCCCTGCCGGAGTGCCAACGGTTCGCAGCGTGGTGTTCATGATCGCCACCCGGTCACAGAGCTTCTCCGCCTCGTCGAGTCGGTGGGTTGTGAGGAAGATCGTCACGCCTTGCTGGCGGAGCCCGATGATGAGGTCGTGAACTTCGAGTGCGGCCACCGGGTCGAGGCCCGATGTCGGTTCGTCAAGGAACATGACAGCCGGGTCGCTCAGCAGTGTGCGGGCCAGGCCCACGCGCTGGCGGAGCCCCTTGGAGAGCCCGCCGCACAAATCTCCAGCGCGGTTTGCGAGGCTGACCGCCTCGAGGGCTTTTTCGATCCTCGGTCCGGGATTGTGCAGGCCGTAGAGACCGGCGAAGTACTCCAGGTTCTCGGTCACGGTCAGGCGCAGGTAGAGACCAGGCGCCTCCGGCATGATCGCAATGCGCTGGCGAATCTCCACTTCGTTCTCAGGGCTGAGCGGAATCCCGGCGACTGTGGCCGAACCCGAGGTCGGCGCGATCAGCGTGCCGAGGGTGCGGACGGTGGTGGTCTTGCCAGCGCCGTTGGGCCCCAGGAAGCCGAACACCTCCCCGTACGCGACTTCGAAGGACACCTCGGAAAAGGCAGTTCGCTGACCGAAGCGCTTGGTCAGCTGATGCACGGCGAGGGCGGCAGCGCCTCGTTTGCCATCGAGCGTCGGCGCACTGGTGATCTCCCTGACGCTGGTGATCGTCCTGATGCTGGCGGGTGACCTTGACGCGGCCGGGGCTCCTGCTCGCAGTCCGCTATCGTCGCCGCCAGCTTCAAGGTCAGTCTCGACGGTGTCGTCAGGTGTGAGACTGATCCAGAGGTCGTGCTTGAACAGGCTGGCCAGCAAATAGATGATTGATCGCTGGACGATGAACGGGTGACGGGCTCGCTTCCGACACGAGAGCCTGATGACTTGGCCCTCCGCTACTTCGAGGGACACCTTCGGGCTGCGGAGGAACCGCATCGATGTCACCTGGGCGGCGTGATGTCCCGCGGCAACCGGTAGATCGACCGTCTCATTGTTGGAGATTGACGTGGCGACGCTGCCGTCGATCAGCACCTGCCACGCTCGACCGCTGTGAGAGTTGCCTGACCACCCGTCCTGGCGCGAGATGCTCATGGTCGCCGCTGCGGTCACCGCGCTGTGTGTCCCGGAGCTGGAGTCCGGTGATATCGACCGACTGATGCTCGGATCGATGGCGGTACGGAATCAGCGAGATTTCCGTGGCGCCGACGGGGTGATGCGGCCAGGATCGTCCATCCTGGGGACTGGTCGGGTCGGGCCGCACTACTCACAATGACCGCGCCTCTTCCCGATAGGAGGCCACCGTACACCTGGCGGGGTTATACCGATTAAACCGTGGTGGAGAACGCCATGCCGTTCAAACCGACCCACTCGAGCACCTCGCGGGCGCCCCGATAACTGCCATCAGACCGCGATCATGAATGTCGCGACTCATCACAGATGGGATGTCGAGCGATCCCCTCGCTCAAGCCTGTCGGGTGCGCTTACTCGAATTGGGGCTTGACCAGCACCGGAACGCTTGAGTGATTCAAGCGCCGTGGCTCTCCGTCACGAACTCAAGATCTTGCTTCGAATCAGACCCGTCTTCGGCAGCTGTCGCGCGGACCCGCGCGAGTGGTAGCAACGCGGGATGGGAACGATCCACGTCGCTGCGGAACGGGTGATCCCGACGTCGCCCACCACCGCCTACCGCTACCTCGCCGACATGCACGAGCACGAGCGCTTCCTCCCTCCGGCGTTCTCCAACTTCGCCGTCGAGCACGGCGGCGTCGGTGTAGGGAGCGTGGTTACCTTCACGGTCACCGCCGGAGGGCGGAGCCGTCCGTACCGGATGACGGTGTCCGAGCCCTCGCCTGGGACGCTCGTCGAGACCGATGCGAACTCCACCCTCGTCACCACCTTCACGGTCACCACGCGCGGCGAGGAGGCCCTGGTGAAGATCGCGACGACATGGCAGGGCGCCGGCGGCATCGGCGGGTTCTTCGAACGGCGCTTCGCCCCGAAGGTGATGCAGAAGCTCTACGCCGACGAGCTCGAACGGTTCGCCGAGTTCGTGCAGCAACGAGCGAGCGAAAGCGCGAAGGTTGACGAAGCTGGCGAAGAGTCGTTCCCGGCGAGCGACCCTCCCGCGTACTGAGCCGTTCAGACCGACGCCTGCTTCATGCATCGAGGTGGCCAGCTGCCGGGTGTCGCGCGGGCCGGGGCTGAGCGCCGAACGACGGTTACGCGAGCGCTTGGGTAAGGCCAACCTCGCTTGTTTTTGTACCGTGGCATCACTTTCCAAGGTGAGGGCTGACGCGGGCGTAGCCGGTCCGGTGTCCACGAAACTGCTGGTTGAGATGGTGACGCGGATGGACAGACATAACTGAACAGCCGGCAGAGCAGCTATGAACTTCGCAAGAGGCACCCGTTCAACCTATCCATGAGTGCTCGAGCGCACCGTCACACGAGATGGATAGAATGGCGGGCAATGAGCGCACAGCATCGGGTAGACGGCAGCGGCGGCCGTCGGAGAGCGGGCGGCGGGGCCTGCCCTCGTCGGGCAGCGTCGGATGCCGATTAGCGCGCTAAAAGCGCAGGCAGAGATGCAGAAATCCCGTCT